>JAJYFM010000121.1 GCA_021790895.1 bacterium
CTCCTTGGTGCTGGTCGAAAAATTCGGCGATACCGATAAGAATCTCCGGAGGAAATTGCGCGACTTCCTGATTCGTTCGCGGATCGGAGAAGACGGTGACGATTTCATTGGGATGATGTAAGACGCGATAGGAAACGTTGAGCGTCACTGGTTGGGGATTCGTGGGCGGCCCAAAGAAGCGCGCGACCGAGGAAACAACCTTTCCGTCGCCGCTCGCCGGTGCGGGGCCGAAACCCACCGAGGGTGGAGCGCCCGAAGAATTCGGTGTTGCAACCGGTCCCGACGGAGCGGGCGGAACGCTCGCAACGCTCGGTGTCGCGCCTTCAAGCGGCGCACCTTCAGCGACTCCTTGAGCCGGAAGGCCGCTCGCTCCTGAGAGGCCGACGCTACCGGCGGCTATCGGTGGCGACGCAACGGCCGCCGCAGACGTGACATCCATGTGAAAACCCCCTTGAGTACTCTTCTCTAATCATCGGCGTCGTACGAAGGGCAGTTTAGCCAGCAGAGCGACGGCTCTGCGCCCGCTCGCCGGCGAGCTGATAGGCCGTGACGCAGGCGATAAAGGCGGTGGTCTGGTCGAAGGCGACCCGGACGTGGGAGCGGAGGCGCTCCCGCTCGGTTGGGGCGCGCTCCCAGGCCCGTACGAGCCCCTCCTCGATCGCTCCGTGATCCCCGGGGTCGACCACCTCGGCGAGGGTGCCGAAGAGCTCGCGACCGTACCCGGAGCTCGAGAGCAGGGGAAAGGCGCCGGTTGCCGCGGCGGCGACCACATTATGGGCTCCGCGCCCCGCCCACGAGCAGTCGGCGACGACCCGCGCGCGGGCGCGCAGCCATGCATGGTTCGCGAGATTCAGGTGACGCTGCGGAATCCAGAGCGAGCCGACCCCCAGAGCCTCGATGAGGCTCTGGAACCACTGGTGGTCGAGCACCGGGCCGGTAAAGAGGACGGGGATACCGCGCTTCTTCGCCGCGAGGGCCAGTGCGATCTGATTCGAGCGCCCCTCGACCGGAAGATCGCAGAGTACGAACTCCTCGCCACCCGCAAGTACCTCGGCGTCCTCGCAGCGCGGAGCGCCCTCCGCGAGCGCGGGAACGGCGATCGTGCTTCCCGCCCAGCCGAAGCGACTCCGGAGCAATTGTTCCTCGGCCGGGCAGGAGAGCAGGGCGACGTCGCAGCGCTCGAGCAGCGCCCGCACGGCCGCCTCGGTGGCGGGGCGTGGATCAAACTCTCGCTCTGGTGCGGCATTCTCGATCGAGAGCGCGCGCGCGCCGAGCGCAGCGAAATAGAGATCGAACATCGCCGCGTCGTTGACGTTCCCATAGACCGCTTTTGCTGCCTTCGGCCCCGAGAAGCTCTCGCCACGCGGGTCGTCGATCGCGAGCGAGGCGACCAGCGGCATCGCCGGGAGCGCTTGCAACAGCACGAGTGCGGCGGCAGCGACCTCGCTTCCCCATGCGTGCACGAGATCGTATGGTGCGATATCGGCGCGCGCGCCGACCGGAAAGATACCGACCTCGAAACCCTCCCGTTCGAGCCGGCGCGCCAAAACGCGCATTGCCGCAGTATCGGCATCGGGGTTCGTCAGCGCATCTTCGCGCACGAGCATCGCAATGCGCCCCGAAGAGCCGCCCTGCGGCGCGGGCTCGTGGAGCACGCTGGGGCGTGCGCTGACGGCATCTCCGACGATCGAAATACCGAGCGTACTCGCCGTCGGCCCATCATCGGGATCGAATGAAACGGTAATCGCCGGCGGCAACGAGACGACGATCGGCAGCGAAGCATCTCCCTGCTCGCCACCGTCACGCAAGACGCGCACGCGCGCCGCAGGGATATCGGCTGCATGCCGCGCGACGGTCACGTCGTACACGCGCGCGCGATCGACGGGCTTCGCGTCGATGTCAAGCCATCGTGCGGCAAACGCGACTGCATCGGCATCACCGAGATCGAGTGCGACTTCCGCGCCCGTGCGCTCCAATGACAGCGCTCCGACCGCACCGCGCGGATCGACGATCGCCGCCTGCTTTCCCGGGCGAATGTGGCGCGCGGCGTATGCATACGGCGCGAGATCTTCGTAGAGCCCAGCATAGGGGACAACTCCGAGTAACCGCATCTCTCGCGCGCGCAGAACCTCGCTGCGATGCCGCGGATCGAAAATCTCCAGGCTCTCCTCGCGCGCTCGCCGGTTGAAAAATTGAACGCGCAGCCAGGGAAAAATCCGTTGCTCGATTCCGTCGGCGCACTGCCGATCGAGCGAGCGAAAATCGAGCGGCCAGAGCACGACGCTGCTCTCCCGTTCGAGCAAACCGGCGACCTCGACTTCGCATCCGTGCGCGATCAACCAACGGTCGTCACGGCGAAAGCCGAGATCGATCGCGCATCGCTGCGTGAGCGACCAGCCCGGCTCGAGCCGTGCGAACGCTAGCATCGACGCATCGATGCCGACGAGCGAACCGGAGCGCGGGACGAGTGCGAATCGTCGGTGGCGATCGTGAAACCTCACGCGTGCTCCTTCTCGATCAGTCGCCGGAGCGCACTGGGGCTCTGGGTTGTAATCTCTGCAATCGAAATGGTTCGCAACTCCCCTTCGAGTTCGTCTTCAACGTCGATCACTTCGATATCGGCGCAGAGCTCCGAGGATATATGCTCCGATGAAAGGATTCGCTCGATGCGGCGCTCGATCGTCGCCGCATCGCACCCGGATGCGAGGCGCAACGTCAGCAACACGTGGTCCTCGGCGCGAAAAGCGCGCACATAGCGGCGAAGGAAGCGGCCGACCGGCTCCCATGCAGTATCGCCGTCGGCGACGTCGGCAAGAAATCGCACGCTCGCCGACGCAAGCGCACTCTTCTGTTCATCCCGAGGCGGCTCGGCGCTCGGGGCCACAGGCAGCGCCGCGAAATGCAACGCTCGCTTGAAACCATTGTAGTAGCCGGGGCGCGGATCGTAGCCATTTTCGGGGAAGGCCGACGGGTACCCCCACTTCGCTGCGAAGTACTTCCAATTCTCCCGCATCGTCGCCCCGTAATCGACGTTGTTCGCGACGAAACTTCGGCTACCGAAGTGGTGAATGAAGGCATCCTCGCAAACGAATATCTTGTAACCCGCCGCGCGTGCGCGCATGCAGAGATCGTCATCTTCAAAATTTCCGACGCCGAATCGTTCGTCGAAACCACCGATCTCATCGATCAAGATTTTCGGCAAACAGAGACAGAACCCGACGGCGCGATCCGTATAATAGCCGTTCGCTCTGTACAGGCGCGCCCGTT
>JAJYFM010000050.1 GCA_021790895.1 bacterium
AACGCGACGGTCAGATGCGCGAAAATTAAACGCCGTTGCGCCGCGGTGGTCGCGGTATTCATCCGATCGAGAACCATCATGCGTCCTGACTCCTCACTTCACCACGATGTGCGCGAACATATCGGCATGCCCGGCACCGCAATATTGATCGCAAACGATTAAGTGATCGCCGGCATGGCGAAAGACGTGCGTTGCCGTGCTGACCCAACCCGGCATCACTTCGAGATTCACGTCGGTGTGTTCGACGAGGAAACCGTGCACAACGTCGGTCGAGGTGACGTAGAAGTGCACCTTCGCCCCGAGCGGCACCGTCAACGTCGACGGCTGCCAAAAGAAGACCTGGCCGACGTAATACGCCTCGTACGAACCATCGGGGAGCTTACGCAGCCCCGGATGGTCGAAGGGCGGCGTCGACGCGACCTTCGTGGGGTCGATCGTCATGCTGCTGGCGGGTGGTTTGAAGCTCTCACCGACCTGCAGAGCGATCAAGATAAGGAAGAATGCGGCGAGCGTAACGACGCCCAATCCGATGAAGATTCTCTCGAGCCGATGGATGTGCATCGCCTACCACCTCGCTTGGGTGAGCGCGAGGAGCGCTACCCACGAAATGACGATCAAACCAAGAATGACGAGCACGAACCCAAAGGTCGTTCGGTAGGTTGGTTCGTTCATGCCCCTCAGTCTATCCGCGAACTGCGCGCCTGCAAAGAAGAAAGGCTCGGCGGGCCTTCTCGATTTCTTCCTAAATTGGACGCGCGGCTATCGGAGGCTTTCGAGGCCCTCGACGCGCGTCTCCAGCCGCCCGAGACGACGGTCGAGCGAATCGAGCCGCAGATCGATGCTATCGAAACGCCGGTCGTGTTCGTCGAAACGCCGGTCGTGTTCGTCGAAACGCCGGTCGTGTGCGTCGAAACGCCGGTCGTGTGCGTCGAAGCGCCGATCGATGGAAGCGAAATGCAACTCGACGGCATCGCGGAAGCCCAGCAGCGCATCGAGGATATCCCGTGTGGTCGGTTCGTCGTTCATCGTGCCATCGTAGCCTATCACTGTTGCCGCAGTATTGCTATCCGCCGGCGACCCAGCGCGCGAAGAGAAACGCGACGCCCGATGCGACGCCGCCGATGGCGAGCGTTTGAAGCGCGGCGAGCCACGGCGGGATCCCCGTCAGCCGCCCCTTCACCGCGCCGAAGAGCGCAAGCGCGATCCCGGTCAGAATCGCCGAGACGAGGAAGGCTTGGTTTGAAGCCGCGATCAGCGCATAGGGTGCGAGCGGAATCACCCCGCCGACGACATACGAGATGCCGATCGTGACGCCGGAGAGAATCGCGCGGTGCTTCTCCGGGCGTTCGAGCCCGAGTTCGAAGCGCATCATAAACTCCACCCACCGCTCGCGATCCGAACAGATCGTATCGACGGTCTGCTTGAGGAGTTCCTCGCTCAATCCATAATGCGAGAGCACCTCGGCGACCTCGGCACGCTCGGTCTCCGGTAGATGCTCCGCTTCGTAGTGCTCGCGTGCGAGTTCGTTTTCGTAATGATCGCGGTCGGTGCGCGTTGCGAGATATCCGCCGAGCCCCATCGAGATGCCGCCCGCCGCTAATTCAGCGACGCCGGCGGTCACGACGATATGCGATGCGGCGAGCGCTCCGGCGATGCCGGCGGCGAGTGCGAACGGCACCGTCAGTCCGTCGGACATACCGATGACGACGTCGCGCAAGGTTGCCGTCGATGAAAGGTGCCGCTCTGGGTGCGGTGGCGTGGAGAGCATGGGGGCCCGCTTAGCGTCGGCGCTCGCGGGCGCCTGCCGACCGCTGTTCTTTCCGTCCTTGACGCACGCGCCGTCCTGTGAGAGAAGCAGAACGAGACGCTCGTTGCGTTTGGAGGAAGATTCCGAGTATGCCGGCCATGTTCCCCAGCTACGAAACGATTGCCGCCGCACTGGCGCGTTCCGCTGCAGTTCCGATGGCGGTCGTCGATGCGGGAGAGCGCCACGTTATCGAAGCCGCCTGTGCGGCGCGACGTGCCGGCTTTATCGAGCCGATCTTCATCGGGAAACGAGCCGAGATCGAAACGATCCTCGACGAACGCGGCGAGCGCGATGCGTCGATCCTCGCCGTCGCCGGCGAGAGCGAGGCCGCCGAAGCGGGCGTCGCGGCGATCCAGGCGGGGCGTGCGCGCGCGCTCATGAAGGGGCATCTCCATACCGATACGTTCCTGCACCCGATTCTCGCGCGACTGCGCACGACGAAACGGCTCTCGCACCTTTTCGTGATCGAGATGGAGCGCTACGCGAAGCCGCTGCTGCTTACCGACGGCGCAATCAACGTCGCCCCCGATCGCGCGACGAAAGCGGCGATCCTCCAAAATGCCGTCGACTTTGCCGTCGCCATGGGGCTCGACGCGCCGAAGGTCGCGTTGCTCTCGGCGGTGGAGACGGTGAAAGCGACGATCCCCTCAACGATCGATGCCGCGGAGCTCGTTGCGAGCGCCGCCCGCGGAGCCTTCGCGCCGGCGATCCTCGCCGGACCGTTGGCCTTCGATTGCATCGTCTCGCGCGAAGCGAGCGCGGTCAAAGGTTTGAGCGGCCCGGTTCCCGGCGATGCCGATATCGTGCTCGTCCCCGAGATCGTCGCGGGAAACGCGATCGTCAAAGCGTTGGAGTATGGTGCGGGCGCGACGCTGGCGGGTATCGTCCTCGGCGCGCAGGTTCCCATCGTGCTCACCTCGCGCGCCGACTCGGTGCAGACGCGCCTGCACTCGACGGCGCTCGCCGCCTACCTCTACCATCGTTCGCAGCAGACGACGGAATCGGCGCTCCCGCTGCGATGACGGAGCGCGGCGAGGGCCTTTCGTCGATCGAAGCACAGGCGCGCCTCGCACGCGACGGCCCGAACGAGATTGCGCGGGTTCGTCCGAATCCGACGCTCGATCTCCTCCGCAAATTCTGGGCACCGATTCCGTGGCTGCTCGAAGGGAGCATCGCCCTCGCGCTGCTGACCCACCGTGCGAAGGACGCCGTTGCCGTTGCTCTGCTGCTTCTGCTCAACGTGCTCCTCGCGTTCGTGCAAGAGCGTCGCGCGGAGCGCGCCCTCGATCTCTTGCGCGCCCGGATCGTCGCGCACGCAAAGGTGCGTCGCGACGGCGTGTGGGGAACGCTCGCCTCGCGCGAACTCGTCATCGACGATCTCGTTCGCCTCGTCGTCGGCGACGTCGTGCCCGCCGATATCGCCGTCGATATCGGGGCACTGCAGATCGATCGATCGGCGCTCACCGGTGAATCGGTTCCCGACGAGGTCGCTGCGGGGCAGTGCGTCTACGCCGGCTCGACCGTCACCCGCGGCGATGCGACCGGTCGCGTCATCGCGACCGCCGAACGCACGAAATTCGGGAAAACCGCGGCGCTGATGCGCGATATTCACACGACCGGAAGCGTCCAACGTTTGGTGCTCGGCATCGTCCGCTCGCTGGCGATCGCCGGGGCGGTCGTCGTGCTCGCCGTCTCGGCGTACGCGATGACGCAGCAGATCGCTCGCTCGGAGATCGTCGTCTTCGCGCTCGTCGTCGTGCTGGCGGCGATCCCCGTTGCCTTACCGGCAGCATTCACGTTGGCAACCGCACTCGGAGCGCTCGAACTCTCGCAGAGCGGCGTGCTGGTCACGCACCTCACCGCAATGGAGGATGCCGCGTCGATGGACGTGCTCTGTAGCGACAAGACGGGCACGCTCACGCTCGCTGCAATTCGCGTCGATCGCACGACGCCGTATCCGCCCTACAGCGAGGCGGATCTCCTGCAATTTGCAAGCGCGACTTGCGATGTTGCGGGACAAGATCCGATCGATATCGCGGTGCTCGCCGCGGCGCGTTCGCTCGACGCACAGCCGCTGCACGTCGAGCGCTTGATTCCCTTCGATCCGCAGAGCAAGATCGCGCAAGCCTCGGTGCGCTTGGCAGACGGCACGCAAGCGCTCGTTGCGAAGGGGGCGCCGAGCGCGCTCGGCCTCGACTTCCCCTCGCTCGATGCGCTCGCAGCGCGCGGCGACCGCGCGGTCGGCGTCACGATCGCGCGCAACGCCGTGACGCTCGCGGTCGGAGCGATCGGCCTCGCCGACCCGCCGCGCCCGGATGCGGCGCAGCTCGTCGCCGCCATCGTCGCGCGCGGCGTCGAGGTGCGCATGATCACCGGGGATGCACCCGCGACCGCGCTCCACGTTGCAGCGGAGATCGGCATCCCCTCGCTCTCGGTCGATGCATCGGTCTTTCCCGATCAGAAACTGCAGATCGTCCAGCGCGAACAAGCGAAGGGGCGAATCGTCGGCATGACCGGCGACGGCATCAACGATGCACCCTCGTTGCGAGCGGCGAACGTCGGGATCGCGGTCTCCAATGCGACCGATGTTGCCAAGGCTGCCGCAAGTATCATCCTCACCCGTCCGGGGCTCGACGGCGTGCTCGCCGCGATCGATACCAGCCGTCGCATCTACCAACGCATGCTCACCTATGTCGTCGCGAAGATCGTCAAATACTTTGAGATCGTCTTCGTTTCCAGCGCCGGATTTTTTATTTTTCACCACTTCATGCTCTCGGCGACCCTGATGGTGGCGCTGCTCGTGCTCAACGATTTCGCGACGCTCTCCATCGCGACCGATCGCGTCGCTCCCTCGCGCGGCTTCGATGCCTGGCACGTCGGCCGTCTGGTCGCCGCCTCGGCGCTGCTCGCCGTCGTGACCGCTTCGTCGATCGTTGCCTTCATTTTCTATCTCGACCGCGCCGCCGCACTCGATCTCGCGCAACTGCGCGGCGCCACCTTCGTTGCGATGGTCGGCGTCGGGCAGATCGCCTTACTGGCGTTACGCGAACGTGACGCAATTTTCCGGCACCCCCCGTCGCGCTTTCTCGCGCTCGCGGTTACATTCGCCATTCTCGCCGCGGCGGCGATCGCGTTCTTCGGCGTGCTGATGCCGCCGCTGCCGCCGAGGGTCGTCGCGCAGAGTATCGCCTTCGTTTTGCTGGTCGGCATCCTCTTGCTCGCGATCAAACGTCCGATCTACGGCGCCTTCGGCATCGGGCGCGACCGCGGAGCATCCACCGCACTCTCTGAAGAAAGCGCGCAATCGTGAACGAACACGCAACCTACGAATCGCCGACGCCCGATGAGATCGCCGCCATCGACGCCTATTGGCGCGCGGCGAATTACCTCAGCATCGGCCAGATCTACCTCCTCGAGAATCCGCTCCTGCGCGAGCCGCTGCGCCGCGAGCAGATCAAGAAACGTTTGCTCGGCCATTGGGGTACCTCGCCGGGGCTCAATTTTATCTACGCTCACATGAATCGTCTGATCGGCAAATACGATCTCGATGCGATCTTCATCGCCGGACCCGGACACGGCGGACCGGCGATGGTCGCGAACGCCTATCTTGAGGGAAGCTACAGCGAACGCTACCCGCACATTCAGCACGACGAGGCGGGGCTGCGCGCGCTCTTCCGGCAGTTTTCCTTTCCCGGCGGAATTCCAAGCCACGCATCGCCCGATGCACCCGGCTCGATACACGAAGGCGGCGAACTCGGCTACAGTCTGCTGCACGCCTTCGGAGCGGCATTCGACAATCCGGATCTCTTCGTTTGTTGCGCGATCGGCGACGGCGAAGCGGAGACGGGAGCGCTTGCGACGAGTTGGCACGGGAATAAATTCCTCAATCCGGCTCGCGACGGAGCGGTGCTGCCGATTCTGCACCTGAACGGCTACAAACTCGCGGGACCGACGGTGCTCGCGCGTATTCCCGAAGAGGAGCTATGCGCGCTCTTGCGCGGCTACGGCTACGAACCGATCGTGGTCGCGGGCGACGATCCGCCGCGCATGCATCGGCTTTTCGCCGAGGCACTCGAACGCGCGCACCGAGATATTCGCGCGATTCAGCACGAGGCGCGCACCAACGGCTTCACCGAGCGCGCACGTTGGCCGGCGATCGTTCTGCAAACACCGAAGGGTTGGACGGGGCCGAAGATCGTCGACGGCCTGCAGATCGAAGGAACGCAACGCGCGCACCAAATTCCAATCGGCGATTTCGAGCAGCACCCCGAGCATCTCGCACTCTTGGAGCGTTGGATGCGCTCCTATCGCCCCGAGGATCTCTTCGACGAAGGCGGCGCGCTTCGCCCCGCGCTCGCTGCGCTCGCACCGAAAGGTACGCGTCGCATGAGCGCAAACCCGCACGCCAACGGCGGTGAATTGCTCCACCCGTTGCAGCTTCCGGATTTTCGCCGTTATGCGCTTGCGGTGCAGGCGCCCGGGAGCGCACTCGGCGAGTCGATGCGGACGCTCGGCGCCTTCGTGCGCGACGTCATGCGCGCGAACCCCGAGAACATGCGCCTCTTCGCGCCCGACGAGACCGCATCCAACCGCCTCGAAGCGGTCTTCGAGTTCACCGATCGTTGTTCGACGGCGCGCCGCCTCCCCGGCGACGATCGCGTGTCGCCGGAGGGACGCGTGATGGAGATCCTCAGCGAGCATGCCTGCCAAGGATGGATCGAGGGCTATCTGTTGACCGGGCGGCACGGCATCTTCACGAGCTACGAAGCATTCGTGCACGTCATCGACTCGATGTTCAACCAACATGCAAAGTGGATCGAAGCCTGCAAGGCGATTCCGTGGCGTCGCCCGATCGCATCGCTCAATTATCTCATCACCTCGCATGTCTGGCGCCAGGATCACAACGGCTTCACGCACCAGGATCCCGGCTTCCTCGACATCGTGATGAATAAATCCGGAAGCGTGACCCGCGTCTATCTTCCGCCCGATGCCAACACGCTGCTCTCGACGATAGATCACGTGCTGCGCAGTACGAACTACATCAACGTCGTCGTCGCGGGAAAGCAGCCCGAACCGCAGTGGCTCGATATCGATGCCGCAATCGCGCATTGTGCGGCGGGCCTCGGGATCTGGAGCTGGGCGAGCAACGAGAACGCTGCGGAGCCCGATGTCGTGATGGCCTGCGCCGGAGACGTTCCGACACTCGAAACGCTCGCCGCGGTCGATCTGCTGCGCACGCATCTCCCCGATCTGCGGGTTCGCGTCGTCAACGTCGTCGATCTCATGCGTCTAGAGGCGCACGAAAAGCATCCGCACGGGCTCCCCGATGCGCAATTCGATGCGCTCTTCACCACCGATCGCCCGGTGATCTTCGCATTCCACGGCTATCCCGGGCTCATCCATCGCCTGACCTATCGGCGAACCAACCACGCGAACTTCCACGTGCATGGCTATCAGGAGCGCGGCACAACGACGACGCCGTTCGAGATGACGGTGCTCAACGAACTCGATCGCTTCCACCTCGCCGACGATGCGATCGCGCGCGTGCCGAGAATCCGCGACCAGGCGCAGCGGGTACGGCAATTTTTTCACGAGCGTCTCGAAGCGCACCGGCGCTATATCGTCGAGCACGGCGAGGATATGCCGGAGATTCGCGATTGGAACTGGCCGCTTGGAGCGCGCGCGTGAACGTCCTCACCTTCAACGCCGGTTCATCCTCGCTGAAATACGGCATCTACCGCGTCGATGCGGAGCGCGCGCAGCCGCTCTTCTCGCGTACCGAGTCGATGGAACCGAACGCCGCCGGTGCAAGCGCGGCGACCGAGCGCGCGCTCGAGAGCGTCTCGGCGAGCGCGATACGCTTCGAAGCGATCGGGCACCGGATGGTCTTCGGCGGCCCCGAGGATGCACCGACCTTCGCGTCGCCCGCGCTCTTTACGCGGCTCGAGCGCTTCGAACGGCTCGATCCGCTGCATGCACCCTCGGCGCTCGCGGCGCTGCGCACGACGCACCGACGCTTTGCCGCGCTGCCGAACGTGCTCTGCTTCGATACCGCATTTTTCCGCGATCTCCCCGAGCGCGCCCGCGTGCTGCCGATCGAAAACGAGGAGCCGCACTTTCTCCGCCGCTACGGTTTTCACGGACTCTCCTACGACTACGTGCGCAGCGCGTTGGGTGCCGAGCTCGGCAGCCGTGCGATTCTCGCACATCTCGGCAGCGGCGCGAGCTTGGCCGCGCTCCGCGATGGGAAACCGGTCGAGAGCACGATGGGCTTTAGCCCGCTCGGCGGCATCCTGATGGCGACGCGCCCCGGCGACCTCGATCCCGGAGCGCTGCTCTATCTGATTGAAGAGCGCGGAATGAACGCCGCCGCGCTGCGCCGACTCCTCGAAGAACGCAGCGGTATTCGCGCGCTCTCCGGCGGCGAACGCGATCTGCGCTGCCTACTCGAACGCAGCGACGACCCGCGCGCACAGTTCGCCGTCGAGGCCTTCTGCATCTCGGTCATCAAAGCCGCGGGTGCGCTCGCAGCGCTGCTCGGCGGAATCGAGAGCTTCGTTTTTACCGGCGGGGTCGGCGAGCATCTCGCACCGATTCGCAGCACGATCGTTCGCGGACTCGCCCATCTGGGTCTGCAACTCGAGAACGAAGCGAACGAGCGAAACGCGGCGCTGATCTCGACGCCGGCCTCACCAGTGCGCGTACATATCGTCGCAACCGACGAAAACGCAACGATCGCGCGTGCCGTCGCCGCGCTGGTCGCAACATCGAGCGAGCCCCACCGATGAATCGCCCTTCCGCAGAGATTCCCGCAATCTTCCCTTCGCACTTGGTACCCTTTGAAAGACGAGGAGATCCCCAACCATGTTCCAGCGCATCTTTATGGCCTACGACGGTTCACCGAACGCCGATCACGTGCTCGACGATGCCATCGATATCGCAGTCGAGCGCAAAGCGACACTGACGATCGCCAACGTCATCGAGGTCCAGCGCTATATCGCGCTCGCCGGATACGGCGGTGTCTATTCGCTCGACGCGATCGAATCGATGCGCGAGGGGGCGCTCACGATCCTGAAGGCGGCGGCGGCGCGCGCGAGTGCGCACGGCATCGAGACGACGACGATCGTGCTCGAGGGCGAGGCGGTCGACGAGATTCTCCGCGCCGCGCGCGAGCACAACAGCGATCTCATCGCGTTGGGAACGCAGGGGCGCAGCGGATTGAGCCGGCTCATGCTCGGCAGCGTCGCCGAAGGCGTGCTGCGGCGCTCAGATACGCCGCTCTACATTCGGCGCGCATCGGCAAAAGACACGAAGCAGCAATAACGCGGCAGCGTCGCGACGATCTCTCCCGAGCAAAATCACTCGATGGAGATCGACGCACTCGCACTCGCTCGCCGCCTCTGCATCGCCGTCGGTGAACCGGAGGGTGAAGCGGCGATCGCCGCAACGCTCGCCCGTTTCGGCGCACCGGCGCTGCGCTTCGCGCGCAAACATCGGATCGCCGTTCGCCCGTTGAGCGCCGGAGAGCGCTTCGACGCGGCCTCGGCGGCATTGGTACGGCTGCGCATCGATGTCGATGCCTGGCCCGCGCCACCCGCCGGACTCTTCGTCGTGGAAGAGCGTTGCGTCTATCTGCGCTCGCGCAGCCCGATGACCGTCGCGCATGAATTCGGCCACGCGCTCGATTGCGCGCTCGGCGGCGGCGTCTATCGTTCGGGCATCGCCCCGGCGGTGCGCGATGCATTCGCGCACGCAACGCGTTTCGTCACGCCGTATGCGGCGACCGGACTCGATGAATATTTTGCCGAGGGGCTGCGCGCGTACGTCGAGATTAACGATGCGGGCTCGCCCTGGCCGCGCGCGACACGCGCGCGCTTAGCGGCGATCGACCCCGAACTCCATGCCTATATCGCCGCGCTCTTTCACGGCGGATTCGAAGCGGAAGCGGCGTAAGCCGCGCGGAGGGCGTTTACGCCGCGGCGTTATCGTGCCGAGTGGCGCGAATAAAACGTTTCGTCGCCTGCAGACGGCGCGGCGAGGTGACGCGCATCCGACTCCCGGAGCGACGCGCCTGCTCCCACCACGCACCCAGCGCGAGCGCGAGCAGACTCCCGGGCAGCAGCATCGACCAAAGAAGCGCAGCGACCTGAACTCCATAGGGATGCGAGGGATGATGTCCGATACCGCCCATGATCGCTGCTTAAGAACCGGTGCGACGCTGCAGAGTTGCGAGCGCCTCCCGCTGCTGCGAAACGTTCGTGTCGCGCTCGCTGCGTTTCATGGCGAGGTAGAGGACGAATGCGAGGATGCAGAGCCCCCAGCCGAGGCTGACGATTCCCTCGCCCCAGCCCAGGCCGCCCCAGCTCTTCGGCTTGCCCATCCAGTCGGCGAAGGAGGCCCCGAGCGGTCGCGTGACCACATAGGCGAACCAGAACGCGAAGATTGCACCCCAGCCGAACCAGCGACGACCGAGCGACGGCAGCGCGATCAATCCGAGGAAGAGCAACCCCGAGGCGAAGTAGCCCCAGCCGAGCGAGCTCGCGGTCATATCGCCGCCCGCGGTGCCGAGCGCGAAGGTCGCAAAGATCGTCGCCCAATAAAATATCTCGCGCCGCCCTCCATAGATTCGATGAATCGAGAGGCTGCGCTCGCTGCGATACCACCAGAGAAAGATCATGCCGAGCACGACGGCGTAGAACGCGGTCGAGTAGACATATGGAATCCCGACGACGACATGCAGCACGTCGGCGGCCATCGTTCCGAAGACGCTCACCATCACCACCGCGAACCAATAGATCGCAACGACATAGCGGCGGGAGCGGAATTGCAGGACGAGTGAGAGTGCGAAACCGCAGGCGCCCAGCAGAACGGCGAGCACGGGGTTGAGATGATGGACGAGAAAATCCGAGCTGGTCTCGCCCATTCCGGTCGTTAAGATTTTGAGTATCCAGAACGCCGGCGAGATCTCCGGAACCTTCCTCGCTCGCTCGAGAGGATACCCATTCACGCGTGCTTCACCCCGACGAACGGGTACCGTGCGATGATTCGAGAACCTTTCGAGTCACCGCACGCTCCGTTTGCCCTCAAGTGCGCTTTTAGTCGTGCGCTTCGTCCTCGTCGTCCTCCTCGTCCTCGTCGTCGACGAAGCCGAGCTCATCGTGCTCTCCAAGGGTTACTGCAACGTTTTCCAGCATCTCGGTGGTCTCGGGCGAAGTCTCATTCATGGTGTCGTCCTCCTTACCCGAACGATACCGCTCTCATATAAAGGTTCGATAACGGTGGCATTAACAACGATGAACGCAGAGGAGCACGAGAACAAATATCTCGGCCTCATCACGTTTACCGTGATGCTTGGGCTCATCATGGCGATCATCGATACCACGATCGTGAACGTTGCCATCGATACGATCGGGGGAAATCTCGGCGCCTCGGTCGACGAAGTCTCCTGGATCGCGACCGGATATATTCTCGCCAACGTCATCGTGATGCCGCTCAACGGCTGGCTCACCGCGATGTTCGGGCGAAAGTATTTCTACGCCGCGTCGCTGGGGATCTTTACCGTTGCCTCGTTCCTCTGCGGCACCGCCCACAGTATCGACGTCTTGATTTTCTATCGCGTGCTGCAAGGCTTAGGCGGCGGCGCGCTTCAGCCCACCGCACAGGCGATTCTCTTTGAATCCTATCCGCCGGCACGGCGCGGCTTCGCGATGGCGATCTTCGGGTTGGGAGCGATGGTCGGCCCGGCGGTCGGACCGACGCTCGGCGGCTATATCGTCGACAACGCGAGTTGGCCGTTGATCTTCTTCATCAACGTGCCGATCGGTATCGCAGCCTTCATTTTAACGCTCGCCTATATTCCCGATTCATCGCTGCATGAGAAGCCAAAGGGCGGCATCGATTTCCTTGGGCTCGGTTTGCTGACCGCGGGGCTCGCCTCGCTGCAGTACGTGCTCGAACGCGGCGAACACGACGATTGGTTCTCCTCCTCGACAATCATCACGCTCTCGACCGTCGCGGTCATCTCGCTCGCCGTCTTTGTCTACAAATCGATCCGCGATAAACATCCGCTCGTCGACGTGCACGTCTTCCGCATTCCGAGTTTTACGATCGGGAGTATTATCGGCGTCATCAGCGGTTTCGGGCTCTACGGTACCGCACTGATTCTGCCGCTCTTCTTTCAAACGATGCTCGGCTTTACGGCTTTCGATACCGGGCTCGCGCTGATGCCCGGCGCCTTTGCAACGGCGATCTCGATGATGATCGTCGGGCGCATGATCGGCAAAGTCGATCCGCGCATTCTCGTCGCGCTCGGCCTGCTCGTCTTCGGCTATTCAACCTGGATGCTCGGCGATCTCAATGCGATGGCGGGCTATTGGGATGTCTTCTGGCCGCGCGTCATCCAAGGCTTCGCGCTCGGCTTCCTCTTCGTGCCGCTCTCGACGACCTCGCTCGGCGATATTCCGCGCCACGAACTCGCCGGCGCGACCGGCGTCTACACGCTCGTGCG
>JAJYFM010000122.1 GCA_021790895.1 bacterium
GCGAAGAGCAAACGCAAATAATCGTAAATTTCGGTGACCGTTCCCACGGTCGAGCGCGGATTGCGCGAGGTCGATTTTTGATCGATCGAGATCGCCGGCGAAAGCCCCTCGATGTAATCGACATCGGGCTTCTCCATCTGTCCGAGAAACTGGCGGGCGTACGACGAGAGCGACTCGACGTAGCGGCGCTGCCCCTCGGCGTAGATCGTGTCGAACGCGAGCGAGGACTTCCCCGAGCCGGAGAGCCCGGTGACCACGATCAATCGATTGCGGGGCAACGTCAAATCGACGTTCTTTAGGTTATGCTCCCGCGCGCCTTTGATGACGATCGATTCGAGTCCGTGCCCCATGCGTTATCCATTCCCCGACCGCGCAGCAGCGGTCTCCAGCGCTCGACCAACCCCCGAGAAGGCGGTAACGGTTGCATGCGGAGCCGGTGCGCCCGGTGGCAGGCTCTCCCCGGTGATGTTGAGCCAGATCGCGGTCATCCCCGATGCAAGTGCCCCTGCGATATCGCGGTCGTACCGGTCGCCGACCATCGCTGCATGCTTCGGTGCGACCCCGAGCTGCTTACAGGCATGTTCGAAGAATGCCGGATCGGGTTTCAGTAAGCCCGCATCGTCGGCGAAGAAGGTTGCATCGACGGCATCGGTGAGCCCGAGCAACGCGATTTTCTCGACGTGCGTCTCGGCGAAGCCGTTGGTGAGGATCCCGAGCCGACGCCCGCGCGCCCGCTGCTCTTCGAGTAACTCCAACGCCCCCGGAAAGAGCGAAAAATATTTCTTCCGAAGCTCGTAATAGCGCTGCGCGACCGCGCGGGCCAGCGCACGATCGGCGATGCCGACCGCCGCGAGCGCGCGCTCCCACATGCTTTCGCGCAGACCCTTGAGTTGCGTTTGCAGGCTCTCCGCGGTCAGCCCATGCCAAAAGGTCGCCGCTTCACGCGCATAGGCGTCGGCGAGCGCGCGCGCATCGACGCCGCGCGCGCGTGCAACCTCTTCTGCGGCTTCCATGCCGGCAAGCAAACATGCCTGCGTGTCGTCATGCAGTGTATCGTCGAGGTCGAAGAGCACGAGATCGATCATGACGTGACCGATTCGTCGAGCGCGCGTTCGAGCACTTTCGGCGCGCGCGCTCCGAATAAGATCGACTCCGCCGCTCCGCTCTGCTTGCGGATCTCGATCAGCTCGTCGCGAACCGCGGCTGCTTTTTCAAATTCGAGGTTGGCGGCAAACTCGCGCATCTTCTTCTCGAGGTCGGCGGCCATTCGCGCCGCGACTTCGCGCGGCAGGCGATCGCGCGCGCTCGCTTTCTTCTCGCCACGATCCCCGCCCCCGACCATCGCTAAAATATCGCGTACTTCCTTACGAACGCTGCGCGGCTCGATGCCGTGTTCGAGATTATAGGCGGTTTGGCGCTCGCGGCGGCGGCGCGTCTCGCCGATCGCGCGCGCCATCGACTCGGTCACGTTGTCCGCGTACATGACGACTTTGCCTTCGACGTGGCGCGCCGCGCGACCGATCGTTTGAATCAACGAGGTCGCGCTGCGCAGGTAGCCCTCCTTATCGGCATCGAGAATGCCGACCAGCGAGACCTCCGGAAGATCGAGCCCTTCGCGCAACAGATTGATGCCGACGAGCACGTCGAAGATCCCGTTGCGGAGATCGCGCAAGATCGAGATGCGCTCGAGCGTATCGACCTCACTATGCAAGTAGCGCACCTTCAACCCCGCCTCGACGAGAAAATCCGTGAGATCTTCGGCCATTTTTTTCGTCAGCGTCGTCACCAGAACGCGTTCGTTGCGCGCGACGCGAAGGCGAATCTCCTCCATCAAATCGTCGACTTGGTGGCGGGTTGGGCGAACCTCGATCTCCGGGTCGACCAGGCCGGTCGGGCGAACGATCATCTCTACGACTTGGGCGCTCCGCCCGGTTTCGTATGTGCCCGGGGTCGCCGAAACATAGATCGCCTGATGGAGATGTGCGTCGAACTCTTCGTAACTCAAGGGACGATTATCGAGCGCGCTCGGCAGCCGAAAACCATGTTCGACCAACGAGAGTTTTCGTGCGCGATCACCGGGCAACATGCCGTGAACCTGCGGGAGCGAGACGTGCGACTCATCGATGAAGAGCAGCCAATCCTGCGGAAAGAAATCGAGCAAACACCACGGCGTCGAACCGGCTTCGCGGCCGGTGAGGTGCCGCGAATAATTCTCGATGCCGTTGCAATAGCCGACTTCGCGCAACATGTCGAGATCGTAGCGCGTTCGCTGCTCCAAGCGTTGGGCTTCGAGGAGTTTGTTCTCTCCGCGGAGCACCGTCAGTCGCTCGATGAGTTCGGCTTCGATGCTCGCAATCGCGCGGCGCAGCTTCTCGTCGGGAGTGATGAAATGTTTGGCGGGAAAGACCAGCAGTTCGTCTTTCGATTCGACATATTCGCCCGTCATTAAATTGACGACGTTGATCGCTTCAATCGTATCACCGAAAAATTCGATGCGATGAACGAGCTCCTCTTCGACGCCGACGAGTTCGAGCGTGTCGCCGCGTACCCGAAAGGTGCCGCGCACCAATCCGATATCGTTCCGCCGATACTGCATGTCGACGAGCCGCCGCAACAGATAGTCACGATCGATTTCGTCGCCGACTGCGATACGCTGGGACATCTCCATGTAGTCCGAGGGCGAGCCGAGGCCGAAGATGCAGGAGACCGAAGCGACGATCAACGTGTCCCGTCGCGTGAGGAGCGCTTGCGTTGCCGCATGGCGCAGCCGCTCGATTTCGTCGTTGATCGAGGAATCTTTTTCGATATAGGTGTCGGTCGCTGCGACATATGCTTCGGGTTGATAATAATCGAAGTACGAAACGAAATATTCGACGGCATTCTGCGGGAAGAATTCGCGAAACTCCGCGCAAAGCTGGGCGGCGAGCGTTTTATTGTGACAGAGGACAAGCGTCGGCTTCTGCACGAGTTCGATGGTGCGCGCCATCGCCATCGTCTTTCCCGAACCGGTAACGCCGAGTAAAGTCTGAATGCGGTCGCCGCGCTCCACGCCCGCCGCGAGCGCTGCGGTTGCCGCCGGCTGGTCGCCGGCGAGCGAGAAGGGTGATACGAGGCGAAAAGTTCCCTGCAGAGCCACTTTGGAAGTGATTCGGCGAGGAGTGGGGGCGGCCCGCTCGGAACCACACGTTCTACCCGCCCGCCCTAGGAGCCATCCCTTGAGCACCACGCCTCTCCTGTTCTC
>JAJYFM010000051.1 GCA_021790895.1 bacterium
TCCATCAAGGCCTCGTCAAGCCTTTATTAACGCTTCGCGCTCCGGACCGACCGAGAAGAGTTCAATCGGCAATCCGACGAGCGATTCAAGCCGGGCGATGTAGCGACGGGCGTTCATCGGCAGATCCGCCGGTCGGCGCGCCCCGCCGATATCCTCGGCCCAACCATCGAGGAACTCCACCTCGGCTCTGAAATCGGGATGCATCGCCTCCGCGAGCGTCGCTTCGCGCTCGCCGAGGCGGTAGCCGGTGACGATGCCGACGCGCTCGAATCCGGAGAGAACGTCGAGTTTCGTCAATGCGACGGCATGCGTACCGTTGAGTGCGGCAGCATAGCGGGCGGCGACGGCATCGAACCAGCCGCAGCGCCGCGGACGCCCGGTAACGGTACCGAATTCTCGCCCGGCATCCCGCAGCCGGTCGCCCTCCGCGTCGAGCAATTCAGAGGGGAATGGCCCCGAGCCGACGCGCGTCGTATAGGCTTTGTAAATACCGATAACGCGTCCGATCGCGCTCGGCCCGACACCGAGGCCGGTACAGATTCCGCCTGCGGTACACTGCGAGGACGTGACGTATGGATAGCTTCCGAAAGAAATATCGAGCAACGTTCCCTGCGCGCCCTCGGCGAGAATGCGTTTCCCCGCGGCGAGTCGCGCGTGGATATATCCGACGCCATCGACGATCGCCGTGCGAAGGCGCGCCGCAGCAGCGAGCATTCGCTCTTCCATCTCTGCAAAGTCAGGGAGCACCGAGGGATCCTGGAGCGCGCGTTCGTGGACGCTGCGAATCGCGCGCAGCGCGTTCCGGAACGTGCGCTCGTCGAGCGTCTGCCCTAACGGAATGCCGACGCGCGAAACGCGGTCGGCGTAGGTTGGGCCGATGCCGCGCCCGGTCGTTCCGATCGGCGCGCCGCCCCGCGCGTGCTCCGATGCCCGATCGAGGAGCGCGTGGTCGGGGAGAACGATGTGAGCGCGATCGGAGAATCGTACGCGTTCGATATCGACGCCGACCTCTGAAAGACGTGCAAGCTCCTCGAGCGCGCCCTCGAGATTGACGACGCATCCCGATCCGACGAAGAGTTCGACCGACGGGTTGAGCGCGGCGGATGGGACGAGACGCAATGCGAGTTTTTGTTCGCCGACCTCGATACGGTGGCCGGCATTATCGCCGCCGCCGAAACGGGCGACGACATCGTAATCGCGCGCGTACCAATCGACGATACGCCCTTTTCCTTCGTCTCCCCATTGCATGCCGAGGACCGCATCGATGTGTCCGCTCATTGACTGCGAAACTCCAAATCCGCGCCACTCCCCATCGGTATCTCCGGTTTTCCTTCGAAAGCGGTCATCACAAACTCCGAAAAGAGCGCATTGGGCCAACCGAAGTTCGGTCGAGTAAAATGCTTCGGATCGTTCGGATCGAACGATTCGTGCAGCAAATGATCCCCCGGATCACTGGCCAGCAATTCGTTGAGTACGTCTACCTTCTCGGTCTGCGAGCGCGCCGTCAGCCCCTGCATGATCAGCGCGAGCGGCCAGATCCAGTGATCGGGGGTATGGAAGCTCCCGATCCCCGAGGCGTACCGCCCGGAATAGAACGACGGATTATCGTCTGAGAGTAAGAAGCGACGAGTATTCTGATAGTACACGTTCGATTTCGAGGTGTAGCCGATATAGGGAGCCGAGAGAAGGCTCGGAATGTTGGCGTCGTCGGTCAGAATCGCGTGGCCGAGACCGTCGACTTCGTAGGCGTAGATATACCCATATTTCGGAACGAAGACGAGCCCATAGGTTTGAATCCCGCGCTGCACCTCGTCGCGCAGGGCATCGGCCGAGCGGGCGAGGATGACGTTCCGATAGACGTTCCGTTCGATATCGGCGATATCACCGAGCGCGACGACTGCAAACATCTCCGACGGAATGAGATAGTTGTAATAACACGCATCGTCCGATGGCCGGAAGCCCGTCCAAATCATTCCCGTATAGGCGACCGGTCGTCCCTTGCCGCCATCGGCAAGCTCGGGCTCGGTGTAATGCGAATCGCGCGGGTGATCTTGTTCGCGCTCCATCGTATCGAGGATATCTTCCAGCGCTTTCTCCATATCAGGAGTAAAGATCGAGGTATCGCCGGTCGTTTTCCAATAGCTCCACGCCAGCGTCACCGGATAGGCGAGTGAATCGAGTTCGAATTTCTGTTCCCAGACGCGATAATCGAGCGTGAATGCATTCGCATACGGATCGATTTGAATGTATTTCGCCATTCGCGCCAATATCGCGCGAAGTAATTTGCGAACGCTGGGATCTTTCTTGGCGAAGAACAGATAGGGACGCAACTGCGCGCTCGCATCGCGCAGCCATTCGGCGGGGATATCCCCGGTCTTCACGTAGGCCGTACCGTCGGGAGCGTACTGAGCGAGCGTCGTCGTATCGAGCAGCGCGGCGCGAAACATCTCTTGTAGGTGCGTGTTGGGGCTGCGAAAATCCATCGCCGCCGCTTCGATCGACGGAAGCTGGAGCGCGCTACCGCTCGTCGAGAGGAGCGCTGCGACCATCAACATCGCAAAGAATGCTGCAAGCGCGCGCCGCATCATGGTGCGCACTCGCCGATGATCGTGACCTCGCCGAGCGCCGCAGCCTCTTCACGCGATAGCGGTCGTTGCGACACCAGCGCGAGCGAACGCGGCGCGCGCTCGCGCATCGCGCCGAGCAGAAATTGCATCCGATCGAGATCGTCGATGCCGTCGCAAACGACGAGAATATCGCGTCCGTCGATCGGGCGCGAGAGATCGGCGAGAAAACGACGGGCGTTCGCGTCGCCGCCGATCGAAAGAAAATCGATCTCGCACGCCCTCTGAACGCAGCGAACGAAATCAGCGAGAAAGAAGAGCGAGGGACCGATCTCCGCGACCGCAATCGGGGCGCTCTCGCCGTCGCCTCGATCGACGCTTCGCGCAAGCGCGAGCGTTCGCTCGCTGCGCCGAAGGTCGGGTGGTACGCTCATCATGAGCCGCCAGCTACGACTCCGCTCCACCTTTCTCCGCTTGCAGCGGCATCAGGATTTCGAAGCGAGCGCCGCCTCGGGGAGCATCGCCGACGCGCACCTCGCCACCGACGCGCGACACGATACTTTCGACGATGGCGAGGCCGAGCCCAAAGCCGCGCCCCTCGCCGGCTCCCAGCCGCACGCCGCGTTGGAAGACGCGCTCGCGCTGCTCCAACGGAATGCCCGGACCGTCGTCGTCGATGCGCAACCGCGCGAACGGCGGCCGGCGCGCGAGGCCGACGCAAATTTTCCCACCCTGCCGACCGTGGAGCACGGCGTTCTGCAGGACGTTGAGCACGATGTGCATCGCGGCATCCTCATCGAGGGCGACGAGAACGCCCGCGCCCCCGCGCCGTTCGATCCGTGCACCCGCTCGCGCGAGCGCAGCTTCCATCGAGAGGATCGCGCGCTCGATAACGCCGCTCAGATCGCAGCAGGCATCGGCGAGATGGAGCGCGCTGCAATCCAGCAGCGAGAATTCGAGCACGCCATCGACCAAGCGCGCCATGCGCAGTGTCTCGGCCTGCGCGATTTCGAGAAAGCGCCGCGTCGTCATCTCGTCGTGTCGCGCGTCGAGCAGCGTTTCGATATACCCGCGAATCGAACTCAACGGCGTGCGCAATTCATGTCCGACCGCAGCGAGAAATGCAACCCGCTCTCGCTCCCGCTCGCCGCGCTCCATCGCTTCGCGCAGCGCCGCAGCGGGATCGCGCGCCAGATCCGCTGGAGCGACGTAACTCCAGCCGACCTCAACCGCGAGATCGAGGCGTGCTTGCAGGCGCGCGGCGATGCGCTCGAGTGCACCGCGAAGATCGACCGGAAGCGCGACGCGGCGCGACTCCCCCGATCTTCCCCGCCCGTCGAGATAGGCGACGAAATCCTCGCTATCGGCGGGATGCGCCAATCGATCGCTCGTCCGCAGCAGCGTTCGCGCCGCCTCCAGAAAGATCGCCTCGGCGCGCCGCTCCAGCGCGCGCGAGCGGCGCCGCCCATCGCGGAGCGCCAACGCGCCGATCTCCGGAACGCGCCAAAGTAACAACGGACGCACGCGCCCTCCGCTCGGCGCCGGGACGGCGAGCGCCGCCGGATCGCGTTCGCAGCGCTCCGCGTTACGGCGGAACGAACTTGTATCCGAAACCATGAACGCTGCGCAACGTGGCGCGCAATCGCGCGTATCCCTCCAAGCGCGCGCGCAAACGACTGACGTGCACGTCGACGGTCCGTTCGTCGCCGGCGAACGCTGCGCCCCACACGCGGTCGATCAGACGCTCGCGCGCGATGGCGACGCCGGGGTGCCGAGCGAGTTCGAGCAAGAGCGAGAATTCACGCGGTTTACAGGCGAGATCTTCGCCTTGCATGCGCACCTCGCGCGCTGCGACATCGATCTCCAAATCACCGAAGCGCAAGACCCGGTCGACGGCGACTTCGGCATCTAATCCATGCCGTCGCAGAATCGCGCGCACCCGCGCAACTAATTCGCGCGGTGAGAACGGCTTGGCCACGAAATCGTCGATTCCCAATTCAAAGCCCAACAAGCGGTCGATCTCGCCGCTGCGCGCACTGAGCACCAGGATCGGTAGTGAGGCGCGGATCTCCCGGGCACGGCGCGCCACTTCAAAGCCGTCAAGCCCGGGAAGCCCCAAGTCGAGAATGATGAGGTCGCAGCCTTCGCGCACTTTTCGAACCGCGCTGAGTCCATCGGGGGCGCCGACGCCTGCAAATCCCTCGCATGCCAAATGGTGGAGAATGAGCTCGCGAATCGCCTCATCATCTTCGGCAACGAGCACCGTTCGCTTCATCACATCGCATCCGATTCCCCGAGCTACGTTCGCCGCGACATGGCCGGCAACGACGAGCGGCGATTATTGCAACGACGCGATTTCTTCGAGTGCACCGTCGCGCAGAGCTGCTTCGCGAAGAATCGCATAGATGAGCGACGCTGGGAAACCACGACGTTCGAGCGAGCGAGCGAGACTCGGATAGCTCGCCTGCGGTTGCGCGCGACGGAGCTTTGCGAGCGCTTCGACGCAACGGCCGCGCTCGCCGAGCGGAGCATCGGTGACGGCGCGCCGCGCGCATTCCGCATCGACCCCACGACGCACCAACTCGCCAACGAGACGTCGATCGCCCTTCGCATCGCGCGCACGTTCGACGTAGAGCGCAGCGAAAAGCGCATCGTCGAGGTAACGATCGGCTTTACATCGCACGACGGCATCGGCGATCGCATCGTCATCATAACCGCGGCGCTCGAGCTTGGTGCGTAACTGCGCTTCGGTGAGGCGGCGTCGCGCAAGAAGCCCGAGCGCCGCCGCGTAGGCATGCACCGACTATTCGTTCGGCGCTTCTACCGCTTCGACGGCAGTGCCGTTCCGTGACGTAAGCGCGGCGAGCTCCTCGCGAATCTTGCCCTCGATCTCACCAGCAATCTCCGGATGCTCCTCGAGAAAGCTCTTGGCGTTCTCGCGTCCCTGTCCGACGCGTTGCTCGCCGTAGGTGTACCAGGAGCCGCTCTTCCCGACGATATTGCGTTCGAGGGCAATATCGAGAATCGAGCCCATCTTCGATATCCCGTGACCGTAGGTGATATCGAACTCCGCCTGACGGAACGGGGGCGCAACTTTGTTCTTGACGACCTTGACGCGCGTGCGCGAACCGACGACCTCTTGGCCGATCTTGATCTGTTCGAGCTTGCGGACATCGAGGCGGATCGAGGCATAGAACTTCAGCGCGCGCCCGCCGGAGGTCGTCTCGGGATTTCCGAACATGACGCCGACTTTTTCGCGCAGCTGGTTGATGAAGATCATGATGCACTTGCTCCGCGAAATCGCCGCGGTCAATTTTCGCAGTGCCTGCGACATCAAGCGCGCTTGCAGCCCGACGTGCGCATCGCCCATATCGCCTTCGAGTTCGGCTTTGGTGACGAGCGCGGCGACCGAGTCAACCACGACGACATCGACGGCGTTGCTGCGCACGAGCATTTCGGCGATCTCGAGCGCCTGCTCGCCGGTATCGGGTTGCGAGACCAACAAGTTGTCGAGATCGACCCCGAGCGCCGCGGCATAGTTCGGATCGAGTGCGTGCTCGACATCGACGAAGGCCGCCGTTCCGCCGCTCTTCTGTGCTTCGGCGATCGCGTGCAGCGCGAGCGTCGTTTTACCGCTCGACTCCGGGCCGTAGATCTCGACGACGCGACCGCGGGGAAAACCGCCGACGCCGAGGGCAAGATCGAGTGCGATACTCCCACTGGGAACGACGTCGTACGCCATTCGCTCCTGGATCTCGCCCATTTTCATGATCGAGCCCTTGCCGAACTGCCGCTCGATCTGAGCGAGGGCATTGGCGAGAGCTATCTGTCGATCGTCTTGGGAAGCCATCTCGGTTCTCTCTTTCTTTCTCACGATGCTGGAAATGACGGTCCGTTCTTTCATTCACTCTAGATGGGCACTCTGCCAAGGGGGTGGCACTCGTTATTCCGGGTTGAAGAGGGTTTCCACGAATTCTCGTGCGTTGAAGGGTTCGAGTTGATCGATCGCCTCGCCGAGGCCGACATAGGAGATCGGGCGTTCGATACGCTCGACGATGCCGAGCACGACGCCGCCCTTCGCGGTCGAATCGAGCTTCGTCACGATGAGTCCGTCGAGCGGGGTGACTTCGTTAAAAAGGATGGCTTGCGAAATCGCATTCTGCCCGGTCGTCGCATCGACAACCAGCAAGGTGCGGTCGGGAGCACGCCCCAGCGCGCGCTCGGTCACGCGCCGAATCTTTTTTAATTCTTCCATGAGGTTGTTCTTCGTCTGCAAGCGTCCGGCGGTATCGACGAAAATGAGATCGACGCCACGAGCGATGCCCGCGCTGATTCCGTCAAAGACCACCGCCGCCGGGTCGCCGTTTTCGGGGCCGCGCACGATCTGCGCGCCGCTCCGCTCGGCCCAGATCGCCAACTGGTCGGCGGCGGCGGCGCGAAAGGTGTCGCCGGCGACGAGCAGCACGCGCTTTCCCTGCGCGGTATAGCGCGCCGCAAGTTTGCCGATGCTCGTCGTCTTTCCGGTGCCGTTGACCCCGACGACGAGGACGACGCTCGGCTTTCCATCGAGGGGAATCGGCGCGTCGGGAAGATCGAGAAAGCGCTCGACATCGCGGCGAAAACGCTCGATCGCCTGACCGGCGCTCCGCCATCCCTCCTGCCGAGCGACCGTCTTCAACCCCGCGAGAATGCGCTCGGTCGTTCCGACGCCGAGATCGGCGGCGAGTAATGCCTCTTCGAACTCATCCCAGAACTCCGCGTCGAGCGCGCGCTCCGAGCCTCCGAGGGCGAGAACCCCCGCGAAGCTGCGCCCCGCTTTTTTCAGCCGATCGCCGAGGCGACCAATCCAACTCATGGGCGGCGCTTTCGGGAGCGTTCATCGAACTCCTGTTCGATGATTTGATTTTAGCCGGCCTTCATGTCGAGCCGATAGACGAAGACCAGGACCTCCGCGACGACCGCGTAGAGCTCCGGGGGGATGCTTTCGTTGAGCTCGAGTCGCGAGAGCGCCTCGGCGAGCGCCGCGTCTTCGACGAGCGGAATGCCGCGCTCGTGGGCGATGCGCAGGATCTCTTCGGCGACGCGCCCCTTTCCCGAGGCGAGGACGACGGGCGGGGCGGGCTTGAGGGGATCGTACTGCAACGCCGCCGCGGCCGGGCGCGTAAAACGGCGCTTGCGAAAATCGAAGAAGCGATTCACGCCTGCGCGTCGAGCTGCCGCTTCGGTGCAGCCTCCTCCGCGCTCTTCTTCACCGCGGTACCCGGCATGCTGCGCGCGGCGACCGCCGCGTTCATGCCGGCGACGCGATAGCGCAACGATTCGAATCGATCGCGCAGCACTCCGAAGGCATCGCGAAAACGCTTCGCCGCGCCATCGCGTTCGGTCTTGACCTTCACGCTGACGGCGCGTCCGCTAGTCTCGACTTCGATCGCAACGGTTCCCAACGTTTTCGTATCGAGTAAGAATCCGAGCGTAAAGTTATCGGCATCCATCGCTTTTTTCGATCCCGGTGCATCGCGACCGATGCGCAGTTGCGTCGGCGAGCCACCGTCGCGAAAGAAGACCGGCAGCGGCACGATCAGCGTTCGCGGATCGGCGTTCACATTCGCCGCCAACAGATGGATCTGTGCTGCAGTGATCGCGGTCACCGCTTCGCCGAGGACGTTCGCAGCGCCGGGAACCGATGCGCTCTGCGGATCCTGCGCGAGCGCGACGAGCGCGCTCTTCACATCTTGGTTCAACGTGCTTTGCGCGGAGAGCACCGCCGCTTCGTGCGCGGGTGTTGCGACCACCGTTGCAGCGGGGAGCACGCCCTCGTTCGGATGCTGCGCCGCTGCGGCGATACGCGCGGCCTCCGCGAACGACGGCAGCGGATTTGCCGCGGCGTTGGTGGGAACGCCCGGCGCGACGGCATTTGCAGATGCCGTCGGTTCGAGCGCGGCAAGATTCTTGGCAAGCGTCGCAAGCGCGCCCTCCGTCGAACCTAATATCGTGCGCACGTACGCCGCGAGTTGCTGCGGTAATGCGACGGCATTCGCCGGGTCGAGCGTCGAGACGAACGCCATCGCGCTGCGCACCGTCGTGACGGCGGGCTGCGCGACCAAACGTGCCAGCACGCTCTGTGCGCGCGCGAACGCCGTCGCCAGTAATTGCGGTGCGTTTGCCGCTGCGCGCGCCGCGGCGATCATCGCGGGCGTCGCCGGTACGTCGAGCCGCGCGAGCAGTTGCGCCTCCTCGCCGAGCGGTTGCGCCGCGACATTCGCAAGAGGCGTTTCCATCGCCGACGGAGCGAGACGCGTCGAGATCGGCGGCGGCGGTGATTCCAGCGGCGTACCGCGTGGAAGGATCGGCGCGTTCATCCGAGCCGGCGGCTCCGGCACCGCTTGCTGCGTTTCGGGCGGACGCGGCAGAAGACGCGCGCCGCGAGCGGTCGCAAGACGCGCTTCGAGCACCGATGCCGCCGTCGGATCGGCGCCCGACGCTTGCAGCGCCGACGCATTCACGCTCGATTCACCGGCGCTCGGCGCCGGTTGCGGTTGCGCCTCGCTGCTTGTCGCGTTCGCTGTGCTCGGTGCCGACGCCGCGCTCTCCGCGGCGGGTGCACCTTCGCCCAGCACGGGCTCTTGCGTCGGTGCGGCCGGTAGATCGCGTCGCGCCGGCTGCACGGAAGCGGCGACGAAGACTTCGACCGGGGGCGCAATTGCGCTGCGTGCGCCCTGCGCCGCGGCGTTACTTGCAAGGTTCTCCGATTGCGCGGACGCAGCCGGGAGATTTGCCGCGGGCGGGTTCGCAGCGGGGGGGCTCGCCACCGCTCCCCGCGCGACCGGCGCCCCTTGTGCGGGTAACTGCGCGTTGCTTGCGGGAAGCTCGACGTTCGCGGTCTGCGGCGGATTCTGCGGATCGATCGCGCCGAGGTTGCGGACGAAAATCTGCGTCGGTGAAAAGCCCGTTACTTGCAGCGCAAGCGTATCACCGGGAGCGATGCCCGGCGGAAGTTGCGCCGGAAGCGACTGGCCGAAGAGCGAGATGTGGTCGACGCCCTCCGATGGCGGCAGCACGAGCGCCGAGAGCAGGTCGCCGGTCTTGAGCTGTGCGATAACGCTCTGCGCGACCGCACCGAGGTCGAGCGTCGCCTCCGCGATCACCGTCTGGGCTGCGAGAACCGCCTGCATCGCAAGCGCGCTCGGGTCGATGCCCGCCACGATTACCTACGCCATCGTATCGATGAAGTGCTGCTCTCCGCCATCCGAGGAGTTCTCGTCGGCCCCATCGCCCTGGCGCCGCTCCGGAGCCTGGTAAAAGCCCTGACCGTCACCTGCGGTGCGCTCGCGCACGGCGCTATCGTGTTCGGAGCTCGCGGCCTCGGAGACCGACTCCTCGCGCTCGGTGACCTGTTGGGCGAACGCCATCGCCGCAGCTTGCTGCGCCGCTTGCGGGGCCGCAACAACGTTCGCGGCGACCGCCGCGCTCTGCGGGGCCGCCAAATAGGCGAGTTGGAGATCAGCCGGCCGAATAGCCATAATCCCTTCTTCCCCTTCCTCCTCTCCGACTACTCTAGGTTTCGGCGCCCGCCCCCGGCTTTCTGAGGTATTTCTGCTTGATCGTCGGGTCGTCGTCGCGAAATCCAAGGTCGGCCCGCAACCGCCGCAGCGCGGCGCGGAGGTGTATGACCGCCGCCGCGTGGATCTGCGAGACCCGCGACTCCGAGACCCCGAGCGCGCCTTTAATATCCTTTAGCGTCTGTCCCTCGAAGTAATAGAGCGTGATGACGGTCCGCTCTTGCGGTGGAAGCGCCTCGACCGCACGGACGAGCTCTTGCACGATCTCTTTGCGCTCGACGCCGTCGCCGACATCGGCGAGGTCGTCGCGCAGCGTGTCGACGAGCGGGATATCGTACCCGCGCTCGTTGGGGAGATACTCTTCGAGCGAGAGCAGCGCCGTTCCACGGACGCGCTGGAGAATGCCGTCGAGTTCGCGCCGCGAGAGCCCGAGATGAGCCGCGAGTTCGTCGTCGGTCGGCACGCGTCCGAGCGTCGCCTCGAGTTCGCCGATTGCCCGCTCGACCTCGCGCGCGCGTTGTCGCACTGCGCGCGGAACCCAGTCCAACGAGCGGAGCGCATCGAGAATCGCGCCGTTGATGCGCGTGATCGCATAGGTTTCAAACTTCACGCCGCGTTCGTCGTCGTACTTCTCGATCGCGTCGATCAAACCGACGATTCCATCGTTGATGAGATCGTTCATTTCGACGTTCGGCGGCAAATTCGAAGAAACGCGTCCGGCCACATACTTCACGAGATGGAGGTATTTATGAATAAGCTCTTCACGCGTATACATCTCACCGGCGATACAGTACTTTCCGCTCGAACGATCGCTCATCGTGGATTCTCTCCGAATGCGCGATGGGTGAGTTCGACGAGCGTCGGTGCGATGCGCTCGAGCGGTTCGACGCGATCGACGAGCCCGGCCGCCGCCGCCGCACGCGGCATGCCGTAGACCACGCAGGTCGCTTCGTTCTGACCGACGACGTAGCCGCCGCGATCCTTGAGGACGCGCAATCCCTTGACGCCGTCCTGCCCCATGCCGGTTAGAATGACGCCGAGCGCACCGGCGCCAAATGCCGCCGCCGTCTGCGCGGCGAGCACATCGACCGAAGGGACGTGCAACGAACTCCCGTCGTCATCGCGCAGAGCGATGACGATCTCACCGAACGAACGCCGTAATTCGAGTTGCTTCCCCGACGGCACGACCAAGACGCTGCCGCGTGCAACGATCATGCCTTCGGCCGCTTCAACGACATGCAAGGCGCTCTGTGCGTTGAGACGATCGGCGAGCGGGCGCGTAAAGCCGAGCGGCATATGCTGCACCAGAAGAATCGGCGTCGTATAGGCGGCGGGAAGCGCGGGAATAACTTTCGAGAGCGCCACCGGGCCACCCGTTGAGGTGCCGATCGCCGTGCATTCAAAGAACTCGTGCGATGCGCGCGGCGGCGCGACGTGCACCGGTGCAGGTGGGGCCGGCGCCGGCGCTGCCGGGCGACGCTCCGGGGAGACGCGCGGGCCGCGGCGCCCGAAGATCGCAATCTTCGTCAGCAGGTCGCGCTGCACGTCCTTGATATTCGCGTAGACGCTATCGGGCTTCGCGATGAAGTCGACGGCCCCGAGCTCGAGCGCGCGGAAGGTCGTCTCCGCACCCTCGCGCGTGAGCGCGCTGACCATAATGATCGGCGTACGCGCGCGTTCGTGAATCAAGCGAACCGCTTCGAGCCCACCGATTCCCGGCATCTCGACATCCATCGTGATCACATCGGGAACGAGCTCCTCCGCCCGCGTCACGCCCTCTTCGCCGCTGCGCGCCGTACCGACGACCTCGATATCCTCGCTGCTCTCCAGCATCTTGACGATCGCCTGACGCATGAACGCCGAGTCATCGACGACGAGAACTTTAATGCGCGCCATCGTTCCCTCGCAGGCGGTAGTAGATCGCTTTCGGCGTGACCACCGGTTCGTAGAGGTCGGTCAGCCGAATAATCGATTCGGCGTGGCCGAGAAAGAGATAGCCGCTCGGGCGTAGCGCCTTCGCGAAATTTTCGACCACGCGTTTTTGCGTCGGCTTATCGAAATAGATCAAGACATTGCGACAGAAAATCGCATCGGCGGGCCCGTAGGCGGCGACGGCACGCTGGTCGAGCAGATTCACGCGCGAGAACT
>JAJYFM010000123.1 GCA_021790895.1 bacterium
CCCACCCCGGAGGATCCACCGGTACCGCGTTTATGGCCGATCATGCGCTCGACCATGCGCACGTGGCGACCGCGCCAGAGCAAGAGTCGCTCGTCGAACTCGATGCAATCTTCTAGAAGGAGATAGATCGCGTCGTGGCTTCTCTCGTCGCCATAAATTTTTCGATAGGAGGCGATCGTCTCGTCGTGCGAGCCGCACGGGAAGCCCGCTCGCGTGAGAAACTGCGCGAGATGCGCGGGCAGCGAGGGTGCGTGCATGCGCGCCATCAAGCGCTCGCGTTGCTCGGAGGTCAAAACCAAATGTTCGAAAAGGCGTTCGTCGCGCAAACCGCAGAGGAACTCGAGCTCGCGAAACTGCTGCGACTGGAAACCACTTGCCGGATTGAGATGATCGCGAAAACGATTGAATTCTTGCGGCGTCATCGTTTCGAGAATATCGACCTGCTCTCCAAGGACGCGTTGAATTGCGTGGACGCGCCGAAATATTTTTCCCATCCGCATGAGGTCGTCGGCGTCGCAGGCGACGGTGAAGTCGTCGAGTTCGTGTAAGAGTTGCTTGAACCAGAGTTCGTAGACTTGATGGATGATGATGAAGAGTAGTTCGTCGTGGTGGGCCGGTTGCGAGAGCGGTTGCTGGAGTGCGAGCAACTCCTCGACTTTGAGATAAGAACCGTACGTTAAGCGTTCGCTCATCGGTGCGCGGCGATCCCGAGCCGTTCGTACTCTGCCTCGATGCTTCCGGCAAGCACCTGGTAGGCCATCCGATAATCGGCGGCGAGCGAGCGAAACGGCGCACGAAAGGTCTCCGGCTTGTTCCGCTCGATGAAAGCATGGGAGAGCCACGCGGGGGCGTACCCGGCGAGCACGCCTGCAAGGGCAAGCCAGGGGTCGCGGCGGATCGCCGCCGTAACGAGCAAGGTCGTCGCGGCGATGGTTCCTGCAGTGTGCACGGCGCGGGTGCGCGGGTCGCTATGGGCTGCGAGGTAGCGTGGCCAGAAATCCTCGTCGTTCATGGCGCTCGGCTTTACGGGGGGCGAGCGGGTTTCCCTCGAAAAGGGGGCGACATGCGTCGTCTTTTCGTCGTCCTTGCGTGTTCGTTGCTTGCCGCGTGTGGAAGTGGGGGGAGAGCCTCCGGAACAAAATCCAGCGCGTCCTCCGCCTCCGGCGGATCTACGCCGACCGCCTCGGCGACGTCGCCGACCAATCCTTTGCCGATCGCGTTTCCTTCGAGCGCAAAAGTGCTCGATGTCTCGCGGTGGTCGCAAGATTTCAAGAGCGTTCCCCCGAGTCTCACCGGCGTGATCGACGCGCCGGGCCGCTACGCCGGACGTCAGGTGATCGCGTCGAGTCCGGAGAGCTTCGCAAAGACCGACGCGTGGCTGCAAGGGCTCGCCGCACATCTGCCGCCGGGATATCGCGCGATATCGAGCCGCCACTTCTCCATGCATCTGCAAGATTTTGGGATCGACAGCGCGGCCTTTGCCGACGGAAGCTCGACCGGCATCGTGGCGGTTGCGATCGACGTGAAGCGATTTCGCAGTAAGGTCGGTTTGGTGCTCGGCCTCTTGAAGGATTATTCCGCGATTCCGGGATTCATGCGCGCTCCGCTCGATGAGAAGATCAAAGCGCAGACCGGCCTTTCGCCTGCCGATTTGCTGGAGCCGACGACACCGGTCGGTAGCGCGGTTGCGGCGCTGCGAATGGTCGCGCACGATACGACCGGTCGCACCGCAATCGTGCTCCTCGATGCGAAAAAGGCGCCGAAATGATCTCATCGCTCCGTTTGCGAGCGCTCGCGCTGGCCGTCGCGAGCGTTCTTTTTTGTTGCGGTACGGCACAAGCGCACGGGCGAAACTATATCGGCTTGCAACTCTTTGCCGTTATGGGCGTCCATAAAGACGTCGCGGGCGTGCAGTACGGTGCGGGGATCGGCCCGCTCTTGCAGGCGCGTCTCGGCGGCCCGCGGCTCGCACTTCACCTGGAGGGAATTCCTGTGGTGGCGGTTCCGCAGCGTGCCTCGGCCTATTACGGGCAAGCGACGCCGAGCATCGGTATCTTCAACGCAACGCTCGGCTATCGTTTCGCGCCGCGCGTGAGCTTCGGCATCGGCGAGACGGTCATCAATCAGCGAACGCCCCTGCCGAATTTGCAGCAGGTCGTTTCGTCGCGCCTTGCCGGATATCGATACGCTCTGCGCTATACCGAGCCGTTGCGCGGCAACCGATCGTTCGAAGCGAATCTCGGGGTCGCTCCGACGCTCTGGGGAAGCGATGTGTACGTCTATAGCGACGGTGTCACCGCACCCGTCGTAAAACCCGAACAGGCGGCCGAAATCGATGCGTCGATGGCGATGGGTTTTCAACGCCCGTATGGTGAAGTGTTATTGGGTCTGCGTGCACTAAATTTCTCGGCGAAATATACTGCGACCGGGCTCGCCGGAGACCGCAACGCCGGAGTCGGTCTCTTTCTTGAATTTCGAAAGGCACTCCCATGAGTACGATTGTCGATGTGACCGACGGCGTGATGACGATTCGTTTCGATCGTCAGGAGAAGAAGAATGCTATGACTGCGGCGATGTATGCTGCTGCAGCCGATGCCATCGAACGTGCCGCCGAAGAGGACGACGTGCGCGTGCTGCTCTTCCTCGGTCGTGAAGATTTTAGTGCCGGAAATGATATTGCGGATTTTCTCGCTGCCGGGGCGATGCAGACGGCAATCGAAGATCTTCCCGTCGTTCGGTTCCTGCGGCGTCTCGTCGCCTGCGAAAAACCGGTAATCGCCGGAGTCAACGGGGTCGCGGTCGGGATCGGGACGACGTTGCTGCTGCACTGCGACGGAGTCGTTGCCGGCGCGTCGGCGCGCTTTGCGCTGCCGTTCGTTCCCCTGGGATTAGTTCCCGAGGCCGGCTCAAGCATGCTCCTGTCACGCACGGTCGGGCGGAATAGAGCATCGTGGCTCCTGTTATCCGGAGAGCGTTTCGGTGCCGAAGAGGCGCGCGCCATGGGACTGCTTGCCGAAGTCGTTCCCGACGTTGACGTTGAAGCGCGGGCCCGCGCGATGGCCGCGCAACTCGCGGCGCTACCGCCGATGGCGATGCGAACGACGAAACGGCTGATGCGTGGCGTCGATGCGAAAGCGCTTGCCGATGCGATGGAGGCGGAGTTCGCTGCGTTCGGCGAAGCGATGCGCTCGGATGAAGCGCGCGCGGCGTTCATGCGCTTTCTATCGCG
>JAJYFM010000124.1 GCA_021790895.1 bacterium
CGCTCGTCGACGACGGTCGCACGACCGCGATCAATCCCAGCGGCACCAATGCGCTTGCGACCGCGGGGAGCGGCGATGTGCTCGCCGGAATAATCGGTTCCTTGCTCGCGCGAGGTTGCTCGCCGTTTACCGCCGGAGCGCTCGGCGCATTCTGGCACGGGCGCGCGGGACAGGCGGCACAACGTCTGCGCCGCATCGGCGTCACCGCCGGCGATATTATTGAGGCGTTGGGGAACGCGCTTCCGTAAGCATGTGTTGAAACGCTGCTTCGTCGAGCACCGGAACGTTGAGTTCCCGCGCGCGTTGGAGCTTGCTCCCCGCTTCTTCGCCCGCAACGACGAAATCGGTTTTGCCGCTCACCGAATCGCTCGTCCGCGCACCGAGCGCTTCGAGCGCCGATTTCGCCTCATCGCGCGTCATCGACGCGAGCGTTCCCGTCAACACGAAGCGCTTGCCCTTCAATGCGGAGTCGGGCGCGGGTGCGGCGCCGCGTTCCTCCATCTCAACACCTGCGGCGGCGAGCGCGGCGATCGCGTCACGGTTCCGTTTCTGCGCGAAGAAGAGGCGGAGGCTTGCCGCGACCTCCGGCCCGATCCCTTCGCTGCGCTGCAGGTGCTCCTCGTCGGCCGCTGAGAGCGCCTCCATCGTGCGAAAATCGCGCGCGAGAATCGCCGCCGTCTGCTCGCCGACGTAGCGAATACCGAGCCCGACAAGCAGCCGCGTAAGGCCGCGTGCTTTACTCACGGCAATCGCCTGCACGAGATTCGTAGCGCTCTTCTCGCCGAGCCGCTCGAGCGAGGCCAGGCGCGTTGCATCGAGTGCGTAGAGATCGGCGAAACTTTTCACCACGCCGCCGGCGACGAGTTGCTCGGAGAGCACATCCCCGAGCCCTTCGATATCCATCGCGCCGCGCGATGCGTAGTGGCGCAGACGTTCGACGAGTTGTGCCGGGCACGAAGCATTGGTGCAACGCGCCATCGCTTCGCCTTCTGGGCGGTCGACGTCGGCACCGCAGACGGGGCACTTCGTCGGCATGTGAAAGATTTTTTCTTTGCCGCTGCGCAGTTCGCGAATCGGGCCGACGACGCGCGGAATCACATCCCCTGCGCGAACGACGATGACCGTATCGCCGATGCGAATATCGTTGCCCGCAATGTACGCCTCGTTGTGCAGCGTGGCGTTGCGAATCGTGATTCCACCGATCTCCACCGGCGCAAGGACCGCATTGGGGTTGAGGGTGCCGGTTCGCCCGACGCTCACCGTTATCGCTTCGAGCTTCGTCGTCGCCTCGCGCGCCTTAAACTTAAACGCGACCGCCCAACGCGGATCGCGCGCGACCGTTCCAAGACGATCTTGAAAATCGAAGCGATCGACCTTGATCGCCACGCCGTCGATCTCGTAATCGAGTTCGTCGCGGCGCCGCTCCCATTCTTCGCAGAACGCAATCGCATGTTCGATCGATTCGGCGGGGCGCACGTTCGGGTTCACCGGAAATCCCAACGCTCGCAAACGTTCGAGCGCGGCATGCTGCGTCGCGATCTCCGGCGACGGGTCAACGAGCGTGTAAGCGAAAAAGGAGAGATGTCGCTCGCGCGTCAGCTCCGGGTCGAGTTGTCGCAGCCCACCCGATGCGGCGTTCCGCGGATTGGCAAAGCGCGCTGCGCCCTCGCGTTCGCGGCGCTGATTCAAGGCGTGAAAATCGCTCTTCCGCAGATAGACCTCGCCGCGTGCTTCGAAATCACCGCGCAGGCGCTCTCGCAGGCGGAGCGGCACGCCGGGAATCACGCGCAGATTTCCGGTGACCTCTTCGCCGACGCGGCCGTCGCCGCGGGTCGCTCCCTGCACGAACGCACCGTCACGATAGCGCAGCGCGACGGCGAGCCCGTCGATCTTGAGTTCGCAGATGTAGCCGACCTGCGCTTCGCCGAGCATCTTGCGCACGCGTTCGTCGAAGGCGCGCAATTCGTCGGTTGAGAAGGCGTTGGCGAGGCTGAGCATCGAGGCTCGATGTTCGACTGGCGCAAAGCGACTCGACGGAGCAGCCCCGATACGTCGCGTCGGCGAGAGCTCGCTGCGCAGCTCGGGGTGCTGCTCTTCGATCTCTTGCAGTTCGCGCAGCAGCTTGTCGTAGGCAGCGTCGGAGATCGTCGGCGCGTCGAGCACGTAGTAGCGGTAGTTGGCATCGTCGAGTTGCTCGCGAAGCCGCTCGACGCGATCGTGAAGCGTCACGACTGTACGCGCGGACTCGCTACTTGAATCGGATAACCATCGGGGTCGCCGATCACCGCGACGCGTCCGAACGGTTCGTCGTAGGCATCTTGAAAGATCGGAACCTCGAGATGGCGACAGTCGGCGAGAAAGCCGTCGACATTCTCCACGCAAAAGCCCAATTGCAGCGACCCCGGGCGCACCGCCAAGAGACCGCTGCGCGCATGCAGACTCAGCGCAACGCCCTCGCGCAGTTCGAGATCGATGCGGGCGGGTGCCGCGTCGGCGGTCACGCGGAAGCCCAAGATATCGCGATAGAATCGCAGCGAACGGTGGAGATCGCCGCAAACAAGCATAACCGCCGAGAGACTCGCTAATCCCATAGGGCTAGGCTTCGACGACGGAACGCTCACCCTTCGCGAGATCGTCGAGGACCGCAAGATTTTCCGATTCAATTTGCTGTAGCCGCGCCGAATTCGGACGCTTGCGCCCGGTTGCGCGTTCGTCGGCGAGCACCGGTTTGAGGTACGCGCCCGTGTACGAAGCGGCATTCTGCGCCAATTCTTCGGGAGTTCCGACCGCAACGACCGTGCCGCCCCGGTCGCCGCCCTCCGGCCCGAGATCGATCGCGTAGTCCGCGGTCTTAATAACGTCGAGATTGTGTTCGATGGTTAAGACGGTGTTGCCGGTAGCGACGAGCCGCTGGAGTACCTCGAGTAATTTATGGATGTCGGCGAAATGCAGGCCGGTGGTCGGTTCGTCGAGCACGTAGAAGGTACGCCCCGTCGAACGGCGCGCGAGTTCGGTCGCGAGTTTCACGCGTTGCGCCTCGCCACCGGAGAGCGTCGTCGCCGGCTGCCCCATTTTTATGTAACCGAGGCCGACATCGCAGATCGTCCGCAGGCGATTGTGAATCCGCGGGATCGTCGAGAAAAATTCGTCGGCTTCGTCGACGCGCATATCGAGCACATCGGCGATGCTCTTCCCTTTATACTTCACTTCGAGCGTCTGCGCGTTATA
>JAJYFM010000125.1 GCA_021790895.1 bacterium
GCTCGATCCGCTCTGGTACATGCAAAAGTTTTCACTCACGCCCAAAACGGTATCGCTCGGCGTTTCGCTCGGCAATGCCATTCCACCGGCGCTCGTCGGGCTCGCGCTCGTGGCGGCGCTCTACTTGTCGGTCGCGGTGCTGCAATGGCGCCGCATGGAGGCCTAAACCGTGCAAATATTCGGTATTAACTTCACCGTGTTGCTCGGCGGCTTACGGCTTCGCTTCGTCCTCGGCTTCGAGGAGATCGACGACGACGGAATAAAAACATGCTAAAAAACCTTCCAGTAATATTTGAGAGGCGAGCCAAATGAATGATCGGAAGCTATCAGTCATACGCATGCTTGCATGTGCGTGCGTCGCGACTTCGCTGCTCGCTACTGCGGCGAGTGCCGCAACGCTCCCATCGGGGAAGTCCGTCTATTCAGAGGCCTTAAATGCGATGCGTGCGCAGAAGCTCCCGCCGCGCATCGACTACCAAATTGCCGTTACCGATAGCGGGCTGCAACTCACGCTTTCATGCGCGGCAAAACCTCCCTATCGATTTGAATCAGCCAGCATGGGCATGAGCCCCGGTGCGGTTCACCCTCCGCAAACGCTGGACGTGCAATTTGTTACATCGAGTGGGTTCGGCCGTGCATTGTTCGTTGCGAAGAAACCGCTTACGCTCAACTGCACGCCGTTTCCGCTCGGCCCGGTGATGCACGGTTTCGCCCATTTGGCCCCGGCTTCGGCGGCTACGCCCGCCCCGGCTGCCGCTGCCGGCCCACTCGACATAATGAAAGCGATCGTCACGGTGCGGGCCTTTTACAGCCGATCCTATCGCATTGCGAACGAAGGCATCGTCGCATTTTCCGGGCACCCGTCGTACCATCTGCAGTTCACCGCACGAGACGGCAATGAATCAAAGCATCCCATTACCGATATGTACGTCGACACCGCAACGCATCTCGTTCGCGCGGTCATTCTCGGCGGTGGTCAGCGTGGCTTTTTCGAGGGCGGCGGCGGGTTTGGGCGCTTTACCTTCGGGCACGTCGGGCCGTACTGGCTCGTGAAAAGCATTCACGCCGAGGGGAGCGGGCACTTTCTTTTTATGCACGGTGGCGGAGCGATCGATATGCGGTTCCACCACTTCTCGTTTCCGGTTGCTGCTGCAGCGAGCCCTGCGCCGAGCCCGACGCCCTACATATCTAAGCCGCCGTTGACGCTGTAGACCGCCCCGGTGATGTAGCTCGATTCGTCATCGAGCAAAAATTCGACGACGCGCGCGACTTCATCGGGCTGTCCGAGCCGACGCTGCGGAATCTTCTCGATCACTTTGGAGAGCGCAGCTTCAGGAATCGCTGCGACCATCTCGGTTTCGATGAAACCCGGCGCGACGCAATTGACGGTGATACCACGCTGCGACATCTCGAGCGCAAGACTCTTGCTAAACCCAAAGAGGCCGGCCTTCGAAGCGGCGTAATTCGCTTGCCCGACGTTTCCCGTCTCGCCGATCACCGAACTGATATTGACAATACGTCCGAAGCCGCGTTCGATCATGTGCTCGAGCACCGCCTTCGTCATACAGAACGCGCCGTACAAATTAACGTTGAGCACCATCTGCCAGTCGTCGTGGGTCATCTTTCGCATCGTCTTATCGACGGTGATACCGGCGTTGTTGATCAGATAGTCGACATGTCCGAACTTTGCGAGCACCTCTTCCATGACCCGCGAGCAGTCGGCGGGCTCGTCGACGCGCCCTTGCACAACGAGCACGTTTGCGCCCTCGGAGGCGAGCTCGTTTTGAAAGCGCTCCGCCGTCTCGCGCCCCTTGTTGAAACCGGCGATCACGGTAATCCCGTTGCGCGCCAACCTGCGCGTAATCGCGGCGCCGATACCGCGCGTGCCACCGGTAACCACGGCAACTCGAGGATTTGACACCAATGCACCTCCGAAGCGATGAAGTTTGTGTCGGCAGGTTAGCCGCCCCCGCGACGAATCATGCGCGGCGAACCAAGCGCTGGGTTGGAGGATGCTCTTCACAACTTCTTCTCATCGGATGCACGCAGCGGCAGTACCATCCCCATATGGAAGCAGCGGCCGCACACCTTTATGACGACGCCCCTCGTGTGATCATTTGGGAGATGACGCGCGCCTGCGCGCTCGCCTGCCGTCACTGTCGCGCCGAGGCGATCCCCCACCGGAACCCCGAAGAGCTCAGTACGACCGAGGCATTTGCGTTGGTCGACTCGATCGCACGCTGCGGAAACCCAATCGTCGTCTTCACCGGCGGCGATCCGCTTATGCGCGACGACATCTATAAAATTATCGAACATGCAACCGAGCGCGGCTTGCGCATTGCCGTCTCGCCGAGCGCGACCGGGCGCCTGCGCGATAGCTCGTTGCTCGAGCTCGCTCGCGCCGGCTGCGAGCGCATCAGTTTAAGCCTCGATGCCGCCGATGCGGAGATTCACGATAATTTCCGCGGTGTGAAGGGATCCTTCGAGCGGACGCTTGCGGGCTATCGCTCCGCGCGCGAACACGGCATCTCGGTGCAGATCAACACGACGATCGCTCGCTTCAACCATCTCGATGTCGACGGCATCGCCGAGATGCTCGCCGAGCTCGACATCGCGCTCTGGAGCGTCTTTTTCCTCGTCCCGACGGGGCGCGCGGAGCTCTCTGAAGTGCTCGATGCCGCCGAGACCGAGGAAGTCTTTCGCAAACTCTATCGCCTCGAATCGCGGCTTCCGTTCGGCATTAAAACCACCGAAGCGCCGCATTATCGTCGCTATCGCTCGCAGCGGATCGCCTCGATGCCGCCGCGCGAACGCCCCGCGACGATCGAGCCCCCGTGGCAGCGCGTGCCGGCGGTCGGTGACGGCAAAGGCTTCGTCTTCATCTCGCACATCGGTGAAATTTCACCGAGCGGTTTTCTCCCGTATGTCTGCGGCAACGTGCGCGACGCCGATCTCCTCGACGTCTACCGCCATCACCCGGTGATGCAGCGTCTCCGTCGTCCGGAGACCTTCGGCGGAAAATGCGGTGTCTGCGAATTCCGCGAACTTTGCGGCGGTTCGCGCTCGCGCGCCTACACGATGACCGGCGACGCATTCGCAGCCGAGCCGAGTTGCGTGCACAAACCGATCGCGATCGCCGAAGCCGTCTGAGGCGGCCTTAGTGCTTGAGCGCGGCGGCGATCAGGCGATCGCGCAGCCGCACCGGCAAGAGTGCGAC
>JAJYFM010000052.1 GCA_021790895.1 bacterium
TTTTGTTGGAGAAGACGCGTTTCGGGCGTTCGATTTTAGCGCTCGGCGGAAACGAAGAAGCGGCGCGTCTCGCCGGTATCGCGGTGCGTCGCGTCAAGACGATGGCCTACGTCATCAGCGGTATCTGTGCGGCGATCGCCGGATTTCTCTACATGGCGCTCTTCGCAACGGGTTCGCCGCAGACCGGAACCGGGGATGAGATGCTCAACGCCATCGCCGCGGTCGTCGTCGGCGGCACGAGTCTCGCCGGCGGACGCGGCACGATTGTCGGAACGTTCTTCGGCGCGCTCTTAATCGGCCTGCTCGACAACGCGATGAACCTCGTCAACATCGACTCCTATTTACAGAAAGTCGTGTTGGGCGCCGTTATTTTGCTTGCCGTTGCGCTCGATGAGATTCGAAAGCGGTACCTCGCCGCGCGATAGCGCCGAGATACCGCTGTACGAACGTGTCGGCGTACGTTAGAACGGGAAGTCGTTCTGCGTGAGCCCGACGTTCAGGTGCAGGTTGAGGAAGGACTGATCGAGCACCGCCGTCTTTCCCTGATACCAAATATTGCGGACCGGGAAGTGGGTCTTCTGCGAAAAGTAGATGACCATCGAGGTGATCCCGTTGTCGGCGGCGGGATTTGCGACCTTTAAGAAGACGCGCTGCGTCGGTATGCCGTCAACGTTGCCGCCGGGGCCCTGCGAAATCGCGCCCGGAATGCTCTGATATTTGGCGACGATATTTTGGATAAGGCCGTCGGGAATCGTGTAGCCGCGAAGCGAGACCGCGCGCCCGTCGTGGAGACCGACCTTGAGGTGAATTCCCGAAAGGAAGCCGCCTTGATGTCCGCTGACTTGATTGCCGCCGGTCCAGACGCCGCCGGAGCCCTGCCCGTCCCCGGAGATGATGAGCGTCTTTGCAAAGTGCGGTTTCATGAACGAATATTGATAGACGCGGTCTTGCGTGGCCGAGCCTTTGACTTCGTGCGAGCGGAGTTGCACGGTGTAGTCGTGGACGTGTGAGAACGCCGCGTCGAAGGCCGCAAGAGCCGGTGCTTTCCCTGACGCGAGCGCGGAGAGCGGCATCGCTGCGAGGGCGAGAAACGCGACTGCGGTGGTGCCGAGCCGTAAAAACGATTTCATGGGATTGGGATCCTCCTCAATGATGAGAACGTTCCCAAGCGCGTTCGCGTTATGGAGCCTTCCCGCCCTGCTCGATTTGTTCGAAACCGACCTGATCGACGAGAAGATTGCCGTGCTTGCCTTCGACCCCGATGATGACGTCGCACTTCGCCTCCGCGGCGATCTCCTCGATGGTGCGGCTCAAAGGCGCGCCGGTGTACTTGCCTTCACGGAAGGATCCGAGCACGATCAGATTCGCCCGCTCCCGCTTGGCGATATCGAGCACGGCCTGTTTTGTTGACCGCGCCTTTACCGTTTCGGTACGAAGGTTGATATCGGCCTTGGCGGCGATCGCCTGCGCCGCACCGAGCGCATCGAGGGCCCGCCGCTCCTCGTCGGTCATCTCGGCGTCGGGAGGCAACGAGTAGGGAACCGAGACGACGTAGATCGCCAAGAGCTCCGAGCGTTCGCCCTTCGCCAGCTTTGCCGCGAGCGCCATCATATGCTGCGAGGCGATATTCTCGGAGAAAACTACGATGATCGAGCCCACCATTCGTTCGAGTTCGGTCTCGGCGTCGCGGGCGATCTCCTGAACCTTGCTGATCGGAGGGTGCAGCATCCACCAGAGCGTCGCAACGACGGCGAGGACGATCGCTGCGGCGACCAGCGCACCGATCGGGTTGATGGCGATCACGAGCGCCCCGCCCAAACGTGGAAGATCTGCCGTAGACGATAGGCGCCGAGCGCGATCACGGCAGCGCCAAGGACGATTCCCGGTAATTCAGGGATCCCAAAACCCATGTGCAACATCCGTACGAGAACGATCGCCCCGACGATGACGAGCGCGAGCGAGATGACCGTGCGATAGAGAAGCATCATTTTATCCGATCTCCGCGACCGGAGCCGGCTCGCGCTCTTTGAGCCGCGCGAGATATTCATCCATCAATTCGAGTTCGCCGGCATCGCGAAGAATGCCGATCTGTTCGTGGCGCCAATCGTGCGGCGCCGAACCGAAGACCGGCAGCCCCTTCTTGCGGCGATAGACGACAAAGATGATGAAGCCGAGGATCAGCCATGCGGGGCCGGCGATGCGGCCGAGATCGTGGGTGATGATTGTAAAGACGAGAATCGAGAGAATGCCGATGAAGCCTAAGACGCCAATCACCGGGAAGAGCACGCGTTCGCCTTTGTATGTCAACGGAATGTTCAGCGGAATGCGAAATTTGCGTGGGCTGAGCGGATCGTTCATACGCAGCGCAATCAATGCAAGGAACACGAACGAATAACTCGTCGCGGCTCCGAATGCATAGAGATCGCCGAGGAAGCCGATGCCGCCCTCACCGTGGAAAAACTTCGCGTAGAACGCTGCGGCTCCGGGATCGAGTGACGGCCACGCAGCGAAGATGAGTTCGATCACCGCGATCGCGCAGAACGCGATAATCGAGATCGCCGGTGTGCGGAAACGCCGATGGACGCGTTGGAAGATCGACGGGAGCAGCTTTGCGTTGGCCATCGCATAGGCGATGCGCGAGCTGCCGAAAACGCCGGAATTGGAAGAGATGAGGAGGAGAATCGCGCCGAGGATCGGGACGTAAAGGGCGGCGATGGCGCCAAAATACGGAACGTCCTTCGCCAATAGTGCGACCGCCTTGCCGTTGTTATCGTTATTGCCCAGCCACTGCCAGAGCGTCTGCGCGTGCCCCATTGCATCGAGCGGGACTGGATGCCAGGGCACCATTCCGAGCGCGAGGTTCGAATAGGCGAGCGCGTAGATGAGAATCGTTAGAATCAGGGCGATCGAGGTGCGTGGGATGATCGAGGCGGGGCGTTGCGTCTCTTGCGCGGCCTGCGAAATTGATTCGAGCCCGACAAAGGAAATGATCGCATACGATGCGCCGAGCATGAGGTTGAAGGTACTCGGCCACTGCGTCGTCATCGTGTGAACGAGCAGTTCGGGGCGGAACGCAAAGAGAAAGCCGAAAAAGAGAATCGACGTTTCGCTGATGACGTCGAGTGCGGAGACGACGCCGTTAAAGGTCGTACTCTCGCGAACTCCGAGTACGTTGAGGAGGCAGAGCCCTGCGATCAATCCGAAGACCGCGATAAAATGAATCCACGGATGGATGGGGTTGAGCAAGTACGGAATAACTTCGCTGAGATAATCGACGCAGCTCCAGGCAAAGAGCGTGACGTCGATCGTAAAATCGAGCAAGACCGCCCAACCTGCGATAAAGCCGAGAAAATCGCCGAGACCGCGCATGACGAAGTACTGGCCGCCGCCGGCGACCGGATAGGTCGCTGCGAGCTCGGTGTAGGCAAGCCCGATGCAGACGTAGACGATGCCGGCAAAAAGAAAAGCAACGTTCGATGCCCCGGCGGCAGCACCTAAAACGAGGCCGAGGCCGACGAAAATATCGGCGCCGACATCGGAATAACCCCAGGAGAAAGACCCCCAAGGCGTTACCGAGCGTTTGAGTTCGGGTTGGTGTTGATCGGGCATGCGTCGCTTCTAAAAGATGATACCTATCGCAGTACGTTCGAGCGCGTTGATCGTGTACTCCGCTTGGGCCATTTGATCGGTCAATTCGTAATCACGGAAAATCTTGCGTGCATCCATAAGGCGGTTGACGGCATTGCGAAGTTCGTTGCGCTCCCGAATCCCGTCGGAGCTTTTCTGCAAGATCATCGTCGCGTACTTGATCGCCGTCTTTGCATACTCAACGTGGTTGCCGATAGCCTGCAATTCATGCATCGCCAATTCGTACGCCTCGGATGCTTGGTCGTAATCCCGCCGACGTGTCGCAATCATCCCCTTGAGGACGTTTTCCAGAGCGTCGCTCCGGTTCCGCGTCGGCGCGAGTGCCTGGTCGATCGCCTGTCGCAGGTCGGGGTCGCTGGCAATCGTCGGCGAGGTGGCGAAGGTTCGCGGCGGGCGGGGCGCCTGGCTCGGTACCGGGGCGCTCTGAGGTGAGACCTGTCCCGTGCGCAGCAAGTCGACATCGATATAGAACTCGCGCGCGGTCTGGTAACGCTTGCCGGGATCTTTTTCGATCGAACGCAGGATCACGCGCTCGAGTGCCTCGGGGATATTCCGGTTGATCTCGCGCGGCGGCGTCGGCGTATCGTGGACGTGCGAGTACATCGTCGCCACGATATCTTCACGATCGTTTCTGAAAGGAAGCGTACCGGTGAAAATTTCGTACATCAGAATGCCGACGGAATAAAGATCGGAACGAACGTCGGCGGGCTTGCTCAAAAACCGCTCTGGGGCCAAATAGGAGATCGTGCCGATGATCTGCCCCGTTCGCGTCGTCTGCGTGACGTCGCTCGCGCGTCGCGCGAGGCCGAAATCGGTCAGCTTCACCCGTTCGGAATTTTCGTCGAGCATGACGTTCGACGGCTTGATATCGCGGTGAACGATGCCCTGCGACTGCGCGTAATCGAGCCCTTCGAGGATATCGCAGATGAATCCGAGCGCTTGTTTATATTTCAGTTCGCCGCTGCGCAGATCCGCGAGATTTCGCCCGCGCATCAACTCCATGATGATATACGGGTAGCCCTCATCTTCACCGGCATCGAAGACCGCGACGATGCGGGGGTGATTGAGTCGCGCCATCGCGCGTGCTTCGCCGAGTAGACGTTCGATCGTGTCGCTCGATCGCTCGATCAAGACTTTAACGGCGACCTCGCGCCCTAATTTTTTATCGAGCGCGCGATAGGTATCGGCGGTACCGCCCCGTCCGAGCAGTTCGCCGATCTCATAACGCCCCGCGAGAGTCCGTCCTTGGAGTTCCACGCAATCGTTCCTATACCCTAAAATGCATTCCGATAATGCATCACGCGTTCCCCGTCGATTGCAACAACGTCGAAGCGGACGCGTGCTTGCGGCGCGACGATTTGCGCGTAGTCGGCGGCGATACGACGAAGGGTCGCGCGCTTGGAGCGACCGACGGCCGCGAGCGCCGAGCCGAAATCGGAGCTTTCACGTCGCTTCACTTCTACGACAACCAAAGTGCTCCCATCCAGAAAGAGCAGGTCGACCTCGCCTCCGGGCAGCCGGAGGTTCCGGGCGAGCAGTCGGTACCCGGCCTTGCTTAGCAACCGTTCGGCGAGTACCTCCCCGGCGCGGCCGAGCGAATTCGTCCGCCGACTCATGGGCGTTGCAGGGCCGCTGCGACCGGGGCGAAGCTGCGGCGGTGGTAGGGTGAGGGGCCGTAGCGACGGAGGGCATCGAGGTGCTCCGGGGTTCCATAGCCCTTATGCCGGGCGAAGCCGTAGCGAGGGTCGAGGTCGTCGAGTTCGCGGAGAAGCGCGTCGCGGTGCTCCTTGGCGAGGATCGATGCCGCAGCGATCGCGGTGCAGCGTGCATCGCCTCCGACGATGGACTCGACCGGCAGCCCGAGGCCCGGGAGCGGCATCGCGTCGACGAGCACGATGTCGGGGCGAAGGAAGGCCGCTTCGAGGGCACGGCGCATCGCGAGCTGCGTCGCGCGGTAGATATTGAGCTCGTCGATCTCGGCGGGGCTGGCGAGCCCGATACCACATGCAGCGGCGTGATGGCGGATCTCGCCGGCGAGCTGCGCGCGTCGCTTGGGGCTCAGGCGCTTGGAATCGTCGATTCCGGAGATCGGGAGAAGTGCCGTGAGCACCGTGCAGGCGGCGACGACGGGACCGGCGAGCGGACCGCGCCCCGCTTCGTCGATGCCGGCGATCGCATGGAAGCCGCCTTCACGGAGTTCGAGTTCGCGCGCAGCGAGCTCGCCGTCACGCGCGGCGCGTTCGCTGTCGCGCGTCATGCCGACTCTGCGGGCGGGCGTTCGAGCGAGATGCGGCCGAAGGCGCCGTCGTTGAAGCGGCTGATGTAGGAGCGCGCCGCGTTGTGCAGATCGTACTCGCCGCCTTTGCGCGCGAAGCCGCCCTTGCGCGCGAACTCCGCGAGCGTCGGCACCTCGTCGAGCCCGATGCGCGCCGCCCAGGCGGTGAAGCGTTCGACGATCTCCTCGGGATCGTAGCGTTCGACCGGAACGCCGCCGCAGAGCGCGAGATGCCACTGCGCATCGGCGTCGGGGATCTTGGGCACGAGAATACCCGGCGTATCCATCAACTCGACGTTCGGCGCGAGTCGGAACCACTGCAGCGATCGCGTGACGCCCGCGCGATTCTGCACCTTCGCCGCTGCGCGCCCGAGCAGCGCGTTGAGCGCGGTGGATTTCCCCGAATTCGGAATGCCGACGATCGTCGCGCGCGCGGTTCCGCGAACGCTCTCGGCGAAGCGGACGATCTCGTCGCGAACCAAGCTGCAATCGCGGCGGCTGCGCGCATTAAAGGCGACGACTTGGATGCCCCGTCCGCGAATGCGCTCGATCCACTCCTGCGTGATCGCCGGGTTCGCGAGGTCGGCGCGCGAGAGCAGCAGCATCCGTGGTTTCCCGGCGAGGATCCGGGCGAGATCGGGGTTCGCGCCGCTGCGCGCAACGCGGGCATCGACGACTTCGATCGCGAGATCGACGAGCGTCAGGCGTTCGCCGAGTCCGCGCATGGCTTTGACCATGTGCCCCGGGTACCACTGAACGACGCGATCGAGCGGATCGCTCATAGCGGCCCGAAGTGCGAGAGCGGCCAGAGGATCCACCACGCGCGCCCGATCACATGCGACTCCGCGATCGCTCCGAAAAACCGTGAATCCTCGCTGTGCGCTCGATCGTCCCCGAGCACGAAGAGCTTACCGGGCGGAACGACGATCGTCGGCATCGAGCGGGAGTCGTGGAATCGGACGAAGGGTTCATGGATGCGAACACCGTTCACGAAAACGGCGCCATTGTCAATACCGATGCGATCGCCGGGGAGAGCGACGACGCGCTTGATATAGGTCTCGCGGCGCGAGAGGTCGAGCGTGAAGGCCACGATCTCGCCGCGTCGGGGCGGCGAGAGTAGCGCACTGAGGCTCTCGGTGACGACGATCGCTCCGCTGGGGATCGTCGGAGCCATCGAGATGCCGTCGACTTGGGGAATACGAACGAAGATCGTCGCGAGAACGATGGCGAGAAGAGCGATCGACTCGCCGAGAAAGATCGCCGCTCGGCCCACGCGTTCCCACACGGGAGAAGAGATTTTTACCCCGGGAGAATTCTTGCCTGCGAGAACGGCCAGAAGATGAGAACCGCACGCCCGGTAAACGATGCCGGTTTGCCGGCGCGTGGGCCGGAGTAGAAGCGCCCGCTATCCTGAGCAAAGCCCCAGATATGCGAATCCTCGGAGTCGTTGCGATTGTCGCCGAGCATGAGATAGCAGTGCGGCGGAATGCGGTTCGGGGCGAGCCAATCTTTGCGCGGCGGAATATTCGCCTGCGCCGGATCGAGCGCTTGCCAACCGTAGCCTTGGTTGACGTAGATATCGTAGTTGCGGATCTTTAACGAATAATCCGGCGGCTGCGCGATATACGGCTCTTTCAGCGCCACACCGTTGCGGAAGACGGTACCGCCTTTAATTTCGATCGTGTCGCCCGGGCTGCCGATGACGCGTTTGATGAAATCATCGGGGCTTGGAAGCGGCGGCGGGAAGACGGCGATATCGCCATCGTGCGGCGGGTGAAAACGATATTCGAATTTATCGACGACGAGCAGATCCCCGATCTGCAGCGTCGGCAGCATCGAACCTGAGGGAATGAAATAGGTGCGGCCGATAAACGAGGTGACGAACCACGCCGCGGCGCCCGCAAAAATAAAGACGTCGAGATACTCGCGAGCGATCGTCCTGCTCCTCCCGTTCGTTCCCGCGATAACCGGACGAAGCGAAAAAATCGCGCGTACGACGATGAGGATGAGGACAACAATAACGATCAACTGCGGAGTTATCATGCGTCTTTCATTCGAGGCTAAAGAGTGCGAAATGCGAGAGCGGCCAGACGACGGCGATCGCTTGCCCGACGATATGGCCCTTCAGCGGCAGAAAGCCCCAAAGGTGTGAATCGTCGGAATAGTTGCGGTTGTCGCCGAGGACGAGCGCGTATCCATTCGGCACGCGGTCGCTGCTCGCCCACCGAGAACGAGGGGGAATGCGCGCGGCGTTCCCTGCCAAGGGCTCGCCGTTCAAATTGAGTGCGAAGCCGGAGACGGCGAGATCGTAGGCCGGCGGATTCGCAAGATAGGGCTCGGGAATCACGCGACCGTTCCGCTCGACGATGCCGTCGATCAGCGAGAACGTATCACCGGAGCGAGCGACAACTCGCTTGATGAAATCGGTCGATGCAACGGCGTGGGGTGGGCGAAAGACGATAATGCTGCCGTTTTGCGGCGCGAAGCCCAAGAGCGTCTGCAAGCGATCGACGAGGATGATGTCGCCGACACGCAGCGTCGGCTCCATCGAGATCGAGGGAACGATGAAGACGCGGATGGTAAACGGCGCAAGGAAGAGCGCGAAGAGTCCGGCGACGAGCGCGATATCGCGAGTCAAAAGAAGCGAGCGTTGCCGAAACGGCAACGCTCGCAGAATAACGGCTATGAGTAACGCAATGAGGGCGAAGAACGCGAGCAGCGTCGCGACCCTATCGCGCGGTCTTTCTCTCTTTGATGCGCGCGGCTTTTCCGACGAGATCGCTGAGGTAATAGAGACGGCTGCGACGGACGATGCCGCGCTTGCTGATCTCGATTTTCTCGACGCGTGGGCTGTGGAGCAAGAACGTCTTTTCGACGCCGACGCCGTGCGCGACGCGACGGACGACGATGCTCTCGCCGAGGCCGCCGTTTTTGCGAGCGGTGACGACGCCTTCAAACATCTGCGTGCGCTCTTTGCCGCCTTCGACGACTTTAGAGAAAACTTTCACCGTGTCGCCCGAGCGCATATCGGGGACGGTGGGTTTGAGCTGTTCGCGTTCGAGAGTATCGATGACGTTCATGGCATCCTGTCCGTAACAATAGAGCGGCGCACTCGTGCGCCGAGACAACCCCCGGACTATAGCACGGGCTCACTCCCCCTGCAACTCCGGGCGACGCTCTTTGGTGCGTCGGCGGGACTCCTCCCGGCGCCATTCGGCGATGCGGGCATGGTCGCCGGAGAGGAGGACCTCGGGGACATCGACCCCGCGGAAGCTCGCCGGGCGGGTATAGCTCGGGTAGTCGAGCAGGGTCCCCGAGAAGGACTCTTGCTCGCGCGACTCCTCGCGGAGCGCTCCGTCGATGAGCCGTACCGTCGCGTCGATCGCCGCCAGGGCCGGTAGTTCGCCCCCCGTGAGCACGAAATCGCCGAGCGAGAACTCCTCGAGCGGGTAGAGCGCGCCGAGACGCTCGTCAATCCCCTCGTAATGCCCGCAGATGAAGACGAGCCGCCGGTAACCCACGAAGCGTCGGGCGCTGACTTGGGTGAAGCGCGGGCCGCTCGGGGTGGGGAGCAGCAGCAGCCGTTCCGCGGCGGATTCCTGCGCCTCGGCGAGGATCGCATCGAGGCAGCGGGCGATGGGGGCGAGGCGCATCACCATTCCCGCGCCTCCGCCGAAAGGCGCATCGTCGGCGCGCTCGCGCCCCTCGAGGGCATCGAGCAGATGGTGATAGCGAATATCGACCAAGCCCGCCTCCACCGCGCGGCCGATGATCGAAAGGCCGACGTAGGGAGCGAAGATCTCGGGGAAGAGCGTCACGACATCGATGGCGAGCACGCCCTCTTCTTCGGCATGAAAGGTGCGGCGGCATCTACGCGCAAAGTGCGCCGCCTATGGCCGAAGCGCAGGATCAACTTCCGATCTCCGACGAGCTCTTCACCCTCATGCGCGGCGCCGCCGCGCATGCGAAACGAATGGGCGAGCGGTTCGTGAGTTCGTACGCGTTATTGCTTGCGCTGATGGACGATCCGGTGGTCGGCGCCGCGCTCGCCGACGTCATCGATCGCGAGAAACTCGGCGGACTCTTCGAAGTGCGGAAAGCCGAACGCGAGCGCGCGCTCGCCGCTGCCGCCGAAGCGAATCAAACGCATTTCGGCGAGGGAATGCGCGCGACGAAACGCGAGGATGCGCTGGAAGATTCGCGCGCCATCGCCGACCCCGTCGCCGAGCCGGCGAGCAGCCGCGGCGAGCCGCCGCCGATGCAGCGCTACGATACGCTCGCTTTTACCTGCGGCAACGGTGACGAACGCATCTGGTTGAGCCACGAATCCTTCGCGATCTTCACCGAAGGTGCGCGGCGCGCCGACGGACGTTTGATGCCCCAACATATCGGGATCGGTTTTGCCGCGGAGGCGGTGCGTTCGCCCGGTGTTCTCGCGCAGTTGCGCGTCGAGCCGGGGAAAGTGACCGACGCACTCTTTAAGTTGTAGTTCTTTCCACCGTCGTGATGTCGCGAATGTAGTCGAACAATTGCGGCAGCGAGATGCGCTCGAGCCCTTGCCCTTCCGGCGGTAAGCTCTCATCGGCGCCCTCTTCGCGTAAATAGACGCGCGTTTCGAAGTCGCCGTTCTCGCAAAGAAATGAGACCGCAAAATTGCGGTCGGGCGACTCGTCGTAAATACGCATCGCTTGCGGATTGATGATTTCGATCGACCGCTCGTGCTTGCGCGCGTCGAAGATGAGAATCTGCAGATGTTCGCGATTGCTCACTTCGATGGCACCGACCGTGAAGGTATCTTTGGCGGAGAAAAATTCGTGTCCCCGTCGGCTACGGCTGCTGATCTCGTAGAAGACGCGGCGACGCACGAAACGATTGAGAACCTTGCGTAAGGTGCCCAGCGAGGCCAGCGTCTCCTCGCGGTTGCCGCGCGTGTAGATAATTTTCACGGTATTGGACTCGCTTGCTTGCACGGGTCGTGGAAGGGGGCCTGCCGAAAGAGCCCCGGGAGATGTTTTCCGTCCCCGATATCGCGGTCATCAGCATGCTGGCCCTTCTGCTTTTCGGCCCCGACAAGCTTCCCGGAATGATGCGTCAGTTCGGGAAGGTGACCCGCGATCTGCAGAATGCTTCGGCGAACTTCGTTGCGGAGATGGAGCGCGCCGCCGATGCCGCGCAGGAGCAAGCCCCGCCGCCGGCGCCGAGCCCGCCCACGCTCGCTCCGCCGCACGACGAGCCGCTATCGCCTAAAGATTGAAGTTTTGGCGGAGGTCGTTGATGCGCGCGCTGACGACCGTGCGAACCTGATCGTGCAGCCGGTCGCGCTGTTCGTCGGGTAGGCGCCGGTAGATCACATACCCGACCGCAGAGAGCACCCCGCCGAGCACGCCGACGAGCAGCGCTTTCCCAAGCTCGTTATCGTCGGGTTGGTTCGATGAGGGTTCGGCATGTTGGTGCAGTGAGTCGGTCATAGGGCTCCCTTTCTAACGGACATCGCTTCACTACTGCCGAGCGGGCGCTTCGGTTTCACGCCGGACGCGCACGGCGTCGGGATATTGGGCGGCGATCGCTTCGCAGGAGAGCAGTGCGGTGCTCAGGATCGCACGCACGTCATCGCGGTCGCGCTCCTCGGCGGGCACGCCGAGCCGCATATCGCCGCTTTCCTGGTGTACGGCGAGTTTCAGCCCGGCGTGGCTCTCCAGCCCGAGCCGGGCGGCCTGGAGGATCGCCGAGACGGCGGCGCAGACGATATCCTCGCCGTGCTCGGCGAGCTCGGTGTGCCCCTCGGCAACAAACGAGGACAACCGTTCCCGGTTGTCCTCGTAAAACGTCACGTGGAGCACGTCGCCCCTACGCGAGGTTGATCTTGGTGATCTTTACCTCGGCGAAGCGCTGGCGATGGCCGATGAGCTTGCGAACGCGCTTCTTGGGTTTGTAGCGGAAGACGAGAATTTTCTTGTCCTTCGCCTGGCGAAGCACGGTGCCGACGACGCTCGCGCCGTTGAGGACCGGGGTGCCGATCTTGACGTCGGCGCCGGAACCGGCAAGCACGACGCGATCGAAGGTGACATCTGCGCCAACTTCGCTCTCGATCAAATCCGTGCGAATAATATCGCCTTCAGCAACGCGGTACTGTTTACCGCCGCTCTCGATAACTGCGTACATAACTCATGGGACTTTACTCCGAAGCCCGGGCCCTGTCAACGACCCAGAGAGGGGTTGACGCCCTGGG
>JAJYFM010000126.1 GCA_021790895.1 bacterium
CGTCTGACGTGACAGCCGGGAAAGTCAAGTCGATCGTCGTGCATGGCGATTCGCTCGACCTCACGTATGCCGATGGCGTGGTGAAGGAATCGCAGAAAGACCCGTCCGCCGGCCTCCCCGAGACGCTAGCCACCTACGGCGTGACGCCCGAGCAGCTCATGAAGGTGCCGATGACCGTGCAGGGACAGTCCGGTTTCGATTTCTGGTTCATGGCGCTCGCGCCGACGCTCCTGTCGCTCGCGTTCGTAGCGATCCTGTTCTGGTTCCTCACGCGCCAGGTGCGCGGCGCGGGAATGCAAGCGCTCAGCTTCGGTCAGTCGAAGGCGCGCGTGACAGATCCGGCCGACGCCGCGCAGCGCGTCACGTTTGCCGATGTTGCCGGCGCGCGCGAAGCGAAGGAAGAGTTGGTCGAGATAGTCGACTTCCTCAGGAATCCGAAGAAGTTTCTTGATATCGGCGCGCGCATCCCGAAGGGCATCATACTGATGGGCGCGCCCGGCACGGGCAAGACGCTTCTCGCGCGCGCGGTGGCGGGCGAAGCGGGCGTGCCGTTCTTCTCGATAAGCGGCTCGGAATTCGTGGAAATGTTCGTGGGCGTTGGCGCGTCGCGCGTGCGTGACCTGTTCCAGCTCGCGAAGAAGGCCGCGCCGGCGATTATCTTCGTCGACGAGATAGACGCGGTCGGCCGCGCGCGCGGCGCGGGTATGGGCGGCGGCAACGACGAGCGCGAGCAGACGCTCAATCAGATCCTCGTAGAGATGGACGGTTTCGAGCCGGCCGAGAAGGTCGTCGTTATTGCAGCGACCAACCGCCCAGACGTGCTCGACCCCGCGCTCCTCCGGCCCGGCCGATTCGACCGCCGCGTCACCATCGACCTGCCGGACCGCCGAGATCGCGAGGAGATACTCAAGATACACGCGCAGAAGAAGCCGCTCGGGCCGGACGTGGCGCTCGCGGTCATCGCGGAGCGCACGCCCGGCTTCTCGGGCGCGGAGCTCTACAGCCTCATGAACGAGGGTGCCATTCTCGCTGCACGCGAGAATCGCAACGAGATCACGCAGTACGACCTCATCCGTTCCATCGAGAAAGTGATGCTCGGCCCCGAGCGGAAGTCCCACCTGCTTTCCAAACGCGAGAAGGAATTGACCGCGTATCACGAAGCAGGGCACGCTCTCGTGTCGTCGCTCTTGGAGCACGCTGACCCGGTGCACAAGATCTCGATCATCAGCCGTGGCCGCGCCGCTGGCTACACGCTCAAGCTGCCATTCGACGACCGCAAGATGCAGTCGAAGAAACAATTCCTGGACGACATCGCGGCGACGCTCGGCGGCTACGCCGCCGAGGAGCTGCTCTTCGACGACGTGACCACTGGCCCGTCGAACGACCTGCGCGTCATCACTGCGCTCGCGCGCGAGATGGTCACCCGCTACGGCATGAGCGACGCGCTCGGGCCGATAGCCTTCGGCGAGCGCGAGCTCGGGCACGAGCCGTATTCTGAAAAAGTCGCGGCCGAGATAGACGCTGAGGTATCGCACATAATCGAAGGGGCGAAGGCTCGCGCGATCAAGGCGATAAACGAGCACCGCGACGCGCTCGACGCTATCGCGAAGGAGCTCATCGAGAAGGAGACGATAGAGCGCAGCGAATTCGAGAAAATCCTCCTCGCCAACGGCATCATGCCAAAAAAGCGCGAAGAGGACGAATCCGGCGTTGCGTAAACTCTTGTCCACCCTCTTGGACTCGAACCAAGGACCCTCGAGGTATAAGCTCGATGCTCTAACCAACTGAGCTAAGGGTGGCTATTCCTATACTGTAACGCACTACTATTCCAAATGCATCTCTTTGTCGGAGGCGACGGCGCGGAGACGGAGGGCGGGGTGATTTTTGAGGCCTGGGTCTTCAGAGACGACGCGCGCCGCTTCGCGGCGCGCGGCCTCGACGAGCTTGGGGTTCTTGAGCGCCTCCATCGCGATGTCTGAGACGCCCCACTGCCGGCCGCCCGCGAGCTCGCCCGCGCCGCGCAGCGCTAGGTCGTATTCGGCGAGCTCGAAGCCGTCTTTTGCATTGGCAAACGCTTTCATGCGCTCTTTGGTCGCCGGGCCGTATGACTCGGGGAGCGCGAAGCAGTACGCCTGATTGTTTGAGCGGATGACGCGCCCGCGGAGCTGGTGAAGCTGGGCGAGCCCGAACCGCTCCGCGCCTTCGATGAGGATGACGGTAGCGTTGGGGACGTTGACGCCGACTTCGACGACGGACGTGGCCACGAGGATGTCTGTGTCGCCTTTCTCGAACCGTCTCATCACGGCCTCCTTGTCGGCCGGCTTCATCTTGCTGTGGAGTATGCCGATTGACGCTTCGGGGAACACTTCTCTCTGGAGCCGTGCGGCCTCGGCAGTGACCGACTTCGCCTGGAGCGCGAGCTCTTTCTGCGGGTCTGGTTCGTCGATGCGCGGGCAGATGACGTATGCCTGACGGCCCGCAGCGAGCTCGGCGCGCACGCGCTCATAGGCCTCTTCGCGCCTCTCGTGGCCGAGCACTTCGGTCTTGATCGGCTTGCGGCCGCTCGGCATCTGGTCGAGCAGTGTGAGGTCGAGATCGCCGTAGAGGGTTAGCGCGAGCGTGCGCGGGATGGGTGTCGCGGTCATCGACAGCAGATGGGGCGCAGTCGCGCTCTTGGTCGATAACTTCTGCCGGTGTGAGACGCCGAAGCGGTGCTGCTCGTCGATGATGGCGTAGGCGAAATATTTGAACGCGAGCGACTTCTCGACGAGCGCGTGGGTGCCTATGACGACTGGGATCGTGCCCTCGGCGACACGCTTCTTGAACGCGGGCTTCGAGATTTTTGCGGATTCTTCGTAACTAACTTTGGAAGGGAACACGCGGCACTCGCTGCCGGTGATGAGGCCGATGGGTATGGGGTGATCTTTGAAATAGGAGACGAAGGTGGAGAAATGCTGCTTAGCGAGAATCTCGGTGGGGCACAGATAGGCGACCTGGAGCGTGCCCGCGATGCGGCCCTGGGGGAGCGACGTGGCGACCAGATACGCGGTCGCCGCCGCGACCGCTGTCTTGCCCGAGCCCACGTCGCCCTCGAGCAGGCGGAGCATCGGGTGCCGCTGCTCGAAGTCGGACACGATCGTGTCTATGGCATTCTGTTGCGCCGATGTTGCGGGGAACGGGAACG
>JAJYFM010000012.1 GCA_021790895.1 bacterium
GGTACCGGAACGTGATCGCCCATCGCCCGCCCGTCTTACGGGAGCGCTATCCCGACTTGAACGTTGCGTTCGACGATTTAGGGAAACGCATCGAAGGCGTGGCGCGCGATGGGAACGATACCGGCATCCTCTCGTGGGTGGCGCGTGAAACGCACGCCGCCTCCCTCCTCGATATAGCCCATCTTCTCGACGCAGCGATCTCCGATTATCTCCGTAGCGTCGCTCCGCATGGCCGATCGCTCGTCACGCGACGGCTCGACCATCTGCGGAACGTCGTCGATTTGCAACTTCGCGAGATCGAAGCGCGCCGTGCATCCTCTGAGAGTACCTATATCGACGGCACGATAGCGGCGCTTGCGATCGTGAGTCCGGATCTCGCCGCGCACTCCAACGCGGTGGGATCGCTCTCCATGCGCATCGCGCTCGCAATGGGCTGCAGCAGCGACGTCGCACGCGATTGCGCAAATGTCGGCCGCCTTCACGACATCGGCAAGATCCATTTGCCGAAAAACATTCTCGACGGTACCGTGTTACCCCCCCAGAAGCACGGTATCGTCGAGAATCACGCCCGCGATAGCCAGGAGATCGTCGCGCGAGAGGCGCTCATCGCCCGTTTTGCCGGCGCCGTGCGATCGCATCACGAGCGCATCGACGGATCGGGATATCCCGACCATCTTATCGGGAACGAGATTCCGTTCGAAGCCCGCGTTGTCGCCGTCGCCGACGTATTCCATGCAATGACCTCGGCGCGCGCCTACGCACCGACCTACGAAGCCGCAGAGGTGCTCGCCTACATCGAGACGCACCGCGGCACCCTCTTTGATGTCGAGGTCGTCGATGCGCTTCGTATCGCGATCGGCGCTGCGAAATACGCGGCGGCCTGAGCCCCCATGAGCGAGCTCACCTCCTCCGCGCGTGCATGCGCCGCGCACCTGCGCTACCTCGTTACCACGATTCCGCGGCGTTCGCAGGATATCCATGTCGATGACTGCCTGACGCTCGTCAACGATTTTTTCGAAACGTTCGCCCAGCTTCGCGATGAAGAGGAGCGCATCAGCGCGAGCCTTCGTCTCACGCCGATGTGGCGTGCGCACCTCGGTGAGAGCGACGATCTGCATCGAACGGTTTTGCGCGCGCTTCCCACGTGGCAGCGCGAGGTGCTCGTTCGCAAGCCGTTCGCGTTCGTTGAATCGTGGCGCCGCGTGTCGCCGCAAATTCTCTCGTTTCTCGAGACCTGCGACAACCTCTACGTTATCGTCGACCGGCTCTTCGCCCATCAGCGCTCGCGCGAACCCGCCGGCATCGCATAAGCTCCATCAAGCTCCGGCGCGGGTGAATGCGGTGCTCTCCACATTCACCCGCGTTCCTGTTACCGCTCGACGATGGATCCAAAGCGTGGCGGCCACGTACGTACACGCTCGATACGTCGAGTGGGCAGGAAGCCTACATGCCGCCTTTACGGAGTGCGGCAAGCGCAGCTTTGAACTGGTCGCGGTGTTGTGCTTCATCTTTTCCCACTGCCGCGAAGATCGATGCCACGGAGGTATTCCCCACGGAACGGGCGCGTGCCGCCATTTCCGGATACATCTTCGTGGTCTCGTAGTTCTCGCCGTCGATTGCGTTTTGTAGATTCGCGGCCGTCCCCCGGACCAGGCCGTACTGGTGTGCGTGCGTCGCAAAGTGGGATTTCAGTTCGACGTTCGCCGTTCGTTCGAAGAGGGCCGCGATTTTCGGGTGACCGTGCACACGGGCTTCCTCGGCGAATGCCGAGTACTTGGCGTACGCAAAGGCCTCGCCGTTCATTGCGGTCATCAGATCTTTCTGCGTCGACGGCTGCAGTTGTGCGCCGTAGGCCATGCCGCCCAGGAAGAGCGCTCCGCCCAAAACCACCGTCAACATGCTTCGCGAGTCGCTGATTTTCATGGCGGTATCGTATGTGAGCGCCGATGACAATCGGGAGAAATTACCGAGAGGATTCCGAGAATCGTCGGCGCGCTTGCGGCGCTAAGGCGACTCGAACGACATCGGGATGATCGCAAATGCCGCATCGCCGTGCGCGATGAGGCGCCCCTTGGCATCGGTCAACTCGGCGAGCGCCGTCGCGTGGGTGCGCCCGACGTAGAGCACCTCAGCGCGCGCGCGAACCTCACTCCCATCGGCAAGGAGCGGGCGCACGAAATGCGTCGTCAGCGTTGTGGTGGTCGCGATTTTGCTTCGATCGAGACGGGCGATGACGGCGAGCGTCATCGCCGAATCCAGCAGCGTCGCCAAAACGCCGCCGTGGATCACCCCCGCCGGGTTCAGCATCCACTCCCGAAGCGGCATCGCGAAGGTCATCGTCTCCAGGCTCGCTTCGATCGGTCGGAGTTCGAGCGTCGACCCGAGTGCCGGCGCGGGAAGGCGCCCCTCGATCATCCCCTGCATCCAGCCCAGATGGCTCTCCTCGCGCCCCATCGCCGCGATTAACTGGCTCGGGTCGTCCCATCGATAGCTCCGTTCTCGTATCATCGGGGGGCTATTCGGCGCCGCGCAGAGGGGGCACCCGCCGGGCGCGCAAAGCCCATCGGCGATGAAGACGACGCAGGAAAAATACGCCGAACTCGCGCGCCGCCGCGCGCTCTCACTCGAGCCGACCGGTGCCGAGGGTATCGACCGTCAGCATGCGCGCGGAAAACGCAGCGCACGCGAACGCGTCGAGGCGCTCGTCGATCCGCAGAGTTTTCACGAACTCGATGCGTTCGTAACGCATCGGACGACGGCATTCGGACTCGACGACCGCGAATTTCTCGGCGACGGCGTCATTACCGGCCACGCCACGATTGCCGGGCGCCCCGTCTTTCTCTTCTCGCAAGATTTCAGTGTGCTCGGCGGCTCGCTCGGGGAAGCCTTCGCCGAAAAAATCTGCAAAGTGATGGATATTGCGGTGCGCACCGGCGCACCGATGATCGGCATCAACGATTCCGGCGGCGCACGCATCCAGGAAGGGGTCGTCTCGCTCGGCGGCTATGCGGAGATTTTCTGGCGGAACGTCCAGGCGAGCGGCGTGATTCCACAGTTGAGTCTTGTCGCAGGTCCGTGTGCCGGCGGCGCCGTCTACTCGCCGGCGATCACCGATTTCACGATCATGACGCAGGACATCTCGCAGATGTTCATCACCGGTCCCGAGATCATCAAAACCGTCACCGGCGAAGAAGTCTCCTTCGAAGAGCTCGGTGGAGCGCGCACGCATGCGCGAAAGAGCGGCGTCGCGCATCTCGTCGCCGTCGACGAAGACGACCTGGTGGCACAGACCCACGAATTGCTTTCGTACCTTCCGCAGAATAATCTCGAAGATCCGCCGCGCTTTGAAACCGACGACGATGCACAGCGCGAGGCTCCAGAGCTCGATGCGCTGATCCCCGATTCTCCGAACAAACCCTACGATATGCACGACGTGCTTCGCACCGTTCTCGACGACGGCGTCTTCTTCGAGATCCAACCGGAGTACGCGCGCAACATCATCGTCGGCTTCGGCCGCATCGATGGGCGCAGCATCGGCATCGTCGCCAATCAGCCCAACGTTCTTGCCGGCGTCCTCGATATCAAATCATCGATTAAAGCCGCCCGTTTCGTCCGCACCTGCGACGCGTTTAACGTGCCGATCCTCACGTTCGAAGACGTACCGGGCTTCCTTCCCGGAACCGAACAAGAGTACGGCGGCATCATTCTGCATGGAGCAAAGCTCCTCTATGCGTATGCCGAAGCGACCGTACCGAAGATCACCGTCATCACGCGCAAAGCCTACGGCGGTGCCTACGACGTTATGGCGAGCAAACACATCCGCGCCGATATCAATCTCGCCTGGCCCACGGCGGAGATCGCCGTCATGGGCGCCGAGGGGGCGGTGAAAACGATCTTTCGCCGCGAGATCGCTGCGGCGAGCGATCCGGCGGCGAAGATGGCGGAGTACATCGACGAATATACCGACCGTTTCGCGAACCCGTATATCGCCGCGCAGCGCGGATATATCGATGACGTGATCGAGGCGCGTTCGACGCGCCGCGCCGTCGCCGCCGCGCTCACGATGCTCGAAAACAAGCGCGTCGAGCGCCCGAAACGCAAGCACGGCAATATTCCGCTCTAGGCCGCCGCGCGCCGTTAACCCAACGCAACGAGCTCCGCGAGCGCTGCATGGCGACGCGCGGCATGAAATTCGATCACTCGATACTCGCTGACGCCCGCGCGCACGAAGGGATCTTCGGCGAGCATCGCATCGAGTTGCGCGCGCGGCATCGTATTGGCGATAATCACCCCACCCTCACGCGGCTCCATCGGCCCGGAGACGATGAGATCCCCCGACGCGTAGTAGCGGTCGAGAAAGGCGCGATGCTCGACGACGTGAAGATCGACCTCGGCGAGCGGTTTGGTGTAGCGCGATAACAACAGATACATCGGGCGCCTCTTCGGCGCGATAAAACGTGAGCCATCCCGAAAAGCATGCGAAAGGCTGCTCTCGCCGCACCGCGAAGGCCACCCAGCATGAACAGCTCGCGGAAGAACTTTCTCGCCGTCGGTGCCGCTCTGGCGGCACTCACTCCGCTCTTGGAAGCGCCCTCTCGTGCCGAAGCGAGTACCCTCGTTGCATTCTCCAAGCGAATGCCGGCATTGCAATTCGATCTCGCGTCCTTCGAGAGCACGCTCGGGGCGACCGCAACGCACCGCCATCTTTTTGCGTCGAAACTCGTCGATGACGGGGACGTCTTCTTCGCAATCAGCAATACCATGGCTGCATATGCATCGCTCGGCACCGCGTTTACCGCAGTCTATCCGGTCGCGGTACTCTATCACGTCGGCATCGCGCTGGCATTCAACGACGATATCTGGAACGAGATCCTGATTCCGTTGGCCGCGAAGCTGCCCTCTTGGATACGCACGAATCTCCCCGCTGTGCTCAAGCCCGGCTCGGGAAATCCCTGGCTTCACTCCGCCGCCGGTTCGCGTCCCGACGACCTCGATTCCATAGATGCGCTGCTTGCGAAGACGCGCTTGCAAATGTTCGTCTGTAATAACGCGCTCTACGGCTACGCGGTGGCGCTCTCCGGCTTGATCGATGAGTCCCGCGCGACTATCTACAACCGGCTTTGCCAAGGGCTCGTCCCGCGCGCGACGATCGTCCCTGCGGGCGTTTGGGCGGTTCATGCGGTCCAGGAGCGCGGGTTCACGCTGCTGCAAACGTCGCTCTAGCCCTCAGCGTATCGCGGCGGCAGGGAGAAGGCGCGGCTCCCTGCTATCTATCGACTTGTGAAACTTCTTGAAGGCAAGCGCGCCCTCATTACGGGTGTCGCAAATCGTTGGTCGATCGCTACCGGGATCGCGCGGAAGATGCACGAGCACGGGGCGCAGCTCGCGTTCTCCTATCAAGGCGAGCGCGTTCGCGATGAGGTGGAAAAACTCGCCGCCGAGATCGGTGGCGGCCCGGTCCTTCCCTGCGATGTCGGCGACCATGCGTCGATCGCGGCGATGAGCGCGTCGCTCGCGCGCGATTTCGGATCGCTCGATATTCTCGTGCATTCGATCGCGTACGCAAACAAAGAAGACCTCGTTGGAAAGGTCTTCGACACCACACGGCAAGGCTTTGCACTCTCGCTCGATGTCTCCGCCTACTCGTTGATCGCGTTGGTGCAAGCACTGCGCGAAAACCTCAACGACGGCGCTTCGATTATGGCGATGACCTACCTCGGTGCAACGCAGATCGTCCCAAATTACAACTTGATGGGGATCGCAAAAGCCGCGTTGGAGGCTTCGATTCGTTATCTCGCTTTCGACCTCGGCGATCGCGCCATTCGCGTGAACGGCATCTCCGCCGGGCCGATTAAAACCGCGAGCGCGCGGCAGGTCGGCGGCTTCACGAAGATGCTCGATGTCGTCGCGGCGACCGCACCGCTGCGCCGAAACGTCACTACCGACGACGTCGGCAATACGGCGGTCTATCTCGCCTCGCCGCTCGCAGCCGCGATTACCGGCGATATTCATTTCGTCGATGCGGGTTTCCACGCGATGGGGATGTATCCGCCGCCGGAAAAACCGGCGTGACCTTTGCCGTCCCAACCGAGGAAGAAGCGGCGGCGATCTTCGCCGTCCTTACCGCGCAAGCGCAGCCGCAGGCGCGCGAACGTTCGCAGCGATTGCCCTCGGCATGGCGTCTCGCCGCACGCGACCCGGAGTTGACGTTCGACGATATCCGTGCCCAAACGCGAGCGACCGGTGTTCGCTAAAGTCCTCGTCGCCAATCGCGGCGAGATTGCGATTCGCGTTCTGCGCACCCTGCGGGAGATGGGCATCGCCGGCGTTGCCGTCTACTCCGACCCCGATCGCGATGCGCTTCACGTCGGCATCGCCGACGAAGCCTATTATCTCGGCGGCGCAGCACCCGCGCAGAGCTATCTCAATGCCGATGCGTTGCTCGATGTTGCACTCCGCAGCGGCGCCGAAGCGATCCACCCGGGCTATGGATTTTTCGCCGAAAACGCCGGCTTCGCACGTCGCGTCATCGCCGCCGGGCTGACGTGGATCGGTCCGCACCCCGATGCCATTGACGCGATGGGCGATAAATTACGCGCGCGCGCGGCGATGGCAAAGGCAAAGGTCCCCTTCGTTCCGGGAGGGACCGAGCCGCTCGCCGATCTCGACGCGGTCCGCGAGGCGGTCGCACGCTTCGGGCTTCCGCTTGCACTCAAAGCCTCCGGCGGCGGCGGCGGCAAGGGCCTGAAGATCGTGCGCACCCTCGACGATATCGAGAGCGCATTTACGACCGCGGTACGCGAAGCGGAGGCCTACTTCAAAAATCCCGTCGTTTATGCCGAGCGTTATCTCGATAACCCGAAGCACGTCGAGTTACAGATTCTCGCCGATAAGCACGGCGCAGTTCTGCACGTCGGCGATCGTGACTGCTCGCTCCAGCGCCGCCATCAGAAACTCTGGGAAGAGGCACCGGCGCAGATCTCCAATCGCGCCCGCGAAGCGATGCGCGCCGCCGGGATGCGCGCCGCGCGTGCGATCGGCTACGACTCCGTCGGAACGATCGAATGCCTCGTCGTCGGAGACGAGTTCTACTTTCTCGAGATGAATACACGGATTCAGGTCGAGCATACCGTTAGCGAAGAGATCGCCGGCATCGATCTCGTCCGCGAGATGATTCGCGTCGCCGCCGGCGAGCCGCTCGGCTACACGCAAGAGCAGGTGCACTTTCACGGCGCCGCAATTGAAGGGCGCGTCAATGCCGAGGATCCGGCGCAGAACTTTCGCCCCGCTCCCGGCACGATCGACCGCTATCGCGAACCCGGCGGGCTCGGCATTCGTATCGACTCGGCAGCTCATGTCGGCATGACGATCTCTCCCGATTACGATTCCATGGTCGCCAAACTCATCGTCTGGGCACCGACGCGCGAACAAGCGCTAGCGCGCATGAAGCGCGCAACCGGCGAATACGTCGTCGGCGGACTGCCGACGACGCTGCCGCTGCTGCACGCTCTTTGCGATGCGCCGATGGTCGCCGACGCGAGTTACGGCACCGCGAGCCTCGAGCCGTTCACCGAGCACTGGGCACACAACGCCGCGCCCGTCGCCGCCGCGACGCCACCCGCAACGGCAGAGCGCGAGAACGAAGCGGTGCGCGTCGAGGTAAACGGCAAACTCTTTCGCGTGCGGCTCGTCGACGGTGTCGCTCCCGCGCGCACGCCGAGCCGCCGACCGCCGGCATCGCGCAACCAGCCGCGGCGCGCCCACACGCAGGACGGCGCCGAGATTCTCGCGCCGATGCATGGCGTGGTTATCGAATTGCGCGTCGCCTCCGGGGATGCCGTCGCCGAGGGCGAGGTCGTCGCCGTGATCGAAGCGATGAAGATGATGAACGAGATTCGCGCCCATCGCGCCGGGCGCGTCGAGGCGCTGCACGTCGAAGTCGGCGGCACGGTTGAGGCAGATCGCCCGATTCTGACGCTGGCATGAGGAGCTCCGAACGTGGCCCGCTCAATCAACGCTAGCGGCATTCCGCTCGAACCATTTTACGATGCGCCGCAGGGAGTCGCGCACGATCTCGGTGCGCCGGGTGTGTTCCCCTTCGGGCGCGCCACCCGTGCCGATCAATATCGCGGACGGCTCTGGACGATGCGCCAGTACGCCGGCTTTGCCACCGCAGCAGCATCAAACGAGCGCTACCGGTATTTGCTTGCACGCGGGCAGACGGGGCTCTCGGTCGCATTCGATCTGCCGACGCAACTCGGTTACGACTCCGATGCAAACGTCGCGCGCGGCGAGGTCGGAAAGGTCGGCGTGGCGATCGACTCCATCGAGGATATGGAGACGCTCCTGCACGAGATTCCGCTCGCCGACGTCACGATCTCGATGACGATCAACGCACCGGCATCGATTCTGCTGGCGATGCTGCTCGCGGTCGCGCGGCGCAGGGGGATTCCCTTCGATCGGCTCGGCGGAACGATCCAGAACGACGTGCTCAAAGAGTACGCAGCCCGCGGCACCTACATCTACCCACCGAAATCGTCGATGCGCTTGGTCACCGACGTCATGGCCTACTGCGCGCGCGAAGTGCCGCAGTGGAATACGATCTCGATCAGCGGCTACCACATTCGCGAAGCCGGCTCGACCGCGGTGGAAGAGATCGCTTTCACACTCGCCAACGCGAAAGCGTATCTGCAGTCGGCGCGCGACGCCGGTATCGATCTCGACAGCATCGCCCCACGTCTCTCCTTCTTCTGGAATGCACACAACGATTTCTTCGAAGAGATCGCGAAGTTCCGCGCCGCGCGTTTTCTCTGGGCGCACATCACCCGCGACGAATTCGGCTGCCGCGATCCGCGTTCGCAGATGTTGCGCTTTCATACGCAGACCGCCGGTTCCACGCTGACGGCGCAAGAGCCGGAGAATAACGTCGTCCGCGTCACGTTGCAAGCGCTCGCCGCGGTTCTCGGCGGAACGCAGTCGCTGCATACCAACGGACAGGATGAGGCGCTCGCACTACCGACCGCTCGCAGCGCAAAACTCGCCCTGCGCACGCAGCAGATTATCGGCTACGAAAGCGGCGTCGCCGACGTCGTCGATCCGCTCGCCGGATCCTACTACGTCGAGACGCTCACCAACGAACTCATCGAAGCGGCGCGCGCGACGATCGGCGAGATCGATGCGCTCGGGGGCAGCATCGCGGCGATCGAGAGCGGTTGGATGCAGAGCCGCATCGGCGACTCCGCCTACCTCGCCCAACAAGCGATCGAACGGAAAGAGTCGGTCGTCGTCGGCGTCAACGCCTTCGTCGACGCCGATAGCGCGGCCGAGACGCCGACACTTCAGCGCATCGACGAGCGCGTCGAACGCGAGCAGGTCGACCGCCTCGAACGCTTCCGCTCGGCACGCAACCCCGACAACGTCGCCGCGCGCCTCGCCGCGGTGCGCAGCGCCGCCGCGGGCAGCGAGAACGTGATGCCGCACTTCATCGAGGCGGTCGACGCCGGAGCGACACTCGGCGAGATCTGCGACGCGCTTCGCGAGGTTTTCGGGACCTACCACGCGCGGGAGAGCCTCGGATGAAGATCGACCACATCGCCATCGTCGTCGCCGATTTGGAGGCGACGCTCGCCATCTATACCCAGAGCCTCGGTTTCGAGCAGATCTATCGCGAGACGATCGCCGACCAGGGCGTCGAGGCGGTCGGCCTGCAGGCGGGGGAATCGACGATCGAGCTCCTACGACCGCTCGACGAGAACGCAGCGATCGCCCGCTTCCGCGGGAGTGCAGCAAGCAAGCTCCACCACACCGCCTATCGCGTCGAGGATCTCCGCGCCGAGATCGCCGCCCTGCGCGCTCGCGGCGTCCGCATGATCGACGAGCAGCCGAGGAAAGGCGCGCACGGAAACCTCATCGCCTTCATTCATCCGGCCTCGACCGCCGGGGTTCTGGTCGAGCTCTGCCAGCAGGAGCACTCCGCGTAAGCTCCTGCACTTCTCAACTTCTTCTTACGCTCTCCCCATCTCGGCGATACCATCCTTCCAGCAACGCCGCCCCAAGGAGAGCACATGTTCAACGTCACCCGGATACTCTGCGACCTCGAGCAACCGATGGACGGCCACCGCTACGGCCGCGGCCACGATGCCGAAAAGAGCGCCCGCGGGCGACGCCCGGTCGTCGTCTGGAACGTCACCAGAACCTGTAACCTGCGCTGCGTCCACTGCTACAGCGACTCCGAGGCGAAGCACTACGACGGCGAGCTCAATCACGAAGAGGCGCTCAAACTCGTCGACGATCTCGCCGAGTACGGCGTCCCCGCGCTCTTACTCTCCGGCGGCGAGCCGCTCGCGCGCCCCGACCTCTTCGAGATCGCCCGTTACGCGCGCAAAAAAGGCATCAAACTCACCCTCTCGACCAACGGCACGCTCATCGATCGCAAACGTGCTGAGGCGATTAAAGAGACCGGTTTCACCTACGTCGGCATCTCCTTCGACGGCATCGGTGCGACCAACGATCTCTTCCGCGGGCGCCCGGGAGCATTCGAACGCGCGCATCAAGCGATTCGCGAACTCAAGAGCGTCGGACAGAAGGTCGGTCTCCGCCTCACGCTCACGCCGCAGACGATCGCCGACCTCGACGAGATCTTCGATTTCATCGAACGCGAGGGCATCGAACGCGCCTGCTTCTACCATCTCGTTCCCGCCGGGCGTGGGCGCGCGGCGACTACCCTCGATCTCGATGCGGCGCGCGGTGCGGTGAGCCGGATCTTCGAGCGGACGCTCGACCTTGCGCAGCGCGGCGATCCGCGCGAGATTCTCACCGTCGACAATCACGCCGATGCGCCGTTTGCTTATCTCACGCTCGCCGCGGCATCGCCGCAGCGCGCAGCGAAAGCGCGCGAGATGCTGCTATGGAACGGCGGCGCGAGCCACTCGACCGGTCGCGGAATCGGGAATATCGATTTCTACGGCAACGTGCACCCCGACCAATTCATGCAACAGATCACGCTCGGCAACGTGCGCGAGCGCAAATTCAGCGAGATTTGGGAAGACGAGAGCATCGCCACGCTCGCCGAACTGCGCGACCGCTCGACGCAGATTCGCGGACGCTGCGCGAGTTGCAACTTCTTCGATCTCTGCGGCGGCGGCTTCCGCGCCCGCTCGCTCGGCATGACCGGCGATATGTGGGGATCGGATCCCGGCTGCTACCTCACCGACGAAGAGATCGCGCGGAGCGCGTAGCGCCCCGCTGAAGATCCGGCGCGAGCGCCGGCTCGATCTCGCACTCGAAGGTACGATCCCAGGGCAACGTGATGCGCAGCGCGGCGATATGGTCGTGCGGTGCGAGCGCGGCGAGCAGAGCCGGCGCATATTGCCAGAGCGCTGCACGTGCGAGGCGTTGCGTGCGCGCCGCGACCTTCGGTAACAGGTAGGTGTGATCGAGAATGCCCTCCGACACGAGCGTGCGTTCGAGATCGGGGCGCACCAACGCGTGGAAGTAGACGTCGTCGAGAATGCGATCGAAGGTAAACGTCAACTGCGCGCGCGGATCGTAGCTCCCCAAGCGTCGCCCCGCACCGGCGGCTACCGCCTCGGCGAGCGCGGTTCCGACGCTGTTCGCATCGGTATTCCACGATGCGTAGGCGTCGAGGCGCGCCGCAAGCCCGTCGCGCAGCAATCGCTGCATGAACGAAAGTTCCGCGTTATCGTTGCCGTCGAGAAAGGTGAGATCGACCAACGCCACCCGGCGTTTGCGCGCGAGCGCGCGGCGCATCGATGCGAGGAACGCGCGATCTTCAAGCGGCGTCGTGCGCGGCGTGCGCACCGCGAGCACGATATCGGGGCGCCGCTGCACTTCGCGACCGCCGACGAGACGCACGAGCGAGGCAATCGTCGCGCCGATCGGTTCGAACTCCAGCGGATCCTGCACCAACGCGCCTGAGGGCATCGAATAGCGCACCTCGATGCGCGGGTGCCAGCGCGCATCGCGCGCCATCGCATGCGCGACGAGCACCATTCCCAACTCATCGGCACCCGGCTCGATCGAGGATTGCTGCGGCGAGAGATCGCTATGCTCCATCGTCTGCAGTTGTGCGATCTCCGGAACGTGGAGGCCGACGAGACCCGCATCGTCCTGCCCGATGACGAGTCGATCGATCGTGCCGACGGCGGTCGCAAGCAAGAGCGAACGATCGATCGCAAGATTGCGCGCGCGCACCGCGAGATATTCGTCGAGTGCGGGTCCGGCGAGCGCGCGCAGGTGCGCCGCATCCGCAACATCGCGCGCGGGCAACGGATCGGGAAGATTGGCGTACTCTTGAATGTATTTCCAGATCGGATAGGCGGCGAAGAAATCTTTCGCCGCACCGATCGGCGGCACGCCGGTCGGCGCGAGCCGCACCACGGTGGCAAAAGCGGCGATCCATGCGTGCGGAGCGCGTCGGTGTAAGCGGCGCATCGCGGCGAGGCGGAGATAGGCGGTCGCGTAGTCGGGGCCGGGGATGCGCGAAGCGACCAATCCGCCGTAGGCGAGCATATCGGTCGAGATCACCGCGCTTCCGAAATGCCGTTCGGCGCTCTGCCGATCGAGCCAACGCCCGATCGCGGCGGGATCGCCGGCGCGCAGGTAATTTCCGAGCAGCGGGCGCGGCGGTTCGAGCACGGGAACGCCGGAGATCGCACCGAGCATCGCGGGAAGTTGTCGCGTTACCGGACGATCGTCGAGTGGAACGAAGAGCACGGGAGCATTCGCCGCGCGCGCGATGCCGACACAGGCGACGACGAATGTCAGCGTCGCGAGGAGGCGACGATGCACGCCGTTCACCGCAATCCGCGCAGCCGCCCGCCGTTGCGCGCGAGCGCATCCTGAGCAGCACGCACATCGGTATCGAGCCAGGCCATCGCAATCGCGGTTTTCACCGCTCCCGCCGCCGCGCCGAGGAGCTCGCGGGCGCGTTCGCGTCGACAGGGAACCGCGTGCATGACGATTCGTTCGGCGCGATCGCGTAATTTTTCATTCGTAACGACGAGATCGACCATCATATTTTCGTAGGTCGTTCCCAACGCGACCATCACCGCCGTCGAGAGCGCATTGAGCGCGATCTTCTGCGCCGTTCCTGCGATGAGGCGCGTCGAGCCGGCGATCGGCTCCGCCCCGGTCGCAAGGTAGACGGCGCAATCGGCCTCGGCAAAGAGCGGCGCATCGCGATCGTCGGCGATCGCGATCGTCAGCGCACCGCGCGCCCGTGCCGCACGCAACGCCGCGATGACGTACGGCGCCCGTCCGCTCGCCGAGAGCGCGATGGCGACATCGCCGGCGTTCACGCAGGCGAGGTCGCGCGCGCCCGCCGTTGCGTCATCTTCGGCACCCTCGATCGCGCCGAGAAAGGCGGCGCTTCCACCGGCGAGGTGAACGCAGATGCGGCGCGGGTCGAGCCCGAATGTCGGATGCAATTCCACCGCGTCGAGCGCGGCGATCCGCCCGCTGCTTCCGGCGCCGATCGTATGCCAGATCGCACCCTTCGCCATTGCCGCAGCGGCAGCAGCGGCCGCCGCGGCCAACGAATCGCGAGCGCCGGAAACGGCTTCAACGGCACGCGCCTGCATGCCGACGATCGCGGCGAGACCATCGGCGATATCGAAAGCGTCGAGCGCGGGTCGCTCTGCGAGCGCCTCGGTAGCGGGGAGCTCTTCACTCATCGCGGTGCGCTCGCACGCTCCGCTAACACCAACGCACCCTCGACCGGATCGCCGGCGAATTTTCGAATATTTAAAAAGGGCGCCTCGTTGGAAAGGCGCGTCTCGAAGAGAAAGGTCAGCAGCGAGTTCTCGCGCACCAAACCACCACAGAGCGCGAGCGAGAACGGGCGTTGCAGTGCATCGAGTCGGCGGAGAAGCGCGCGCACGAGATCGGCGAGCTCCAGCGCCGCGCCTTGGACGATCTTCACCGCCGATCGCTCGCCGCCATCGGCTGCTGCAAGGACGAGCGGTGCGAGTGCGGCGATCGATGCGACGGGCACCGGGCTCCGATAGAGCGCCGAAAAGAGTGTTGCCCGATCGCTGCAGGCAAGGGTGCGTTCGATGTCTGCGAACCATGCGGCTCGCGGAGCGCGCTCTTCATACGAACGAAGCAGGAGTCGCGCCGCTGCGAGACCCAACGCGTAGCCGGAGCCTTCATCGCCGAGCAGATAGCCGCCGCCGCCGAGCGCGATGCGTTGCCCTCCGCTCTCACCGTAGATACCGCTACCCGTACCGAGTACCAGTACCGCTCCATCCCCCGATGGAATCGCCGCGCGCAACGCAATCTCCAGATCGCTCGTGCAGAGAATGCGCGCGTGCGGGAAGATCTCGTGCAGGCTCGCCTCGAGCGCTGCGGCGACGCCCGGATTCGATAGCCCGGCAGCGCCGAGCACCACGCTCTCGGGGGAGCCGTCGAGTGCGAGATCGCGCACCAATGCTTGCAGCACGCCGCGAACGCTTTCGACCGAAAGAACGGAGGGATTCGCAGCGCCGGCCTCGGCGCGCATGCGCCGTTCGCCGTCGCGCGCCATCGCCACGCTCTTACTTCCGCCGAGATCGATTCCAAGAATCATCGTGCATCTTCCTTTGCGATCTTTGCAAGCAACTGCGAGAGGCCATAGGGTGCGACTGCACCGAGAACGGTCTGCTTCCGCGCCCCGGTCACCGACGGGAGGTTCGCGCTGCGCTCGCGCAGCGTTTGGTATCCGAGAACGGCGAAGGCGACCGCTTCTTTCGATTCGGCCGGCAGCCCGACCGCGTCGCTCGATTCGACGCGCGCACGCGATAGCCGCTCGCGCAGCGCCTGCAGTAACCGAGTATTTTTCGCTCCGCCACCCGAGCACAGAATGCGCGCATCCTCGAAGTCTCGGCGTTCGATTGCCTGCGCGATACTCTCGACCGTCAAGGCAAGCAACGTCGCCATCGCATCGTCGAGCGCGAGCGCCTGCAATGCGCTGCGAAAGCGGCGCAGAAAGGCTTCGCCGAAGCGCTCGCGTCCGGTTGATTTCGGCGCAGCGAGCGCAAAGTAGGGATCGTCGAGCATCTCCGCGAGCAGGGCGGCATCGACGCTGCCGCGCGCCGCCGCCGCGCCGTCGCGGTCGAAACGGGCCGCGCCGCCGCTCGCTTCGGCGATCCATGCGTCGAGCAGCATGTTCCCGGGGCCGGTGTCGAACGCGACGATCTCCCGTGAGTCGGGATCTGCGCCCGCCGGCAGCAACGTGATGTTGGCGATTCCGCCGCAATTCAACGCGACGCGTTTTTCGTCGGGAGCGGCGACGAGCACGAGATCGACGTAGGGAACCAACGGCGCACCCGATCCGCCGAGCGCACAATCGGCGCTTCGAAAATCAAAACAGACGCTTGCGGCGATGCGCTCCCGGAGCGCAAATGGATCGCCGATCTGCAGCGTGAGTGCGGCGGCGCCGTCATGGTAGATCGTTTGGCCGTGCATCGCCGCAAAATCGACGGAGCGACCGGCGAGAAAATGCTCCGCAGCATCGGCGTGCGCGATTCCAAGTGCACGATGAAGGCGCGCGACCGCGGCGATGCCGCCGCCTCCCCGGCGAACGACCTCGTCGAGAAGATCCGCGATCTCCGGCGCAAAGGCGAAGGTTCGCGCGTCGAGTAGGTCGACGACGATCCGCTCGCCGCGCACCTGCAGATCGACGAGCGCGCAGTCGATCCCGTCGAGCGAGGTGCCGCTCATCATTCCCAACGCGATCATGCGATCCGATCCGCCGCCTCGGTCACGCCGCTAAAGAATGCACGCCGTAGATCGGTGCTGTCCTCGCGTCCGAAATAGACGGTGTTCGTCAACAGCACTGCGGTCAGATCGCGCTGCGGATCGACCCAGATGCAGGTTCCGGTGAATCCGGTATGTCCGAAAGAATCGCGAGAGAAACCGGGGCCGCACGAGTTGTCGTCCCGTGTTTTGAGCGCCCAACCGAGCCCGCGACGGAGCGTTGGATCGAAGGCTTGCTCGCGCACCGCCTCGCGCGCGAGTGCTCCGTCGATCGCGGAGGAGCGGCCATGCAACGCTGCAAGGTACTGTTCGCCGATCCATGCCGCGTCGGCCGCGCTGCCGAAGATCCCCGCATGCCCGGCGACACCGCCGCATAAATACGCCTTTTCATCGTGCACGCGCCCCTGCAGGCGCCCTCGCCAGCCGTCGCACTCCGTCGCCGGAATCGCTCCCCATTCGGTCGCGCGCGGGCGGTAGCCGAAGCCCGGTCGAGCGACAACGCGTTCGACGAGCGTTGGTAACGATCGCCCCTCGCGGCGCGCGAGTGCGAAGCCGAGTGCGAGAAAGCCGAGGTCGCTGTAGAGCACGCCGCTACCGACCGGGGCGTGAAGATCGGCGCACAGCGCATACTCCTCGACGGAGCGATCGCGCAGCGATCGATAATGCGCGCCCGATTGCATTCCCGACGTATGCGCGAGCAGCATGCGCATCGTGATCGCTCGTTGCGGCAACGACGCCCACTCCGGAATCGTCGCGACGAGGGGATCGTCGAGCGCGAAACCTCCGCGCGCGACGGCATCGAGAGCGACCGTCGTTACCGCGAGCTTCGTCAGCGAGGCGAGATCGAAACGTGTATCGAGCGTAATCGGTCGTACATCGCGATCCACACGCGTGCTGCCGTACGCACGTTCGAAGAGCACGCGCCCGTGCCGTTCGACGCGCGCGACCGCAGCGGTGAAGCGTCGCCCGAGCGCCGCGCGTAGCACGGCATCGCTCGCCGCAAAACGATCATGCACGAGCGATAGCGACCGGTAATTTTCCGTTTGTCGGTGCGCCGGCAAAGAGCGCGGCGGCAGCGGCGTGGAGATGCAGCGGGTCGCTGCCGAAGCAGCAGAGCGCGTGCTCGACGAACGGCGCCGCTTCGATATCGAACGGTTCCATCGTCGAAACGAGAATGCTCTCCGGAAAACGATCGACGATACGGCGAATCGCATCGATCGCGACGGGATCGAGGTGCGTACGATACGAGAGCAGCACCGGGCGGCGCTTGGAACTCGCGAGTGCTGCGAGCGCGCGGTCGACCGATGCCGCCTCCTGCGGGTGCAGTTGCGGCGCCTCTTCCGCCCCGAGCGCCGCCGGACCGAGATCGCCTTCGACGCCGAAGCGAACGAGGATGCTCTCGTCGGCACGCACGCGCGGCGTTCCGCGAACGCGCACTACGGCTCGCGCGGCGATCGTCGTGCCGACATCCGGAAAAGGGGCGGGAGCATCGAGCGGAATCGGCCGTGAGAGCGTCGCCCGCAACATCCGCATGCGCATGCCCGCCTCGCGCAGGCGCCACTCGCGCATCTCGCCACGCTTGATGCGCGCGGAGATCTCTCGTGCCGCCGGCATCGCTTCGTCGAGTTGCTCGCAGATCAACGCGCAATCCGCCCCGGCCTGAATCGCCGTGGCGGCGCGCTCGGAGATCGAGCCGAAGCGATCGAGCGCACCCATCTCCAGATCGTCGGTGAAGGCGACACCGTTAAACGAGCAACTCTCGCGTAAGAGCGTTTTCATCACCGGCTCGGAGAGCGTCGCCGGTTGCTCCCGATCGACCGCTTCCACGACGACATGCGCGACCATCGCCGCGCGCGCATGCGGTAAGAGATCGCAGAACGGCGCGAGATCGCGCAGATGCAAGACCGTCGTCGGAATCGAGATCGTCGGCAGTGCGACGTGCGAATCGACGGCGGTGCTTCCGTGCCCCGGAAAATGCTTGAAGGTCGGCACGATCCCGCGACGCCCCATGCCGCTTGCGAGCGCTCCCGCTAAGTCGGCGACGCGCTCGGGATCGTCGCCGAACGAGCGCGTTCCGATGACGGTACTCGCGTGATCGATGGCGAGATCGAGCACCGGAGCGAAATCGAGATTCACGCCGATGCGGCGGAGATCGTGGGCGATCTGCTCGCCGAGTTGTCGCGCGAGATCGAGATCGTCGGCGGCGCCGACCGCCATCATCGAAGGCATCGGTGCGAGCCCCTCGCGCAGCCGCGCGACCCGCCCCCCTTCTTGGTCGATCGCGATGATCGGTGTCGGATCGTCGGGGCGCAGGGCACGCAGCGCGTCGGTGAGGGCGCGCGCGCGCTCTACCGTCGGCAAATTTCGTGCAAAAAGGACGTATCCGCCGAAGCCCCGCAGCGCAAGCTCTGCGCGGGTCGCTTCATCGAGCTCCGAACCCGGAAACCCAACTGCAAGAACACCTTCGGCTAGGTCGACGAACTCGCTCAGAACGGCTCCTTCTCGCTCGGGAGGAACGCGGTGTCAGTGCGCGCTGATCGATTGCGCTACGAGCATCTTCCCGGAGCGGGCCGCGAGTACCTCGACGCGGTCGCCAAGGCGCAGACTCGCAAGTGTGGCGAAACCGCCGGCCCGCTGGATCGAGGTATTCGGGGTCACCGTCACCTCCATCGTCTTTGCGCCGACACGGACGCCGATACCGGGGTGCTGGTAGTGAATGGCAACGATTCGCCCGACGAACGAGAGCGCGCGCGAGGGATGCGCGGCGAGGGCGCTCGGTGCGAGTGCGAGTAATGCGAGGCAGAAAAAGAGGGAGCGTTTCACGTTAGTTAATCCAAGAACGCATCACGGTGTCGTCGACGTTCCATCGACCTGCAGAATTTTGAAGTAGGTATCGCGTGCCGCCGCATCGCCGGAGCGCGCGCGCTGCGAGGCATCCCTTAATGCTAATACCGCCGCATCGTCTGCCCGAAGATTCGCCGCCGCCAAACGCAGGGCGAGCAGCGCTAAATCGGGAGTCCGCTCGCCCAAGCGAGCGATTCCCTCCATAAACGGTCGCAGGTGCTCGGCGCCGGGCCCCGCTGCCAGCAGCGCGGCAACGACGGCAGCCTTGTTGGGCTCGCTTTCAAGAAGATAGCTATCGAGAACCTCGAACATCACTGCATGCGGTTCGCCGTCGCGACCATGGCCCTTCTTTTCGTCCTCGCGGCGTCGCCATCGGCGCGAGCGAACCCCCTCGGCGATCTTCTCGGACGCATGCGCGCCGCCGCCGGCCCGGTGTGGTCTGCACATCTCGACGCCGTCGTCGATATTACCGATGGCGCGATGCTCACGCGCGCGCATATCGATGCGCGCGGGGATCGCTTGGTCTTACATCGCTGCCTCAACGATCGCTGTTTAGGGCGTTTCTATCACGGCGCGCACGCCGACAACCTCACGCTCAACGGCGCTCCGCTCGCCGCTCCGCAGTTAACCTCGAGCGAGCCGGCGCTCCTGCTCGCGCTCTCGCATGTATTTTTGCGTCGCGGCTTCCGCAAGGCCGGAGGAAGCGTCGCGCTGCTCCCGATGCTGACGACGGCGGGCTCCGATCTCGAAATTCGCGCCGACGGCATCCCGCCGTTCGTCCTCGCTATCGGTGCCGACGCGCTCGTACGGCGTGCAACGATCGGATCGACGCGGTACGCGTTCTCCGGGTACCGCCGCGTTGGAACGCTGCGACTCCCGACGCGAATCAAACGCGACGGAAAACCCTATATCACGTTCCGTCACCTCCGCGTCGAGAGCGCGCCGTTCGTCGCGCCGCACCCGCTTGCAATCACCTTCGCCGCAGCGCCCGTTGTCTTGCCATGGCTCCCGCAAGCGAAAACACCGATCGTCGACTGCAGCATCGGCGGACGACCGTTGCGCTGTCTGATCGATAGCGGAAACTCCGGCCTCTCAATGACGCTCTCGCTCGCCGAACGACTGCATCTTCATCCGACCGGCACGTTCGAGGTGCAAGGGATCGGCAACTATCTCACCGAGTTGGTCACCGCGCCGCCGCTGCGCATCGGCGCGGCCACGCTGCCGCAAGCAACCTACGTCGTGCTCTCCGATCTCGAAGGAACCCGTTACGATGTCGTTCTCGGCACCGATTTTTTAGCGACGGCGCGCGTGACGATCGACGGGCCGCACCGCCGCGTCATCGTACAACCGCGCAACACCCTCTCCACCGCGCAGGGGTTACCGGTGCGCTTTCTCTCGCTCGTGCCGACCGTTCATGCACTCCTGACAACGACCGCCGCTCGTCTGCTCGTCGATACCGGCGATGAATCGACGATCAATCTCGGAGCGCGCTTCTTTCATGCCCATCCCACGCTCTTTCACGTTATCGAAAAACGCTTCGTTCGCGGAGTCGGCGGAACGAGCACCGAGAGCCTCGGCAAAATCGCCGTCATGAAGCTCGGATCGCTCCAACTCGCGAATATCACCATCGGGGCAACCGAGAGCCTGCACAGCGCGGGCGACGGGCATATCGGCAGCGGCCTTCTCGCGCACTTCGTCGTGACGTTCGATTACGCGCACGACCGCATCGATATCGCGCGGCCGTAAGGATCGCTGCTCGGCTGCCGCAACGCTGCGGGAGCGAGCCTGCGGGGGCGAGAAGGGCTCGCCATGCGCATGAAAAAGCGTTTTATCGTACCGAGCGCCATCGCGTTCGCTCTCTCGCTCCTCGTCGTTCCGCATCGCTCCTCCGCGGCGAGCATCGCCGGGTTAAACCCGTGTACGCCGGTCGCCGTGGAGATGATCGATACGATCGACTCTGCGAATGCACGCCCCGGTGATTTTTTTCGTTTCCAAAGCATCAACGCGGTTACCGCCGGGGCGGGCATCGTCATTCCAACGCACACCGTCGGTTACGGAGTGGTCTCCGTCGCATCGGCGGCCGCGCGAAACGGCGTCTCCGGCACGCTCGTTCTCGAACCCCGCTATTTCGTTCTCCACGGCCGACACTTCGGCGTCGTGCTCGACCATCGCGCGAACGATCTCGTACGCAGCGGAAGTTCGGGGAATCTTCCCGGCTATCTCGGCGCGATACCGATTCCCGGCGTTAGCGTCGCAATCGGCGCATTCAATTTCTTTCACCATGGAAATAATATCGTCGTCAAGAGCGGCACGATGTTCGTCGTCTTCCCGAGCGACAGCCCGAGGGTCGAGCGCTGCCAACGCTCGGCATCGCACTAGGGCGGCACCGACGCTCTCCGCGCGCAACCGCAACGATGCCGTACGCCTAGCGGCGTTCGGCGAGCCACGCGCGCACGAGCGCCGTAAAGAGCTCCGGCCGGTCACGGTGTGGAGCGTGCCCACAGCGCGCGAGCAAGCATCGGTCGAGATCGCCGGGCGCGATCTCGGCCAAGCGCGCGAGTTGCTCGAAGGTGCCGTACTCATCCTCGGTTCCCTGAACGACGAGCATCGGCGCGACGATCCCTACAACGTACTCCGCGATGTTCCACTCGCGAAAGTCGCGGTGCAACCAGATATCGTTCCAACCGAAAAATGTGCGATCGCCGTTGCGATGGTGCCGAGCGATGCGCTCGCGAAGTGCGGCGTCGGATCGATAACGTTCGCCGATTGCAGCGATCGCTTCGATCGATTCGGGTTCGACGAAAAAGTGCGGCGCTTCGAGAATCAACCCCGCGCAGCGTTCGGGGTAGGCACCGGCAAAGATTGCGGCGATCGAGGCGCCGTCGCTGTGCCCGAGCAGCAACGTGCGCTCGATTCCCAAACGGTCGAGCAGTTCCGGCAGCACCTGCAGCGCTTCGTCGTGCATGTAGCTCGGGCGACGCGCTTCCTGCAGTTCGCTCGAAAAGCCGTTCCCGAAGCGCGAGTAGACGAGCGATCCAAATGCGCTTCCCTCGCAGATGCGCGCGGGAAGATCGCGCCAGAGCCCCAACGTCCCAAGCCCTTCATGCAAAAAGACCAGCGTCGGCGAATCTTCCGTCGCACTCCGGCGATAGCGATATTCGATCTCGCCGCCGTTGAGGGCCAACGTTTGCGCTTCGGGGTTCATCGTGCAGCCCTACGCCCGAGCACCGCATCTATCCTTGCCATGCAACGGGGCCAGGCACGCGATGTGCGGTAGATTCTCGTTCTTCGCGCGACGCGCAGATATCGCGGCCGCGTTTCCGTTTCTTTTGCTCGCCGCGGATTTCGATAGCGCCGTTCCTCCGCGATACAACATTGCGCCGACGCAACGGACGCCGATCGTGCGAGCCGATCTGCGCCTCACCGCGGCGCAGTGGGGCTTCGGCCTCCCGCACACGTTCAACGCGCGTGTCGAGAGCGCCGCGGAGCGACCGCTCTATCGGCGCGCGTATCGCGAACGTCCCGCGCTCGTTCCGGCGAGCGGATGGTTTGAATGGGAGCCGACCCCGAGCGGCAAGCGACCGTTCTACATCGCCGCCGCAGATGGGCGACCTATCCTCTTCGCCGCGCTCTGGGAGATGCGCGAGAGCGAGCCCTGTTTTTCGATTCTGACGCGCTCCGCGCGCCGCGAACTCCGAGCGATCCATCATCGCGAGCCGGTCGTCATCGCCGCCGACGACGCACGGCGATGGCTCGACGCACGGCTCGCGCCGGAGGAACGCAGCGCGCTCGCCGATCCCCATGACGAGGGGGGCACGCGCTTCACGCTTCGCGAGGTAACGCGCGCCGTCAACGAGATCGCGAACGATCGCCCCGACCTGCTCGCCGCGCCGGGGCTCGCGGAGACGGCGCGCGATCTCCCGCTCTTTCCGCCGACGTCGAAGCCTTGACGCGCCCTCGATCCGCCGCTATGATCGCCGAACCGTGAGCCTCCACTCGATCCCGCCGTGCCTGCCTACGCCGCCCCCAAGGGTGCCGGCCGGATAGTGCACGCCGCGAGGAACGCTCGCAGAACGTCGCTCTCCAGTCGGAGCGGCGTTTTTTTATTGCTCTCAACGATCCCCACGAAGGAGTTCACTCGGACATGCATCTCGTCATCATTGGAAATGGAACGATCGGCCGCGCGATTCGCGAAGCACTGCACCGTGTCGACCCGCTGCGAGAAGTGGCGATGCTCGGCCGTGGCGAGAGCATCGCCGCCGTCGCCGACGCCGACGTGGTGCTCCTCTGCGTGAAACCGCATCAAATACAGGACGCACTCGAAACGCTCGCGCCGACGATGCGCCCCGGAACGACACTCGTAAGCGTCGCGGCAAAAACGACGCTCGCCTCGCTGCGCGCGTCGCTGCCGACAGCGATTGGCGTGGTGCGCGCGATGCCGAATCTTCCCGTCGGCGAACTCGCGGGCATGACCGCACTCGCCTGCGAGAGTGAACCAAAGGATCTCGAACGATGCGAGGAGCTCTTCGGCACGATGGGACGAACGGTGCGTATCGAAGAGCGGCTGATGGACGCCGCAACGGCAATGAACGGATGCGGCCCCGCCTACGTCTATCTCATTGTCGAAGCGTGGATCGACGCCGGAATAAAATTAGGATTCTCTTACGAAACCGCGCGCACGCTCGTCGCACAGACCTTGCTCGGCGCTGCAGCATCGGTCTTAGCGAGCGACGAGCACCCGGCGGCGTTAAAAACCGCGGTGACGACGCCCGCGGGGTGTACGATCGCGGGGCTCATGCAACTCGAAGACGGACGGATTCGCAGCACGATCGTGCGCGCCGTGCTCGCGGCAGCGGAGGCGTAGCGCCGTTAGAGTTCTTCGCTCTCGATCTCTTCGGGGGGTGGTAAGTTGCGAAAAAAGAGCCAATAGAGTCCGGCATTGAGCAACTGCAGCACCGACGCAAACTCCAACGGCAAACCGATCCACGCGTGCTCGATGAGCGCACCGGCGACCAACGGTCCCCCCATCGAGCCGACGCGCGCCGGAAGATTCGAGAGCGCCGATGCGCGCGATCGCTCCGAGGCCGGAATAATGCCCATCGCATAGGACTGACGCACCGGGAAGGTCACGATATTGACCAGCATGCGCAACGCGTAGATCGCACCGGAGATGACGAAACTCGGCGCAAACGGCATTGCTGCAAGCAGCACGCATGAGAAGACGCGCAAGGCAACAACGGTGCGAACGGCGCCGCCGATCGCGGCAACGATGCGCGTTACCCCGAGGTACGAGAGAATCGAGAGGACGTTGATCGTCGTGTAGAGCGCCGCAATTTGATCGGCGTTCACGTGAAAGCGTTCGTGGAACCAGAGCACCAAGATCGGGCCGAGGAACCCGATCGCGAGGCCGTTCGTCGCATTCGTCAGCATGAAGCGACGAATGAGTCTCCAGGTATTCGGCGCGAGCGAGGCTTTCGATTGCGCGCGAATCGCCCGCGTTCGCCGCTCGCGGATCGGCATGACGACGAGCGCCAAGGCAACGCCGATGATCGCCGTCAACCAAAAGAGCGGGCGCGCCGGAAAGACGGCCAGCCCTGCACCGAGCACGCTACCGATCGTGCCGACCAACGAGAGGCGCGCGAAGACCGCCGTGCGCCGCTCGTCGCCGGAGAGCTCCGCGGTAAGCGCTTGCTCGGCGACAAAGTAGGGGCCGAAGGCTCCGCCGCTGCCGACACCACCGCCCTGCCCGATCGTTCCGAGCGCGCCGGCGATTGCGAGCACGATAAAATTCCCTTGCAGCGCAAAGACGACGCCCGCGAGCGCAGTGAGAATGCCGAACGCGGCGAGAATCGGTTTGCGCCCGATTCGATCGGCGAGCGCGCCGACCGCGAGCGTCAGTAACGCTCCCGAGCCGGAGCCGATCGCGATAAGCAGCCCGACTGCCGTCGCGCTGTACCCGAGCGAGAGCAAGTAGAGCGGAACCACGATCGCCAGATATCCCTGAGAGATGCTGCGCAGAGCGCGCCCTGCGTAGAGCGGCAACAAGGGAGTTCGAAGCGACATCTCGGGGGCTGTTCTCACCTCCGGCATCATTCATCCTTGCAGGAACCGCGCGTTACGGTGGGGGAGGGCGTCCCGTGCAAAAGCTCGATGGACGCCTGATTTTTTCAGGTTCCGATTTGAACCGCTTTCTCGAGTGCCGTATGCTCACCGCACTCGATCTTTCGGTTGTCGGCGATCGCCACCGTGAGGAAGAGCCCGATCCGCAGAGCGAACTGCTCGCTCGTAAAGGGCTCGAACACGAGCGTCGTTACCGCGCCGTGCTCGAGCGAACCGAGCGCGTATGCGCGATTCCCGAGATCGGCGCGCCCTCGATTCCGGCATATCAACTCGCCGAAGAGCAAACGAGCGCAGCGATGCGCGAGCATCTGCCGACGATCTATCAAGGCGCCTTTTTCGACGGAACGTGGTTCGGTCGCGCCGATTTTCTTCGTCGCGTCACGCACGCGTCGACCGGGAGCTCACCATCGTACGAAGTTGAAGATACGAAGCTCGCGCTCTCGGAAAAGCCGTATTTTATCATTCAACTCTGCTTTTATAGCGAGCAGGTCGAGCGCACGTTCGGCGTCGCGCCGGAGTTCATGCACGTCATCCTCGGCTCCGAGGAGCGGCGGAGTTTTCGCGTCGACGAGTACAGCGCGTATTATCGGAAACTGAAGGCATCGTTTCTCAACGAGATCGCCGCGCTTCAGGCAGGCGCCCTCGCAGAGCGACTCGACGAGGTGGCGCTCCCCGTCTCTCACTGCACGCTCTGTCACTGGAAAGAGCATTGCGCGACCCGCCGCGAAGAGCGCGACCATCTCAGTCTCGTCGCGCGCATGCGTTCGGATTCCATTCGCCGCTTCGCCGCAGCCGAGCCGCCGATCGTGACGATGCATCAGCTCGCGCAAGCGCCCGACAACGCGATTCCGCCGGGAATCTCGCGCGAGAGTTTTGCGACGCTCCGTCGCCAGGCGCGCCTGCAAGTCGAGCAACGCGAGAGCGGGGTGCCGCGCTACGAACTGCTTCCCCCCGAGCAGTTGCGTGGATTCGGCCTGCTCCCGAGACCGAACCTCGGCGATATCTTCTTCGATATGGAGGGCGACCCGCTCTACGCCCCGGGGCGCGGTCTCGAATATCTCTTCGGTCTCTATCTCTCCGAGGAACAACGCTTCATCCCGTTCTGGGGCACCGATCCCCAAGCGGAGCGCGGCGCGTTCGAAGCGTGCATCGACTTCATGATGGAGCGGCGCCGAGCGTACCCCGAGCTTCATATCTACCACTATGCTCCCTACGAAAAAAACGCATTTCGCAAACTCAGCATCCGACATGCGACGCGCGAAGCGGAGGTCGACGAGTTGCTTCGTTCGGAGGCGCTCGTCGATCTCTATACGGTCGCGCGGCAGGGCGTCTGCGTCGGGCAGCCCAGTTACTCGATTAAAAAACTCGAACTCTACTACGGCTTCGAACGCAGTGCGGAGCTCCGCCGCGGCGACGACTCCGTCGTCATGTTCGAGCAATGGCTCGCTGACCAAAAGAACCGCGCGATTCTCGAAACGATCGAGCGCTACAACGAAGAGGATTGCCGCTCCACCTTCGAGCTTCGCGAGTGGCTCCTCGCGTTGCGCGATGAAGCGCAGCAGAGCTTCGGCTGCGAGATCGCTTGGCGTCCGCAACGCGAGCCGGTCACGATGGAAGAGGAGCGCGCAGCGGCACTCGCCGAGTTCAACGAACTCCAGCAGGCGTTGCTCGCCGACGCGCCGACGATCGGAAGCGCGGAGGAACTCGATGCCGTCGAAGAGAGCGATCGCCTGCGCTGGATCGTCGCGCAGTTGCTCTCGTACCATCGTCGCGAAGATAAACCGACCTGGTGGAAACTCTTCGATATCGCCGAGATGACGGGGGCCGAGCAGATCGAACACCCGGAATGCCTCGGCGGCCTCCAACTACTCGACACGAAAGAGCCGGCCTTGCAAGGGCGCGAGCGCAATCGCACCTACAGCTATCGCTTTCCGGAGCAAGAGTATAGCGCGACGAATCGCATGCTCGATCCCGTTACGATGAAAGCCGCCGGGCAGATCATCGCGCTCGATGAGCACGAACGGTGCATTCAGATCCGTCGCAGCGGGGATATCGAAGCGGCGCGAACGCTGACCGCGATGATTCCCGCGCCGCCGATCGAAACGCGGTCGCAACGCGCGTCCTTGGTTCGCATCGCCGAGGCGCTGCGGCAAGGGCTTCATGGTTCCAAGGCGCGCTCGGCGATCGATCTTCTTCTACGACGGCCGCGCATTCGCGGAATCGCCGAGAGCGGAACGATCCAGCCCGAGATTCCCAACGCAGAGCACATCCTTCCGATACTCCGCGCGCTCGACGAAAGCTATCTCTTCATTCAGGGCCCACCGGGAAGCGGGAAGTCAACGGTTGCATCGACGACGATCGTGGCGCTGCTCGCCGAGGGGAAGCGCATCGGCGTCATGTCGACGACGCACAAAGCGATCCAACATCTGCTCCACAAAGTGGAGGCGGAAGCAAAGAAGCGCGGCGTTCCTTTTCGCGGGCTCTACAAACTCGGTGCCGAGGAGCCCTTTCAATCGCAATTCTCCGACCCGTTCGTTACGACGACCACGAAAAATAACGCCTTCATCGAAGGGTCCTGCGACCTCGCGGCGGGCACCTCGTGGCTCTTTTCACGTGACGATTTCGGCGTCGATCTCGATTACCTGTTCATCGATGAAGCGGGGCAGATCGCGCTGGCAAATGCGGTCGCCGTCGCACCCGCGGCGAAAAATCTCGTCCTGTTCGGGGATCCGCTGCAACTCGCCCAAGTCTCGCAGGGAATCCATCCCGCCGGACTCGGACGCTCCGTGCTTGCCTATTTGCTCGGCGACAACGCGACCGTGCCGCCGGATCGCGGCATCTTTCTCGACACCTCCTATCGCATGCATCCGGAGATCTGTTCGTTTATCTCGGCGCACGTCTACGCCGGCCGATTGCACGCCGCACCGACGACCGCAGGCTCGAAGGTGGAGAGCACCGGGCTGCGCGGAGCGGGGCTGCGCGCTCTTTCCCTCGCGCACGACGGGAACGCGCGCGAATCGGTCGAGGAGGCGGAGGCGATTCTCGCCGCGATCAAACCGCTGCTCAAAGGTCGCGTTCGTGTCGGCAACGGCCGCGAGCGCGCGATCGGCAAGGGCGATATCCTCGTCGTCACGCCCTATAACGCGCAGCGTTTGCTGCTCGACGGGCTGCTCGAGGAGGCCGGGCTTCCGGAGATTCGCGTCGGAACCGTCGATAAGTTCCAAGGGCAGGAGGCCCCGATCGTGTTCTACACGATGGCGACCTCGAGCATCGAATACGCGCCGCGCGGCATCGACTTTCTGTTTGAGAAGAATCGCTTCAACGTCGCGATCTCGCGCGCTCAGTGCATGAGCGTCCTGGTGGCGAGCCCGCGTCTGCTCGAGCTTCGCTGTTCGACGGTCGAACAGATGGCGATGGTCAATCTGCTCTGCCGCTTCGTCGAAATGGCGGAAGCGTAGCCGCGACGAGAAGGCCCCTGCCCTCGGGATTCATAGCCTCTTCTTCGCCTTTCGCTAGGATTTTTGTATGAACGTGCATATCGGATCCGAAGCCCTGAGCGACCTGGAGCGATTCGGCCTACGCGTCCACCCCGCCGGTGGGACGCACGAGCACCTGGGGAAACGGCATCGAACGAAGATTCGCATCGCTATCGACCCCGCAGCGCTCGTCGGCCCATCGATGATCGTCACGATCGGCGAAGGGGAGGCACGACGACTGATGCCGCTCTCGCCATTCGAGGCGACGACGCTGGTCGATGAGTTGGTCGCGCGCGGCCTGCTCGTCGGCAACGAACGCCTCCGGCACGGCGTCGAGCATCTTCTCGCTCGCCTGAGTGTTATTTACACCGAATTAGCGCTCGGCTCGCTCAGCATCGATCCGGTGATCGTCTCCGAAGCAGGCTACTGCATCGACGCCGCACGCCTCTATTTTCTCCATCGCGGGGCGCACGCTGGGAAGCCGCAGCGATCGGTCGGCGGACGCGATAACGTCGGCGTCCAGCCGCGTACACACGGACACCGGCCGCTCGCGCGCTAACGCGCGAGCGCGCGGGTACGCCCTCGCGAGGCCGCGATGAAACGTAACAGCAGCAACGCGAGGATCGAGGCGAGCCATGCCGTCGCCGGGATGACGAGATCCTGGGGCCGGAGCGCCGCGAACGAAAAGAGCGACCGGATCGGCGCGAACATCAACGCCGCGACGAGGAAGAGCAACGCTCCGACGGCGATAATCGTCACCGCGGGGTTGCGGACGCGCACCGCTCGCGCGACGCTTCCGCCGGTCGACCGATTGATGAAGAGCAGCGCGATGCTCACCAACACCATCGTCGTAAAGGCCAGCGCTCGCGCGACGCGTTCGTCACGCCCGAGGGCCAGCGCGGCAACGAAGACGGCAAGCGTCGCGGCGAGCGCAATCGTTCCTTGCATGCCGGCGGTGATGAGAAAATCGCGATCGAAGAGCGAGGCGTCGACCGGGCGCGGCGGCCGCTGCATAATCTGCTCTTCGGCGGGCTCCGCTTCGAAGGCGATCGAACAAGCCGGATCGATGATGAGTTGTAAAAACAGAATATGCACCGGCAAGAGCAGTAGCGGCATTCCGAAGAGCACCGGGATCAAGCTCATACCGACGATCGGAATATGCGCGGAGACGACGAACGCAATCGCTTTGTGCAGGTTGTCGAAGATTCGCCGTCCGAGCCGCACGGCATCGATGATCGATCCGAAGTCGTCGTCGAGGAGCACCAGCGCCGCGGCTTCGCGCGCGACATCGGTGCCGCGTGCGCCCATGGCGATGCCGACGTGCGCGGCTTTTAACGCCGGCGCATCGTTGACGCCGTCTCCGGTCATCGCGACGATCTCCCCGTTGCGTTTGAAGGCTTCTACCAAACGGAGCTTCTGCTCGGGAACGACGCGAGAAAAAATATTCGTCTCGGCGACCGCTGCTGAGAGCGCGCCATCATCCATCGCTTCGATCTGTACGCCGGTCAGATAGCGCTCCGGGCGCTCTAAGCCGATACTCTTCGCAACGCTCACCGCCGTCGCCGGATAATCGCCGGTGATGATGACGACGCGAATGCCGGCGCTATAGGCCTCGGCGATCGCCGCCGGCACGCGCGGGCGCACCGGATCGGAGAGCCCGATCAAGCCGACGAATTCGAACGCAAAATCGTGTTGCCCCTCGGGCAAATGCTCGCCCTCATAGATCGCGCGCGCAACGCCCAAGACGCGCAGCCCCGTCGAGGCGATCTCCGAGACCCGCGCTTCGAGCGCTCGGCTCCGCTCGCCGTCGAGGTGGCAGAGATCGGCGATCGCTTCGGGCGCACCCTTTGCCGCGACGACCCAGCTTCGCGCATCGGGGCGAGCCCACACACGCGACATCGCGAGCATCGAACGCGAGAGCGGATACTCACCCGCAAGATCCCAATCGCGATGGCGGCGATCGCTTCCCGCGAGGCGATGCTCCAATGCATCGGCGATCGCGCGTTCGGTCGGATCGAAAGGATCGCGATGGCTCGCGAGCACCCCGTATTCGAGAATATCGTGATAGGGCGCGGGAATCGCACTCGCACCGTCACAGCGGCAGAGCGCGCCGTCGGCGCCGGCGAGCGTAACGACCGCCATGCGGTTCTCGGTGATCGTGCCGGTTTTATCGACGCAGAGCAGCGTCGCCGAGCCCAACATCTCGATCGCCGGAAGACGGCGCGTCAACACATTTTTTTGTGCGATTCTCCAGGCACCGAGTCCGAGAAAGACCGAGAGCACGACCGGCAACTCTTCGGGCAGAATTGCCATCGCCAGCGCGATACCGACGAGCACGGCGCGCAACCAATCCCCCCGATGCAGCCCATATGCGAGCACGACGAGGACGCTGACGAGCACCGCTGCAACGGCCAACCGGCGCACGACCGTCGCTGTCTCGCGCTGAATGCGCGTCGGTTCGACCTGTACGCTCGCGAGCGCACGACCGATCGCGCCGATCTGCGTCGCCGGGCCGGTCGCAAGCACGCGCGCGATGCCTTTCCCGGCGACAACCATCGTGCCGGAGTAGACGAACGGTGAATCGTCGCCGCCGGGTTTCGCCATCTGCTCGGGAACCGGAGCGAGTACCGTTTTGCGCACCGCATCCGATTCACCGGTAAGGAGCGATTCATCGGCGCGAACGTTCGTGCCGGAAATCAAGACCGCATCGGCGGGAACGCGATCGCCCTCAAGTACGAGGATCGCATCACCGCGAACGATCTGCTGCGCCGGAATTCGCTGCTGACGGCCGTCGCGAATGACGACGGCATCGAACGCGGAGATCGCGCGGAGACGCTCGAGCGTTCGCTCCGCTCTCTGCGCCTGCGAGATGCTGATGCCGGCGACGACCGCGACGAAGGCGAGCAGCATCGCCGCCTCGGCGCGATCGCCGAGCAAAATATAGATGATGCCGCAGGCGAGCAACAACAAGAACATCGGCTCGCGCGCAGCGTCGGCGGCGATTGCGAATCGCGAGCGCCCGCGCTCCGAGGGGATTTCGTTCGGCCCTTCGGCAGCGAGCCGCAGCGCGGCCTCGGCCGAACTCAACCCGTACGTGGCGCTCGGATCATTCATCGAGGCTACGCACCAAGGCAACGCGCACCATTGCCGCGACGGGAACGGCGAGATAGAGTCCGAGCGGGCCGAAGAGTTCTCCGCCGACAAGGAGGAGCAGCACCACCATCGAGGCCGGAAGTCGCGTGCTCTTCCCGATGAAATGCGGTGAAAGAATCTGCGCTTCAAATGCAAAGACCGCAACAATCGCGGCGACGGCGACGAGCGCCTTGCCGAGACTGCCGGAGGCAAGCGCAAGCACGACCGTTGGGAGAATTGCGGCGATACCCCCGAGGTACGGAATGAGATCGATCGCCGCAGTGAGGATACCGATCGTCAGTGCAAACGGAATGCCGAGCAGTTGAAGCACGAGAAAGACGAGCAACCCGACGACACCGCTGACGAACAACTGCGCGCGGACGAATCGGTCGAATACGCCGTACATCTCGGCGATCGTTCGATGCAGCTTGTCGTGCTTCTCGATTGGGACGATCGCTTCGAGGGCTCGCAGATAGCGCGAGGCATCGAGTTGGAGATAGGTCGCGAGAATCGGGATGAGGAGAATCGCGCCGAGGATCGCCGTCGTCGAGCGCACGAGCCGTACGGAGGCGCCGAAAATTTCGCGCGACCACGAGAGCACGCTCACATCGATCTGCCCGGCAAGACGTCCGATCTCGTCGCGCACGCCGACGGGAAGCGCGGCGACGGCGCGCACGGCGGCATCGGGCAGTGCCGCGAACAATTGCAGCGCTTGTGCGTACAGGATCGGGCCGAAGAGGATCGCGATGCCGGCAAGCACGCCGGCAAGTGCGGCGTTTGCGAGCACCGCGGCGATCGGCGGCGGCAGGTGTCGGCGCAAGCGCCGCACCAGCGGCCATGTGACGACCGCGTAGAGGGCGGTCGGAACGATCACCAGCAGCAACGGCCGAAGCACCCAGGCAACGCCGACCGACGCCACCAGAAGGATCCCAATCGTCACCGGGCCGCGAAGCCGAGCGTTCATGGCTTCATTCTGCGCATCGCGCGGGAAGAGTGCATGAATACGTGCGCCCTCCCCCTTCTTTACAGCCGTACGCGCCGGCGCACGCTAGTGCGTGATGATCTCGACGGCGTTTGAATTCGGGGTACCAACCTGGGCGATATGAATTTTTCCTCCCACGGCGATGTTCGGCGACGATTCGACGAGGTAATAATAGTAGCGGTGCCCGGGGATCGCCGTCTCGTCGGTAAACGACTCGATGATGTTTCCGCAGTAGGTATCGCTCTTGTGTCCCGGCTTATGGCGACAACCGACGCCCGACGGGCGACCATACATAGCAAAATTAAACGTTTTGATATGCGCCTGAAATGGGTGAACCTTCCCCGTTCCCAGTAAGACCTTCGAGCGCACCACCGAGAGATTGTAGCGACCGGAATCGGAGTTATAGGACCCGAGATCGTCGGTAAAAAATAGCACGTTGTTCGGCGACGAGCGCGCCATGCCGACGAGCCGTAATTCGGTCGGCTTATAGGTGACTTGTCGCACGTTGATCGAGTGGACGAGACTCGTCGGGACCAGCGCCTTAATCATCACGAGATTCGCCACCGCCGTACCGGCATCGGGAACGTGCACGGCAAACCCGAGCTGCGGCTGCGTGAGTTGCGCAAGTCGCCCTTTCATCGCCGCTGCGTACGGGCTCGCCGTCATGCGTTGATAGAGTTGAATTGCGAGTGGATTGACGGTCTTGGTCGCCAATTGGTAACCGGATTTACTTGCCATCACGACATAGTCGCCGGGCGAGACCGGAATGGTGAATTTTCCGTACCCATCGGTGCGCACCATCGGTATCTCGCTTATCAGGTTTGGAATGTGCCCCTTCGGAGGTTTCAGCGCCATGATAAATGGATTTTTCACGAGGAAGGCATACGCGTAGGGCAGCGGTCTGCCCCCAGGGCCGAAGACCTGACCGGTGACAACGGCATGCGAGGGCGTCAACGTCACTTCAAGCGGTCCGATGACGTTGTGCCCGCGCGCCCCGAAGTCGATCTGTTCCACCTGCGGCAGATAGCCGCGCTTGGAGATCGTCACGAAATACTTCCCGTTGAATGGGTGTTTTTTCGTCACGCACATGTTGTTGAAGCCGACACCGACCGCAAAATTCCCGTTTGTGGCCGTCATGGCGAAGCCCGCTCCGCATCCGGCGGTCGCCTTCACTCCCTTCTTCGACACTTTCGCACCGATGACGTCGATCTTCGCGCCACCCAATGCCTTGTCGGTATCGCCGGCACGAACCGTGCCCTCAACGTAAGCCGGTCGAAATGAGCCGCCCACGCTCTGTGCCCCAACCATCGACGGAGCGAATGCAAGTGCGAGAAAAACAAGAAGGCGTTTCATCGTGGTACCTTTCAGCGATTCATCGCTTAGATCGAAGGAGTGGGTTGAGCGAAGAGCGATGGAGCGAATTTTTGATTGAGGCCGATACGGACGAGCGAGTACTCCATTTGCAACTGCTCGTCGACGATCTTCACGGTCATTTTCGTCGGAAAGAGCACCCCGTTCGTCGCTTTCCATCGATGCGGGATGACGAGCATTTGTTGGTGATCGTTCCCGATGAGTACGCTCTTTGGAAGAAAGGTTTGCGTGTCGATCTCGGCGACGATCGGCTCACCGCCCTGCGGTTGCAGATCGAGTTGATAGCGATCCGCGCCGTAAACGGGAACGTATCGCACCGTCCCGGGAAGAGCGCCGCCGTGCATATACGCAAAGGTCATCCAATACACGTACGAGATCTCGCGCGCAAGATCGGGGCCCTGAAGCGCGCCGCTGCTATCCCCGCTTGGCCAACCCTCATCGCCTTCGAGCGTCCACCCCTCCGGTGAACTCGACGAAAACGTGACGGTACAGTGCCCTGCGTGCTTCGGCGTCAATGAGAAGAGCGCCGGATTATTTCCGCCCGCCTTGCGAGCGATCGTGGCGATGCCCGCGCACGTATCGCTCTCGATAAAGGCGCCGCTGTAGCCGTTCTCGCTGACATCGATTGGCACGCTCGCAGAGCGGGGCCCCGATGCCAGGTCCAAATAGAGATCGCTCGGGTCAACGCAGACTCCACCGGAAGGCGAGGAGCAAGTCCGGTCATTCGAGGGCGGATAGTACTTACCGGAATCGGTGATCGTGACCGAGAGCGGCTCGTCCATCATTCCCGGAAGAAAGACACGCAGCAACGGCGCTCCCTGCATCGCCGCGGTTACCGCCTCCATGCGATCCTCGCCGCCGACGGTCAACCACTCCTTGATATGTTGATGCAGGTTCGTACCACCGGCAGTCACGCCATGGACGTGCCATTCAAAAAAGAGCGTATGAATCTTCGCTATTCGCGCGCTCCCACCGAGCGCCACCGCCATCGCCTTCACGATCGAGCCGGCCGTCGGAACGAACTGCGCCGTTCGCGGCGCCGCACCTAACCCGCGGGTCGAAAGCGTGACGAACGCAACGAACGTCACGAGCAAGATGTGAAATCGTCTTCCGCCCATGAACACCTCCGGCAGCCGGCGCGCGGTTGCTTGATTTGGTTATAACACCCACAACCAAAACAAACAATGCCCCGCCGACCCCGGGGGCCGCTCCGTTGTCGAGCGGGATGGCCCAGATCGTGTCGACTCGCGCGCCGCGATGGAAGAGGACTTCACAAAGGCACCGTTCCATTTCGCGCAGATCGATAGCGACGTCGTTCGGCGAAACGCTCCGCATGAGTTTCGTCTCTCCGCACCGGGCTTTCCCCGCGGCACGTCGACCTACATGGAGATCGATCCCTCGCGGAAATCGCTACGGTCGAGCCAGACGTTGATGAGGACCGGGACGCCGTTGCGCGCCGATTCGCGCGCCCGGGCGAGCGCGGGATCGATCTCGCTCTCGCTACGCACCAGAATACCGAGCGCACCGAAGCCCGCCGCGACCTCGTGGTAGGCGGTTCGCGCGAGGACGGTGCCGACATCGTCGCCGAGCATCTTCACCTGCTCGCGCGCGATCTGCGACCAGCCGGCGTCGTTGCCGACGACGGCGATGACGCCGATGCGATGGCGCACGAAGCTGTCGAACTCCGCGAGCGCATATCCGCAGGCACCATCGCCGAAGATCGCCCACACCTCGCTCTGCGGTCGCGCAAGCGCCGCGGCGAGCGAGAAACCCGCGCCGACACCAAGCGTTCCGAAGACCCCAGGGTCGAGCCAGCTCAACGGTGCGCGCGGGTGCAGCACGTAGGAGGCGGTCGCGACGAAATCACCGCCGTCGGCAACGAAGATCGCACTTTCGTCGGCGCAGCGATCGATCGCGCGGAGTAACGCGATCGGATTGACATACTCGCCGCGTTGCTGCTCGCGCGCGGCGATCTCGCGTTCGCGCTCCAGATCGCGCGCGCGCACGCCGGCGATCCATTCAGCGCGCGCTGCATCGCTCCGAGAGGAACCCGCGGCGAGTTCGAGGAGAAATGCACCGGCATCGCCGATCGCCGCGATCGTCGGCCGACGATTGAGCTTCGCATCGGCGCGACTGCGATTCGCCGCGACGAGCGTGCTGTTGCGCCGAATATCGCCGCCGTAGCCGAGCCGGAAATCGCACGGCACACCTGCGAGCAGCACGCAATCCGCTTCGCGCAACGCTTCGCGCCGGCGATGCCGCATCTGCAGCGGGTGATCGGGCCCCATGAGACCGCGCGCCATGCCCGAGAGATAGACCGGGATGCCGAGCGCAGCGATCGCATCGGCGATTTTTTGCGCGTTTGCGGGAACCGCGAGCGCCTGACTGCCGATCACCGCGATCGGTCGCTCCGCCCGCTGCAATGCAGAGCGCGCGGCGGCGATGCTCGCGCGCGACGGCATCGGCGGCGGCAACGCAGGTCTCGGCGCCGACGCCCGCTGCGCGCCGGCGAAGAGCCGCTCGACGTGGCGATGGAGATACCAGCGCTGCGCGCGTTCGGCGAGCGATCTGCCCTTGCCGCTCGCCTCCGCGTACCACGTGCGAATCGTCGCTTCATCGTAGAGCAGGTCGACCGGCGCCTCGAGAAAGACCGGGCCGGGAACTCCCGCCGTCGCCGTCGCGAACGCCGCTTCGAGCGCAGGTTGCAGATCGGCGACACGCCGCACCTGAATCACGCGCTTTGCATGCGGCGCAATGACGGCGCGCTGATCGATATCTTGCAACGCGCCGCGCCCGCGCAGTGCAGTCGGTACGCCGCCGCAGAGAAGAATCGCGGGCGACTGCGCGAGCCGCGCATTCTGCATTGCGGTGATCGCATTGGTAAGCCCGGGTCCGGCGGTCACCGCCGCGATCCCCGGAATACCAGTGAGCCGCCCCTCGGCATCGGCGGCAAAGAGTGCGCTTGCTTCGTCGCGCACGTCGACGATGCGAATGCCGCGCGCCTTCGCCGCGGTCAGAATCGGCGAGATGTGCCCGCCACAGAGCGTAAAAAGACGGCGGACGCCGTGCGCGGCAAGGGTTTCAGCGATGCGATCGCCGCCATGCCGTCTCTCGAGAGGCTGCTGCATTCCACCTTCTTCGGCACGCAGCGGCAGGCTGCTGCTGCGCGGTACGGGACGGGCCCATCCGCGCGCCGAACCGGTGAGACTTCCACCACGGCGTTAGAGATTGAGGAAGAGAGACTCACGATGATCCGTTCGCTCATTGCTTTTACCGCACTCGTACTTGCACCGGCGATCGGCGCGGCGGCGAGCCTTCCCGTCGGCAACCTGCACTGGCGCGCGACCGGCCCGGCCGCCGCCGGCGGTCGCGTCACCTCGGTGGCGGGCACGGCGCAGAATCCGCATCTCTACTATCTCGGCGCAGCGGGCGGCGGCGTGTGGAAAAGCAACGACGGCGGCGCATCGTGGAATCCCGTCTTCGACCACGAGAGCGTCGGATCGATCGGCGCAGTCGCGATCGATCCGCAGAACGATCGTACCGTCTGGGTCGGCACCGGTGAATCGAACCCGCGTAACGATGTGAGTTACGGCGACGGTCTCTACAAATCGACCGACGGCGGCAAGACGTGGAAGAACGTCGGCCTGCGCGGCACGAAATATATCTCGCGCATTCTTATCGATCCGAAGGATCCGCAGCACGTGATCGTCGGCGCGCTCGGCGACGTCTTCGCACGTTCGCCGCATCGCGGTGTCTACGTCACCTTCGACGGCGGCAAGAGCTGGAAGAAAACGCTTGATGTCGGCCCGATCAGCGGCGTCTCCGATCTCGCGATGAATCCGAAGACGCCGAACGTGATCTTTGCCGGCGTCTGGGAGTTTCAGCGCCGGCCGTGGACCTTCCGCAGCGGCGGCAAGCGCGACGGCATCTACAAATCGGTCGACGGCGGGCGCACTTGGCAGCGACTCACCGGCGGCGGGCTGCCGACGGGCATCACCGGGCGCATTGGGCTTGCCGTCGCGCCGAGCGACCCGAACCGCGTCTACGCACTCATCGAAGCGAAGCACGGCATCCTGTGGCGCTCCGACGATGACGGCAGCACCTGGAAGCTCGTGAGTTCGAACACGCTCGTCGACCAGCGCCCCTTCTATTTCTCGCATATCGAAGTCGACCCGAGCAATCCGAACACCGTCTACACCGCCTCGACCTCGCTCGCCGAGAGCACCGACGGCGGCTTGCATTTCAAAGCGATCGCGCAGAACGTGCACGGCGATTTTCACGCGATCTGGATCGCGCCGAACGATGCCAAGCGCATGATCGTCGGCGAAGACGGCGGCTACGCGCTCACCGTCAACGGCGGGCACACCTGGGCCTTCTGGGCGAATCTGCCGATCGGGCAGTTCTATCGCGTCGGCTTGGGCAACGACAACCCGTACACCATCTGCGGCGGATTGCAAGATAACAATTCCTACTGCGGCCCTTCGAACTCCCTCGATATGGCCGGCATCACCAACGCCGCATGGTACGCCGTCGTCTACGACGACGACGGCCAATGGGCGATCCCCGCTCCGTACGACTCCAACATCATCTGGTCGGACGGCCAAGACGGCGCGCTCTTCCGCTTCAATCGCCGCTCGCGCGAATATACATTTGCGGAGCCGTACTTCACCAGCGTCCAGCAAGATTACAACATCGCTTCGAGCCCCTATCGCTTCAATTGGGAGTCGCCGATCGGCTTTGCGCCCTGGAGTTCGCACACGATCTGGTTCGGCGGCAACGTCGTCTTTCAAAGCACCGATCGCGGCCTTACCTGGAAAGCGATCAGCCCCGATCTCACGCACAACGATAAAGCGCACCAGGGCCCATCGGGCGGACCGATCACCCACGACGTCACCGGCGCCGAGTACACCGATACGATCCTCGATATCGAGGGCTCGACGCTCTCGCGCGGCGAGATCTGGGTCGGCACCGATGACGGTTTGGTGCAACTCACGCGCGACGGCGGCAAGCACTGGAAGAACGTCACGCCGCCCGGAGCGAACCGCAACGGTCGCTTCGAGACCGTTGCGCCATCGCCGTTACAGCGCGGCACCGCCTACGCCGTCGAAGATTCCCACCTCGTCGGCGATAATGCACCGGAGGTCTGGGTGACCAACGATTACGGTGCGCATTGGCGATCGATCGTCAACGGTTTGCCGCACGATCTTTGGACGCGTTCGATTCGCCCCGACATCCACAATCCCAATCTCGTCTATCTCGGAACCGAGGAAGGCGTCTGGATATCCTACGATCGCGGCGCGCATTGGCAGAGCCTGCGGAACAACATGCCGCCGGTCTCGGTGCGCGACATTCGCATTCAACCGCAGTTCGATGACCTCGTGATCGCCACGCACGGCCGCTCGATCTGGGTGCTCGACGATCTGCACCCGTTACAACAATTACCGCAAGCGGTCGCCGCGGGAGCGATGCTCTTCGCGCCGCGCACCTCGTATGAATACAACCTCACCAACAATACCGAGGGAACCTACACCAACTACGCGGCGGCGAACCCACCCTACGGCGTGCCGATCAGCTACTATCAAGCGAAGCCGCAGGCAAGGGTGCCGATGCTGACGATTCTCGATGCATCGGGGCACGTCGTGCGCACGCTGAAAGGCAGCAATCTTGCGGGGATCAACCGCATCGTGTGGGACTTCACGACCACCCCGCCGGTGAAATGGAGCGGCGCGGCCAATCCAGCATTCGCCGGGCCGAGCGAGGGCGCGACGGTGGTGCCGGGAACCTATGCCGTGCGCATGACGATCGGCGGGCGCACCTTCGTGCAGCGCTTCACCGTCAAGCCCGACCCGAAGGCGACCGAGACGCTCGCGCAGATGCGCGAGAGCTACAACACATTCGCACATATCAACAACCTCTACTCCAGCGTCGATACGATGCTCAATCACCTCGACCGCGTCGGAAAGGCGATCGCCGCCGAGCCGAAACTCACCGGCGCCGCAGCAGCAGCGCTGGCAAAGGCGCGGAACGGTCGCAGCGCCGTCATGGCGCAACTCACCGCAAACTACACCAACAGCGAGGACTCCGTCTCGCGCCCCGGCGCCTTACGTGAAAACCTCGACGGCGCGCTCAGCTCGCTGCAATCGTTCCCGGTGCAGGGCATCATCACCCAAGCGGCCGCGCAGTTCTATGCGCGCATCGAGGCGGAGTATCGCTCCGCACGCAACGCCTACAACGCGTACGTGCACGCGATTCCCGCGCTTAACGCGCACCTTCGCGCAACGGGGGCGCGCGCGTTGCCGGTGATTCCGACGGAGCCCTAGCGTGCGCCGCCGCAGCGCCGTCCCCGGGCACGTCGCGTTGACCTGGCTGCGCATCGGCGTCGGTGTGCTGTTCTTGGTCTTCGCGCAATACAAAGTCTTCGGAACGCAATTCACCCAGGGCGGCGGCTTTCAAATGTGGATCGAGCGCTTCCTCAACGGAGGCAGCGCCTATCCCTTTATGGTGCCGATTCTCCAGCACGTCGTGCTTCCGAACGGAACGGCGATCGCCTATCTCGCCGCCTACGGTGAACTGGCGATCGGGCTCGCGCTCGTCTCGGGCCTACTGGTGCGCGTCGCGAGTACCTGCGGTGCAATCTACATGCTCGCGCTCTTATTCTCGTCGAACTATCCCGGCGCGGGCGCTCCGTTTTGGGAGTATTTCGGCGCATCTCTCAACCATCTCGTCCTCGCGATGTGTTTCGCGGCGTTCGCAGCGGCCGAATCACCGCCGCTCCGTTGGTTCGGGCGCCGTTAGCCGGCAACGACAAGCGCGCGTCTAGCCGTTCTCCATAGCGATGCGATCGGCGAGTAACCGCTCGACCCGCGCGCGCGCACTCCAATAGAGTGCGTCGTTGGGCCCGTGCAGCGCGGCAAGGGCGTGGAGCTCGTCGTGCGCTTCCTGTAATGGGCTCCCGCGCAGATTCTGCGCCGCGATGTAGTGCGTCAGGCTCGAGGGCATGTGGAGAAAATTCTCCAGCAACTCGCGCCATGGACTCAGGCTCACCAGTTGCAGATGCCAGAGCATATTCGTCGCGAAAGCACCGAGCGCCGTCTTCGGCTGCGTTCGGTCGACCGCGAGCGTAAAGTGTTGCTCCCACTTCACCAATTCGTCAGCACGCATCGGCGATGCGATGGCGAAGCCTTGCCCCATGTTCGCACTGAGAATCACCGCGGCTTCGACCAGCCCCGCATTTTCGAGCCCCTCAACGGTCACCGGAATGCCGAAATCGTGGCTTAAACGGGTGAGGTAATGGATGAAGCCCAATGCTTTGCGCGGCGTCTGCGATGAATTGCAGACCAGCCCTTGATCGATCTTCATTTCGTCGAACGTGATGCGGTCCATCCGCAGCAACGAGCTGTAGCCGGCACCGAGATCGTCCTCGGCGAGGGAAAGCCCCATCGCGCGCAGTTCGTCGGCGATCTCCGTCTGCGCGAGGGGCTGATCGGCCTGACCCGTCTCAAGCAACTCGAGCGTGAGACGCGCGGGCGCGATATCGCTGCGCGCAAAGGTTTCGCGCAAAATCTCGAGGTAGCGACGATCTTTGAGCCCCTGCGGCGGAAGATTGATCGAGATCGTCGTTTCGATGCCGGAGGCCTGCCATTGCGCGAGTGCAGCGAAGCCCTGCTCCAAACCCTGCGCGAAGAGACGCTGCAATTCCCATTCACCGAAGGCCGGCAGAAATTGCGCGGGGAAAACGAGCTCACCGTTGGCGTTGCGCAACCGCGCGAGTGCTTCGACTTTCTGTAACGCACCCGTCGATAGATCGACGACCGGCTGAAAATGCATCTCGAGCCCGCCGCGCTGGAGCAACTCGCGCCACTCAAAACGCCGCTCCTGCGGAATAACGACAAGGCTCTGCTGATCGCGCTGCGTCAAACGCGCAAACGCGTGCCCCAACGCGCGTTGGAGATGCTCGATCAACGTCTGTCGGAGCGGCGTCATAAAGTGACCGGTCAGATCGCTCCAGAGTTGGATGAGCACCTGCGGACGCTCGTCGTTATCGAGTACGGGAATCGTCGCCGCGGAGCGGAGTTGAAATTCGGCGAGCATTTTCTGCCAGACCACCATCGTGGGATCGAGCGCCATCGCCACCGTGTGCTCGACGACGCCGTTGCGCCAGGCACGGCCGCTCGGTCCCTGCCCCGTCGGGCGATCCGCGTGCACGCTAATCGGCGACGCCGTTCCCGAAGCCAGCATTTCCAGATAGCGCCGTATCTTATCCCCCGCCGTCACTTCGTACTGCAAGTTGCCCTGCGGATCGGGGCGAGAGATCGCACCGGTCGCAATACCGTCGAGCCCAACGACCGCTTCGAGAATGCCGCTTGCTAAATCGATGAAGGTGGTAGCGGATGCAACCAACTGATCGATTTTTTGGAGCGCGACGCGCTGCAGTTCGTGTAATTCGCGCGGAGCATCCAACTGTTCGTGCAACTCGACGCTCAAACGATGGTCGAGTACTTCGCGAAACGCGCGATAATCGTGCTGCGAGGTGTTCGAGAGGTCTAAAATAAGCTGCCGATAGCGTTCGTACGCGT
>JAJYFM010000127.1:0-129 GCA_021790895.1 bacterium
TGCTCGTCATCGCCTATGGCGTCCTCAAATCCCAACGCCCTTTCGACCCCACCATGGCTTGACGCTCATCACGGAATCTCGATACGCGCGGAGCCTGCCCTGAGCGAGCGAAGCGAGTCGAAGGGGCAG
>JAJYFM010000127.1:229-3156 GCA_021790895.1 bacterium
CTACTCGGCGTGACAAAAACAGTGTCAGCCCGAGTAGGCTGCGCAGCAGCCGTATCGAGGGCAGCGGAACGGCGCCTCGATACGCTCCGCCTCGATACGCTGCCTTCGGCAGCTACTCGGCGTGACAGCGGCTACTCGGCGTGACAAAAACAGTGTCAGCCCGAGTAGGCTGCGCAGCAGCCGTATCGAGGGCAGCGGAACGGCGCCTCGATACGCTCCGCCTCGATACGCTGCCTTCGGCAGCTACTCGGCGTGACAAAGTGCGCTCCGCCTCGATACGCTGCCTTCGGCAGCTACTCGGCGTGACAGCGGCTACTCGGCGTGACAGCGGCTACTCGGCGTGACAGCGGCTACTCGGCGTGACAGAAGCGCGCTACTTGCCGGGTGCGATCGTGCGTTCGATGAACTCGAAGAGCCGCGCGGCCGATGCTTCGACGCTCTCGCCGGTCGTCGTGAGAACGAGATCGGGGCGTTCGGGTATTTCGTACGGCGACGAAACCCCCGTGAAGCGATCGAGTTCGCCGGCGCGCGCGCGGCGATAGTGCCCTTTCACATCGCGTTGCTCGGCGGTTGCGAGATCGCACTCCACGTAGACCTCCGCAAATCCGGCGGCACACGCCTCCCGCGCGCGTTCGCGATCGACGGCGTACGGCGAGATCAGCGCCGTAATTACCGCAGTGCCGGCGTCGGCGAGAATTCCCGCGAGCGCCGCGGTACGGCGAACGTTCTCGCGGCGCTCTTCTTCGCTGAAACCGAGATCGACGTTCAGCGTTGTTCGCAGCGTATCGCCGTCGAGCACGTACGCGTGCCGTCCGCGGTCGAACAGCATGCGCTCTACACGCATCGCAATCGTCGATTTCCCCGCGCTCGGCAGACCGGTGAGCCAGAAAACATACCCGCGGTGTCCGTTGCGCGCGCCGCGCTCCTCGCGCCCGACGTTGGAGTGCGCCGCGACGACGTTGGTCGCGCCTTCGCCGCGCGCAGCTGAAGCGAGCGCGCGAACTTTTCCGCCCGCGACGATGCGCCCCTCATCGAGCAGAACGAAACGCGAGATACTCGATGCAGCAAGCGCGGGATCGGCGGCGATCGTTTCGCGCGCGACCAGCGTTACCGCGGCCACATCGCCGGCGACGACCTCCTCTGCGGGGCGGCCGCGTCCGTCCTCCGGATCGAAGGTCTCCTCGACGCGTGCGATCGTTACCGCGATCTCGAGGGTCCCCAAGCGCATGCGCAGATTCATCCCGGCGCGCGCGGGGCGCTCGCCGAGCCAGAGCAGCGCCGCGGAGAGCGCGTGCCCGACCGTCGGGCTGCAATCGTCGTGCGTCGCGACGGCGCCCCGGTCGACGAAAATGCGCTCGTCGAGCTCTAACGCGACTGCTGCGCCCGCCGACGCGCTCTCCACTTCGTCGGGCCAGCGCAGAATACGCGCGACGCGCGCGCTCGTTCGCAGCGGCCAGAACGTGAGCGCATCGCCGCGGGCGACACGCCCGCAGTCGACGCGCCCGACGATCCATCGCGCCGAGCCGCGACGATAGATATCCTGGACGACGATGCGCAGCGGTGCCCCCGGATCGCTGCTGCGCACTTCGAGCGCTTCGATTGCGGCTAGCAACGTGCGGCCGCTCCACCACGCCGTCGCGGGGCCGGATCGCGCGAGGTTCGCCCCGGCGCGCGCGGCGACCGGAACGATTGCCGTCGGCGCAATTCCGAGCTCGCGCAGAAACGCATCGATCTCGCCGGCGCGCTCTTCAAAGCGTCGTTGCGGTTCGGCGGAGAGATCGAGTTTGTTGATCGCCACGATAACCGACGTGAAGCCGAACCACTGCAAAAAAAGCGCCTGTCGGCGCGTCTGTGCGGTGATGCCTTCTTCGGCGGAGATGACGAGCACCGCAGCATCGACCTCCGATGCCCCGCTGACGAGATTGCGAATCAGTTCGCGGTGCCCGGGCGCGTCGACGAAAACGATCTCGCGATTCGCCGTCTTCAACCAAATGCGCGATGCATCGAGCGTGATCGCTTGGTCGCGTTCGATCTGAAATGCGTCGAGCAGAAAAGAATACTCGACCGGCACGCCGCGCCGTTCGCTCGAACGCTCCATTTCGTCGATCTTTGCCTGCGGAACGTAGCCGCAGTCGAGCATCAAGCGCCCGAGGATCGTCGATTTCCCGGCATCGACATCGCCGAACATCACGACGCGCAGCGCGCTCACATGTACCCCCCGGCACGCAGGCGTTCGAAGGCGTCCTCGCTCTCGGCGTCCATCGCTCGTCCGGCGCGCTCCGGCTCGCGCGTCGTCGCTAACTCCGCAATAATTTTCTCAAGCGAGTCGGCATCGCTCTCGATCGGAAACGTAATGTTGCTTTCGCCGAGCGATCGGTAGCGTTTCCCATTGCGCGCGAGATAGAGCGGCACGAACGGAATCGCTTCGGCTTGGGTGTAGCGCCAGATATCGCGCTCGGTCCAATGCAGCAGCGGATGCACGCGAACGTGCGCGCCGTCGGGAACCTCGGTTGCGTAGTAATCCCACAACTCCGGCGGCTGTCGCTGCGGATCCCACGATCCGTCGACGTTGCGCGGGCTGAAAATGCGCTCTTTCGCGCGTATCGCTTGTTCGTCGCGGCGAATGCCGAGGATGACCGCGCCGTAGCGTTCGCGCTCGAGCAACGCGCGCAGGCCGGCGGTTTTGCGCGCTGCGTGGCGCGCCGCCGGCGGCAGCGCGGGGTCGACGCTGCTCTCGGGAGGGCACGGCTCGTTGAGCACCGGAAGCCGCCATTCGCGTACGAGGCGATCGCGAAAGGCGTAGACCTCCGCGAACTCCATGCCCGTATCGAGCAGCACCAACGGAAACGGCACCTCGCCGAGAAAGGCTTTGCGCACCATCCAGAGCAGCGCGGTGCTATCTTTTCCGATCGACCACAGCATCGCCG
>JAJYFM010000128.1 GCA_021790895.1 bacterium
AACCCTGTGAAAATTGCTCGTCGTATGGCTGCCGTTCTGGTGCTTGCGCTCGCCGCATGTTCCTCTCAGAGCGCTTCGAAATCCGGCACCGCCGCGGGAGGAAGCGCGACGAGCGCGCCGACCAAGACGATCGGCGTTTCGATTCAGAACCGCGAGGCCCAGTTCTATCAGGAGATGGAAGCGGGAATGACCGCCGAGGCGAAAAAATTCGGCTACGCGCTCAACGTCGTCGATGCGAATCGCGATAATGCGCGGCAGCAATCGCAAGTCGAAGACTTCATCTCGAAGCACGTCAACGCCATCGTGCTCACGCCCTACGATTCGAAGGCGATCGGCAGCGCAATCGTAGAAGCGAATCGGGCGAAGATTCCGGTCTTTACCGCCGATATTGCCAGCACGAGCAAACAAGGCGTCGTCGTCGCGCATATCGCAAGCGACAACGTCCAAGGCGGCGTCGAAGCCGGGAAACTGATCTGCAAGGCGATCGGCGGCGTCGGCGAGGTCGCCATCGTCGACGAGCCCGAGGTGACCAGCGTTCAAGATCGCGTTCGTGGCTTCAAAGAGTATCTCGCGAAATCGTGTCCGAAGGCGAAGATCGTTGCCGACGTCGATGCCGGCGGGCAGCGCGATAAAGCCGCAAACGACGTCGGCGATATTCTGCAAACGCACCCGCACCTGCGCGGCATCTTCGGTATCAACGACGACTCCGCACTCGGAGCGCTCACCGCCGTCCGCGCCGCCGGCATGGCCGGCAAGGTCGCCATCGTCGGCTTCGACGCAACTCCCGAAGCGCGGACCGCGATCGCCAAGGGCGAGATGTACGGTGATGTCGTGCAGCATCCCGATCAGATCGGCAAGATGGTCATCGATACGTTACACAACTATTTCGCCGGGAAGATGCCGCCGAAAGTGGTGAAGGTGCCGGTCGGAACGTACACCGCTGCCGACGCGAAGAAAGCGCCGTAATCATCCCGAACGCGCCGTTGCTGGAGATGCGCTCGATTGGGAAATCCTTCCCGGGGGTTCGCGCGCTCTCCGATGTTTCGATTGCGGTCTCCGGTGGCGAAGTGCTGGCGTTGGTCGGTGAGAACGGCGCGGGAAAATCGACGTTGATGAAGATTCTCTCGGGGGCGCAGCCCGCCGATTCGGGAGAGATCTTCATCGACGGCGAGCAGGTGCATATCGCTTCGCCGCGCGATGCCGAACGTTTGGGCATCGGAATGATCTACCAAGAATTTACGCTCGTACCGCAGTTCGATGCCGTCGCGAACATTCTGCTGGGAAAAGAGCCGCAACGCGGCCCTTTTCTCGATGACGGGGAGGCGCACAAACGCGCCGCCGCGCTCGTCGCCGAGTTCGGCATCGAAATTCCGTTGACGCGCCCCGTCGGGGAGCTTTCGGTCGGCATTCAGCAACTCGTCGAAATCGCGAAAGCGCTGGCAAAAAACGTACGCTTGTTGGTGATGGACGAGCCGACCGCCGCGCTCTCCGAGCGCGAGATCGACCGACTCTTCGAGATCGTCGCGACACTCAAGGCCAAGGGCGTCGGCATCGTCTACATCTCCCATCGCATGGAAGAGCTCGCGCGCATCGCCGACCGCGTGACGGTGTTGCGCGATGGTGCGACAATCGCGACGCGAGCGGTCGCTGAATTTCCCATCGAGGAGATCTTGCAAGCGATGGTCGGGCGTCCGGTCGATGCGCGTTTCCCAGAATTACCGGCGGTCGCTGCCGACGCCCCGGTGCGGCTCTCGGTCGCGGGGCTCAACGACGCCGCCGTTCGCAACGTCGCGTTCTCCGTGCGCGCGGGGGAGATCGTGGGCCTCGGCGGACTCGTCGGCGCAGGACGAACCGAGATTCTGCGTGCGATTGCGGGAGCGGATCGCGCGACGGGTGCCATTACCATCGACGGCGTTCCGTTGCACGCGCGGACGCCGAACGATGCGATCGAAGCGGGGCTTGCTTTTGTAACCGAGGATCGAAAAGCGCAGGGGCTCGTGTTGGGAATGAGCGTACTCGCGAATACGACGCTTGCCCATCTCGACCGATTCGCGCGCGCGTTGGGGTGGATGGATGGCGATGCGGAGCAGCGAGCGACCGAATCGATGATCGAACGCCTACGCATTCGCACCCCGAATACAGCGCAACTCGTCGCCAACCTTTCGGGGGGAACGCAACAAAAAGTCGTGCTGGCGAAGTGGCTCCTCGGCGAGCCGCGCGTGCTCTTGCTCGACGAACCGACGCGCGGCATCGATGTCGCGGCAAAGGCGGAAATTTACGAACTTATGGTAGGGCTCGCACGACAAGGAGTGGCGATCGTCATGGTAAGCAGCGAACTTCCCGAACTCTTGGGCATGAGCCATCGCATCTACGTCGTTCGACAGGGCGGGATCGTCGCGACGTTTGCCCGGAACGAGGCGACGCCGACCAACGTGATCGCCGCGGCGAGCGGAGCGGCGGCATGAACCCGCGCATCCGTCTTATCGGAACCATCGTCATCTTGTTGCTGCTGGTGATCGGGGTGAATATCGCCGCACACGGTTCGTTTCTCGAACCGAGCAATATCGTGCGGGTTCTGCGACAGATTACCTACAACTGTATTCTCGGCGTCGGCGAGACCTTTACGATTCTCACCGCCGGTATCGATCTCTCGATCGGGTCGCTCGTCTCGCTCACCGGCGTCGTCATGGCGCTGCTCGCAAATTCGCTTCACCTCACCGGTTTTGCGCTCGTCATCGTGGTCCTACTTGCCGGCATCGCGCTCGGCGCCGGTGCGGGATACGTGAATGCGTTGCCGGTCGTTCGGCTCAATCTTCCGCCGTTCATTACGACCTTGGCGATGATGCAGGTTGCGCTTGGGCTCTCGTATATTATCTCGCACGGTCGCCCGGTGCCGTTAAATTCAAATGCGTTCAACAGCATCGGCATTGGCACGTTCCTCGGCGGCCTCTCGGCAAAACTCCATCTGCCGGCGCTGCCGATTCCCGTCCTGTGGATGGCGGCGGTCGTCATCATCTGTGCGCTTTTGTTGGAGAAGACGCGTTTCGGGCGTTCGATTTTAGCGCTCGGCGGAAACGAAGAAGCGGCGCGTCTCGCCGGTATCGCGGTGCGTCGCGTCAAGACGATGGCCTACGTCATCAGCGGTATCTG
>JAJYFM010000013.1 GCA_021790895.1 bacterium
TTGGTAGCCCCAGCGGGATTCGAACCCGCGTTACCGCCGTGAGAGGGCGGCGTCCTAGGCCTCTAGACGATAGGGCCGTGGCTCCCGGTCATGGACTCGAACCACGAATACCTGGTTCAGAGCCAGGCGTGATACCATTTCACCAACCGGGAACGGCAGCGACCGATATACTACACGAGCACTGGAGAACCTGGCAAGGATTTTCTCTGTTTTGCGTTGCGGCCGGCAAAGGTCGGCGTCTGGCTATGGCAGTTTGGGCAAAGCATGCGCAAATTCTCAAGTCGATTGTCGCTATTGATACCGTTGACATGGTCGATTTGAGGCGATAATTCTCGCCCACGCCACTCCGTCAAACCGCATTCGTAGCATTCATTTCGGAGAAGACCCTCGCGTAAAAGACGACGCTTGAGGTTCGTTCGAGAGGTCTTCGCTCCGAGGATATAATGGATCGGAAGCCCACGCGAACGAGCGTGTAGCTCGCCGCGAGCGATTGCCTTTGTCCACGACCCTGCCGAGAACCCAAAGAACGCTCGGCATTCGCGGTAGGATTTCCCAGAGTCATAATGCTTTTGGACGGCCGCCCAGTCATATCGTTTTTTCGCCATAGCATCATTATACACAAACAAACGTTCGATGTTGTTGCCGGTGTGTTGCGTGGCGGTCGCCGTGACCGAGATCTGCCCCGGGGATGAACCGAGCACCCGAACCGCCAACCAGAGACAGCGATGCAAGCAATCGTTCTCGTCGGCGGCGAAGGCACGCGTCTGCGCCCGCTGACCTACGGTACCCCCAAACCGATGGTCCCGATCCTCGGTGTGCCCTTCCTGGCGCGCACCGTCGAGCGCCTCTATAACGCCGGTATTCGGGAAGTGATCTTTCCCGCAGGGTACCTCCCGCAGCCGATTCTCGATTACTTCGGGGACGGCTCGCGCTTCGACATGCACTTCACCTATGTGATCGAAGAGAGCCCGCTCGGCACCGCCGGCGCGCTCAAGAACGTTGAGCGCTACATTACCGGGCCGTTCTTCGTTCTCAACGGCGATATCCTCACCAGCCTCGATCTGCGCGCGATGCTCGCCGCGCACCGGGCGCACGGCGGCATCGGCACGCTGCACCTCATTCATGTAGCCGATCCCTCGGCGTTCGGCTGCGTCGCGCACGATGCCGCCGGGCGCATCGAGGCGTTCGTCGAGAAACCAGCGCCGGGCAGCGCGCCGACCGACGAGATCAACGCCGGCACCTACCTCCTCGAGCCTGAGGTCCTCGCAACGATTCCCGCCGGGCGCCCGGTCTCGATCGAACGCGAGACCTTCCCGGCCCTCATCGCCGGGGCGCGCCCGCTCTATGCCTATACCACCTCCGACTATTGGCTCGACCTCGGCCGCCCCGAGGCCTATCTCGCCGCCCACCGAGATATTCTCGCCGGGACGATGCCGCTGGTTCTGGAGCCCGGCATAACCGGGGCGGGCTCGGCGGCGCTGCGCGGCCACCCCGGAGTCGCCCAGCCGGTCCACGCCGATGAAGGGGTCGTCGTCGCCCCCACCGCCCGCATCGGCCCCAATGTCGTCCTCGGCGCGGGCACCCACATCGGCGAGCGAGCGTTTGTTCGCGACTCCGTGCTCTGGGATGGTGTTATGGTGGGCGATGATGTACGAATCGATGAATCGATTGTCGCGAGCCGCGCACGGATCGGCGCTCGGGCAACCGTTGGGAGCGGGAGCGTGATCGGGCACGATGTCGTCGTCGAGCCGGGGCGCATTCTCGAACCGGGAGCGCGCGTCGGCGCGCAAACGGCGATGCGGTAGTACGGTGCCGAGCGTTCTTTTCCTGAGTTCGTTTCCGCCGCGCGAGTGCGGGATCGCGACGTTTACCGCCGATCTCGTGGGTGCGATCGATCGCGAAGAGGGAACCAAGAGCGACGTCATTGCGGTGAACGAACCCGGCGGAGATCTCCGTCGTTATCCCGGACGCGTCTATGCGCGTTTCGACGAGCGCGATCGCCAAGCGTATTCGGAGATTGCCGCTCGCATCGATGCGCACCCGGCGACGATTCTCAACATTCAACACGAGTACGGTCTTTTCGGCGGCGAGCGCGGCGAGTGGCTCGTCGACCTCGTGCGCCAAGTCGCCAAGCCGACGGTGCTGACGATGCACACCGTGCTTCCCGAACCCGATCCGGTGATGTTGCGCGTCACGCGCTCGCTCTGCGATTTTGCCAGTGCCGTCGTCTCGCTCTCGCATACGGGGCGCGATCTCCTCGAGCACGTTTACGGCGTCAATCCGGTGAAGATTCACGTGATTCCGCACGGCGTTCCCGACGTTCCCTTCCGCGAAACCGCGGCAGCAAAAGCGAGTTTCGGCATCGGCCAGCGCACCGTTATCTCGACGTTTGGGCTGATCAATCGTGGGAAAGGGCTCGAATATGCCATCGACGCGATGGCGTCGGTGGTGCGCCGTCATCCGGAGGCGCTCTATCTGATTCTTGGCGAGACCCACCCGGTGGTGCGTCGGCAAGAAGGCGAATCATATCGCGAGTCGTTACAGGATCTCGTCGCGGCAAAAGGCTTACGCAATAACGTTCATTTAATCGACAAGTATCTGAGCATGCCGGAACTGCTTGCATACCTAGAGGCAACCGACATCTACCTCACTCCCTATCTCAACCTCACGCAGATCGTCTCGGGAACGCTCGCGTATGCATCGGGCTGCGGCAAAGCCATTGTCTCGACGCCCTATCTCTACGCGAAGGAATTGCTTGCCTTCGGGCGCGGCCGACTCGCCGAGGTGCGCGATGCCGCCTCGATTGCAACGCAACTCACCGCTTTACTCGACGACCCGAGTTTGCGACGCGCGACCGAACGACGCACCTACCGGTATTCCCGTTCGATGACGTGGCACGCCGTGGCTACTGCTTACGAACGCCTTTTCCGCGAACTTACCGAGCCCCGCCCGGTAGCGCTGGCGCATACCGCGTAGGCGCATGTTTCCCTCGCTGACCCATCTCGCATCGCTCACCGACGATGTCGGTACCATCCAGCACGCATTCGGAACGCTACCGAATCGCGCGACCGGTTACTGCACCGACGACATCGCTCGTTCGTTGATCGTTGCAATTCAGCATCAATCGCTCGATCGTTCAAACGTCGAAGCCGAGCGCATCGCGCACACCTCGCTCGCCTTTCTCTTGCACGCGCAGCTTCCCGATGGACGCTTTCACAATTTTATGAGCTACGGGCGCGAATGGCTCGACGACGTCGGCACCGAGGATAGCTGCGGGCGTGCGTTGTGGGCATTGGGCTACGCGAGCAAACACGCTCTCCACGCCGATTGGCGTACGCGCAGCGCATCGGCTTTCGCCCGTGGGCTTGCGGCGGTCGCTGGGTTTACCTTTCTCCGCCCCCGCGTCTATGCGGCGCTCGGCCTGGCCGCCTCGGGGGAGCCCGGCGAGGTTGCCGTGGCGTTGCTTGCCCACATTCATGAAGCATTTGTCGCCCATACAGAGGGCGGCTGGCACTGGTACGAAAGTCGCATGACCTACGATAATGCGCGCTTGCCGCAGGCGCAGCTGCTGCTCGCCGAGCTCCTCGGCGACGCTGCTGCCCGCAAGGAAGCGCTATCCGCACTGGCTTTCTTTCGTGCGCAAAACTTCGAGGGAGCGCTGTTTTCGCCGGTCGGGAACCGCGGGTGGCTGCTTCGCGGCGGCGCCAAAGCGCGCTTCGACCAGCAACCGCTCGAAGCGGCGGCAGCGGTCGATGCATTTCTGGCCGCCGATCGGGCCGGCGTCCCGGGCGCACGGGCCGATGCGGAGCGCGCCGTGCAGTGGTTTTTCGGCCGAAATGCGCTCGGTATTCCGCTCGTCGACGATCGCGGCGGTTGCGCCGACGGCGTCAATGCCGATGGGATCAACAGTAATCGCGGCGCCGAATCGACGTTGGCGTACCTGATGGCAACGCAAGCCTGGGAATTATCGTAAAAGCCAGTCAACACCGAGGCTTTGTGCTCGCGGGCGTCGAAACCAGAACAATGCTCCAACAACGTGATGCTCTCAACGCCGTGCAAACGGCGGCTGTATCGCACGGCGACGGCCCGTGTTTGATCTTCGCCGGCGCCGGGAGCGGCAAAACCCGCGTTCTGACGCACCGAATCGCCTATCTGCTCGAAGAGCACGGTGTGGCGCCGGATTCTATTTTAGCGGTTACCTTCACCAATAAAGCCGCCGGCGAGATGAAATCTCGCCTCGAGCGCATGATCGGTGCGACCGCGCGCGAGCTTTGGGTCGGCACGTTTCACGCCATGTGCGTCCGCATTTTGCGTCGCGACGGCTCGAAGATCGGCATCGAGAGCAACTTCGCTATTGTCGACGACGGCGACCAGCGTTCGCTCGTCAAAGAAATTCTCGACGAACTCGATTACGACGAGCGCCAGTTAAGCCCCGGGCTTTGTTTGAGCGAAATTTCGAAGGCGAAGAACGCGCTGATTTGGCCGGATGCATTTGCCAAGAAGCAAAATAATTCGCTCGGCGAGCGTCTTGCCAACGTTTATCGCGAGTACGATCGCAAACTGCGCGAAGCGAACTCGCTCGACTTCGACGATCTCATCGTTCGGGCGATCGATCTTTTGCAACGCGATGAAAAAACGCTGGCAAAGTATCGCGCGCGTTTTTCGTACATCTTGGTCGACGAGTATCAAGATGTCAACATGGCGCAATACACGCTTGTTTCGATGCTCGCCGGAGAACATCGCAATATTACCGTCGTCGGCGACGACGATCAGTCGATCTATTCGTGGCGCGGCAGCGACCATCGGATGATTCTGCGTTTCGAAGAAGATTTTCCCGGCGCGAAGGTTTTCAAACTCGAAGAGAATTACCGTAGTTCGCAGCAAATTCTCGAAGCCGCCAATGCGTTGGTCGCCAACAATAAAACGCGCGCAAAGAAGAAGCTGTTTACCAAGCGCGCCGAGGGCGAGCCGGTCGTTGCGTACCGCGCGCCGACCGAGCGTGACGAGGGCCGCTTCGTCGTTGAAAAGGTAAAAGAGCTGGTGCGCGATGGGCTCGCGTATCGCGATTTTCTGGTGCTCTATCGCACCAACGCGCAATCGCGGATTTTCGAAGAGGCCTTCATCGCCGAGGGTATTCCCTACCGTGTCGTCGGCGGCGTCGGTTTCTACGCGCGTTCCGAAATTAAAGATGCCGTAGCCTACTTGCGCTATCTTGCGAATCCGCGCGATTCGATCGCGTTCAAGCGCATCATCAACGTTCCGCGCCGCGGAATCGGCTCGCAGACCTTAGGCGCGCTCGTCACCGAAGCAGCCAGGGCGAAGGTCGCTGTCGGTGAGGGGCTCTTCGATGCGGCGCTGCTCAAGCGCGCGGTGCCGAAGAAACTCAAAGAGATGGAGCGCTTTGCCGATCTCATGCGCTCGCTTATCGAAAAGCAGCGCTCGCTCGGCATCGCCGATCTGCTGCTTGCGGTGCTCGAAGATTCCGGCTATGCCCGCGAGTTGCAGAGCGAAGAGACCAACGATGCGCGGGCACGGCTCGACAACCTGCGCGAACTTGTCGGCGTCGCGCGCGAATATGAGGAGCGCGAGGAAGAGCCCTCGCTCGACGGCTTCCTCGCAAATATCGCGCTCATCAGCGATCTCGACGCGCTCGACCCCGAGGCGTCGTACGTCACGCTGATGACGTTGCACGGCGCGAAAGGGCTGGAGTTTCCGGTCGTCTTTCTCACCGGTCTTGAAGAAGGGGTCTTTCCGCACACGCGCGCGCTGAGCGATACCGGCGAGCTCGAAGAGGAACGGCGCCTCGCCTACGTCGGCGTTACCCGCGCGATGGATCGTCTCTATCTCACCCACGCGCAACGACGCATGATCTACGGCAATACCTATTCGTATCCGAAGTCGCGCTTTCTCGAAGAGATTCCCAATCTCGAGGCAATCGACGGCGAAGGTGCGGTTGCACCGCGTCCGGCGGGAGGACGCTGGCGTGAGGTTGCCATTCATGAAACTGCAGGCGCCGGACTGGAACTCAATCTTGGCCCCGGCGACAAAGTGCGGCATCCCAAGTGGGGCGAGGGAACGATCCGCGATCTCGTCGGCGCGGGCGGCGACGGCTTGGTCACCATCGATTTCCCGAACGTCGGCGAAAAGATGCTGATGCTCAAGTACGCCCCGCTCGAACGTGTCTGAGGAAAGCGCGCCGCTGCGCGTCGGCATCGCGGGCATCGCAGGGCGCCTCGGGAGGGTCGCCGCCGCAGCCGTTCGCGAGGCGGAGGGGATCGAACTCACCGGAGGTGTGGTGAGCGAACGGACCGAGCTCGATGAGGTCGGCTACGTCCGCTCGCTCGACGAACTCCTCGCACGCGGCGAGATCGACGTTCTGCTCGATGTTGCGACGCATCCGGGAAGCGAGCGCTGGACGCGTGCGGCGGTCGGGCGCGGTATTCCAATCGTGAGCGGAAGCAGCGGTTGGGAAGAGCGGACACTTGACGAAATCGGTGAGCTCGCCAAGAAAGAACGCGTTCCGGCGCTCTTCGTTCCGAATTTCGCGATCGGCGCGGTGGTGATGATTCGGATCGCGGCGGAGATCGCGCGCACCTTTCCGCGCGCCGAGATCATCGAAATGCACCACGATACGAAGCGCGATGCACCCTCGGGCACGGCGAAGGTGACCGCCAAAAAAATGGAAGCGGCGGGGGCGGAGCACGTCGCCATTCACAGCGTACGCCTGCCGGGGCTCGTCGCGCATCAGGAGATCGTCTTCGGGAGTCGCGGCGAGATGCTCACGCTGCGTCACGATTCGCTCTCACGTGAATCGTTCTCCGACGGCATTCTCGCGGCGCTGCGCGGCGTGCATCGTTTGCCTCCGGGGCTACATGTCGGCCTCGATCTCGTCCTATGAGTGCGTTGCGAATCGGTGTCGTCGGTGCGACCGGCGCGGTTGGAGAGACGCTTTTACGGGTCCTCGAAGAGCGACGCGTGCCGGTGGAGCACCTCGCGGCTTTCGGCTCGCGCGATCGCGATGCGGCGGTGCGATATCGCGGAGCGATGCTCGACGTGCGTTCGACGACCGGTGAGGCGCTTGCCGATCGCGACGTTGTTTTTTTTGCGGGTGGCGAATCGCTGGGCGAGCGTTTTTTTACCGACCTCGCCGCGCGCGGCATCTATTGCATCGATAACAATCCGACGTTCCGTTTGCGCAACGAGATACCCTTAATCGTTCCGGAGATCAATGCAACGGCGCTCGACGAGCGGCATCGCATTCTTCCCGTCGGCAACTGCACCGCGATCCTACTCGCGCTCGCGCTCGCGCCGATTCGCGATACGGCGGGGCTGCGCGAGGTCGTCGTCTCGACCTATCAGGCCGCAAGCGGTGCGGGGCGCGCCGGGCTCGAGGAGCTCGATCGGGGGCAGCGAGCGCTCGCGCTCGGCGAGTACGAAGCCCCGGCAGTGGTTTTCCCCGCGCAGCTCGCGGGCAACGTCGTGCCGCAGGTCGGCAGTTTCGACGCCGACGGCTGGAGCGGTGAGGAACGAAAGGTCGCCGCCGAGACCAAAAAAATGCTGGAATTGCCGGATCTTGAGGTCAGCGCGACCTGCGTGCGCGTGCCGGTTCGTACCGCGCACGCCGAGTCGATCCTGGTGCGCACGGAGCGCCCGACGACGCGGGAGGCATTACAGGCGGCATTTGAAAATGCGCCGGGGCTCGCGTTTCACAGCGACGAGATCGTGACGCCGCGCGACGTCGAGGGACGTGATGAGGTTCACGTCGCGCGCCTGCGCGCCGATGGAAACGACGGAACGCGCTTCGCGCTTTGGTGCACCGGCGATCAATTACGCAAGGGCGCAGCAACCAATGCGGTACAGATATTAGAGTTGCTCATCGCGCGGGGATATCTTCAATGAACGCGTCGACGCGAATTGCCGTCATGAAATTCGGCGGCACCTCGGTTGCAACGCCCGAACAGCGCGGACATATCGCTGCCCGCGTACGCGATGCGATGGCGGACGGATTTGCCCCGGTTGTGGTCGTCTCGGCGATGGGGCGCGCCCCGGATCCGTACTCGACCGACGTTCTGCTCGCGCTTCTCGGCGGTGAGAGCGCGACCCCCGAAAGCGACCTGTTGCTCTCCTGCGGTGAGAACATCGCGGCTGCCATCGTTGCGAAGTATTTGCGCGATAACGGCATCGCGGCGCGCGCCTTTACCGGGCGCGAAGCGGGGCTGCTCACCGACGCGCGTCACGGAAACGCACGGATCCGCTCCGTCGATCCGGCATCCTTATCGGCGGCGATCGAAGCCGGCTACGTTCCCGTCGTCACCGGATTCCAAGGCGCAAGTGCCGATGGCTCCACGACGACGCTGGGGCGCGGCGGTAGCGACCTCACTGCGGTCGCGATCGGCGACGCGCTCGATGCGGAGCGCATCGACATCTATACCGACGTCAGCGGGGCAATGACCGCCGACCCACGTCGCATCGAACGCGCGCGAACGATCGCTCGCGCGTCGCTTGAGGAGATGGCCGAACTGGCAAGCCACGGTGCGAAAGTCATGCATGCCGTCGCTGCCGAATATGCACGCGAGCGCGAACGCACCTACGCCATTAAAGGGCTCGTCAGCGATCGCGGAACCTTGGTGGTCGAGAACATGCGCCACGAAGCGCCGGTAACCGGCGTCGCCGTCAGCGATCGGTTGACGTGGGTGCGCGTCATTCGCGGCGATATCGAGTCTCCGAAGCGGCGAATGGAGGTCGAACTCGAGATGTTCGCGCGCGTCGCTCGCGCCGATATCTCGATCGATCAGGTTGCGATCAATCAGTCAGGCGTATCATTCGTTGTAGCCGGAGATCGGGGGACGGAGTTGCGATCGCTGCTCGGCGATCTCAATCTTGCCGTTCGCGTCCGCGAAGGGTGTGCAAAGCTCTCGATCGTCGGTGCGGGGATGCGTGAGTTACCGGGAGTCGTGTTGCGCGTTGTCGAGGCGCTTAGCGCCGAAAACGTGGAGGTCATCCATCTCACCGACAGCAACGTGACGATCTCCGTCCTCGTTCCGGAAGTCGATGCCGCTCGTGCCGAGCGCGCAGTCTTCGATGCATTTGACCTTGCCGAGCAGAAAGTGATGAACGGTGACCTTCGGTAGTATTCTCACGGCGATGATCACGCCGTTCGATAAGAACGGTGCAATCGATTATCGCGAAGCGAAACGGTTGGCGCGCTGGCTCGTCGACCGAGGAAACGACGGCTTGGTCATCGCCGGGTCGACCGGCGAGGGCATGGCACTCGACGAAAAAGAGCGGATCGAACTCGTTGCTGCGGTGAAAGAATCCGTCGGTAACGATGCCTGCGTCATCGCCAATGCCGGAACGAACGAGACGCGCGGATCGACGATCGCTGCGCGCGCAATGAAAGCGGCGGGGGCCGATGCGTTGCTCGCAGTCGTGCCCTACTACAACAAACCGACGCAGAGCGGATTGCTCGCGCATTTCGGGGCGATTGCCGACGCGACCGATCTGCCGATTGCGATCTATAATATTCCCGGGCGCACGGCGACGAATATGTTGCCGGCAACGCTGGTCGAGCTCGCTCGGCGACATGCAACGATCCTCGGCGTGAAAGAATCGAGCGGCGACCTCAAACAGTTCGCAACGATTTTGCGCGATCGTCCGCAGGGTTTTCAGTTTCTCGTTGGTGACGATCACCTGTATTTGCCGGGTCTTGCGCTCGGCGCCGATGGAATCGTCGGAGTCGCGACGCATCTCTGCTCGCGTGAATTCGTCGCCATGCGCAATGCATTTGCAGCCGGCAACACCTCGGAAGCGGCGCGCATCCACGGGTCGCTCCTCGAACTCTTCGAACTGCTCTTCGCGGTGAGCAACCCGATTCCGATCAAATGGGCGATGGGAGAGCTCGGCTTCGCGGTCGGTCGTTGTCGGTTGCCGCTCGACGGCATGCCCGACGATCTCGCGCGGCGGTTGCGTCCCTTGCTTGCCGCCTACGCGGCGTGAGCGAGAGCCCAGCCGCGGTCGACGTCCTCGGCTGTCGTCTCGACTGCGTCGATATCGAAGAGGCGACGGCGCGCATTCTCAGTTATGCGCGCGGGACGCACCCCGCGCAGGTCGTGACGCTCGGCACGGAGATGGTCGTCGCCGCGCAGCGCGATGCGCGTTTTCGGGCAACGCTCGCAGCAAGTGCGCTCAACGTCTGCGACACGGTCGGCGTTCTTGCGGCGGCGCGACGGCGCGGCGCGCGGATCGCTGCTCGCGTGACCGGTGTCGAATTACTCGAGCGGCTCTGCGCCGCCGCGGCACGAGAGGGGTTGCCGATCTATCTGCTCGGTGGGGCGCCCGGCGTCGCGATCGAGGCCGCGCGCGTTCTCGCCGAACGTTATCCGGGGCTCCGCGTCGCCGGTGCCGACGACGGCTATTTTCCGCCCGAGCGAGCGAACGCGGTCGCCGAAGCGATCGCGCGTAGCGGAGCGCGGCTGCTCTTCGTCGGTCTGGGCTCGCCGCGCCAGGAGTTTTGGCTCGCCGAGCACCTCGCGCAGAGCGGCGCCGGGGCGGGAATCGGCGTCGGGGGCGCTTTCGATGCCCTGATCGGACGGGTTCCGCGTGCTCCGGAGAGCTGGCGCAGGCTCAACCTCGAATGGCTCTACCGCTTGCTGCGAGAACCACACCGTTGGCGGCGGCAGCTTGCGCTGCCGCATTTCGTCGCGCTGATGCTTTTCGACGAACTGCGTACATCTTTAGGAGGACGGCAACACCGATGAAGGCGATGATTCTTGCGGGCGGGCTCTCGACGCGCCTTTATCCGCTCACCAAACAGGTGCCCAAGCCCTTGGTTCCCGTTGCCGGCGAGCCGAATGCCGTCCACGTTATTCGCTATCTTAAAAAATTCGGCTTCGACGAGATCGCGATCAACATTTTTTATCTTCCCGATGCGATCCGCGAAGCGCTCGGAGACGGATCGCGATTCGGCGTACGCCTGGAATACTTGCACGAACGCGAGTTGATGGGAAGCGCCGGCGCGCTCAAACAGATGGAAGCCTATTTCGCCGATAGCGAACACTTCGTGGTCGTCGGCTGCGACGATCTTACCGATCTCCCGCTCGATGCGCTGCTCGCGCAACACCGTGCGAACGACGCAGTGGCGACCATTGGGTTGGTTCCGCGCGAGCGGGTCGATCAATATGGGGTCGTCGTTCTCGACGAACGCGAGCGGATCGTCGGATTTCAAGAGAAGCCTTCCGTCGGCACCGAGCGCAGTCGCTTGGTAAATACCGGAATCTATGCGTTCTCGCGCGCGATTTTCAATCAGATTCCCGCAGCGACGTTTTACGATTTCGGCAAGCAAGTCTTTCCAGCGCTCGAGAGCGCACGGGCGCCGTTCTACGGTTTTCGCGCTCCCGATGCATATTGGACCGATATCGGCACACCCGACGAGTATCGGCGCGCGACCTACGATGTGCTGGAAGGGCGTTTCGTTCCAATCGGGGCGCGCCCGGTCGGCGTCTCCGATGATGCGATCGTTGCCGCAGGTGCTCGCGTGGAAGGCAAGGTCTGGATCGGCGCGGGAGCGCGGATCGAAGGCGGCGCGCATGTCGTCGGCCCCACGGTCGTCGGCGTCGGTGCAAGCGTCGGTCGCGATGCTCTCGTCGAGCGCAGCGTTCTTTGGGACCGCGCCGCAATCGGCGCCGGCTCCCGGCTGCGCGATGCGCTCGTCGGGCTCGATTACCGCGTTGCAGCCGGAAGCGAGTTGATCGCCTGTTCGGTTGCGAACGAATGATGCGCTTGCGCTTGTCGAGGCCGAGTTTACGCGTGAAGGACCGATATGCTCGACCGCGCACTCGACCTGCTCTTCCCACCTCGGTGTATTTGCTGTAATGCGTCGGGAAGCGCCCTCTGTTTGCGCTGTGCTCCCGCAACGGCGCCGCTGCGGCGAATCGCGTTTGGGATCGAGATTCGCGCGCTCGCGCCGTACGATGGCCTCTGGAGGCGCGCGGTGATCGCATTGAAAGATGGGCGCCGTGATATCGCCGCGGCGCTTGGCGAACGCTTGGGCGCGGCGTTACAGGCGGAGGATCGTTATCTTGTCGGCATTCCGACGAGTGCGGTGCGTCGCATGCGCCGCGGTTTCGACGGCGGCGAATTGCTCGCGCAGCTTGCGGCATCATGTGACGGAAGAAGGGCGAGCCGTTCGCTGATCTTCGCCGCGCGCGATCGTCAGCGCGGCCGGTCGCGCGCCGAACGGCTCGTCGCTCGCGGTCGTTTTCGCGCCGCTACCGAAATCCTCGCCGGTACCTCGATAACGCTCGTCGATGATGTCTGCACCACCGGGACGACACTTGCCGACGCGGCCCGTACTTTGCGCGAACACGGTGCGATCGTCGAGCGCGCGCTCGTCGTTGCGTTGACCGATTGCACGCGAAAGCGCGGAGCACGATGAATATTACCGAAGGCGTCGGATGGATCGCGACCGCTCTTGTTATTCTTACGGGTGTTCCCCAGTCGTTGTTAATGTTGCGATCTCGAAAAATAGACGGCATATCCGTCCATACGTTTGCTATTTACACTGCCAGCGGCGTAGCTTGGGTTGCCTACGGCCTGCTCAAAAAAGATTTAGCAATAGATATTACGAATCTGTTCGTTATCGTAAACGGGTCTGCGATCATGTTGATATATCTATATAGAAGGAAGCATCGCAGCCGGGATAGCATCGAGGTGAATCATTAAGGAGCAACAAGCAAGTTTTCTTGCTCTCAAGCAATCGATTTACGATGAAATTAGGGCACGCTTCTCGTCCCCGAACATGTTCGATGGCCCCGGCACCAAGTATAACGACGTCGATAAACATATTACACCTGACGATTTTCTGCGATCTGAACAAAATGAGCGCGTCGATAAGAACGTAGTCCTCGACGCATTTTTCGAGGCGTGCTTCGACCTGCTCGCCGAAGGCTTCATCGCAATAAAGAACGGCGTCATGGAGCTTTGTGACCGGCCGCTTCCCTCCGATAGGTCAGTTGATGCGGTCGGCGATCACGGCGAGCAGAAGGTCGAAGAGATAGGGATAAACGACCTCGGGAGCGCTGAATCATCCGGCCCTCGCCTAGTCGCTCTTGCCGATCTCCCAAAAGCAATTGTACCGTTCGTGCGGCAGAAAGATTTCGGGAGTCACGTCATTTCGTACGACCGCGTTGTTGTTGTGGAGAATGAACGTCGAGCGATTACCTATTCAGCAGTGAGGCCGTTCGTGGAAAGTGCGAAAGTGACAAACATGCACTTAGAGACTATTAAGAACGACGGTATCTTTAAGGCTTTGGCGAGACACGGTTTCCCCCCAACGCTTCGGAGGGAGCGATTGATGTGTAGGTTCCCAAACAATGAGGAACGCGTTCATCTCGGAATGGATTACGCGCTAACGAGAATTCCAGTTATCGTGGCGCTGGGGAGCGTGTTTTCCAAAGATCTGCTCGTTGAGAAATATGTAAATATCATGCGAGCCGATCGATATATAATTGACTCTGAAATTTCACTGCGCCCCGCTCAAGACTGGGTTGACGGCGTATGATGACGTTGGAGCCGGCTGAAAAGGCTCTCGTCGATGCTTCGCGTCGAATCGGATCGTTGTGCCGTAGGCAGGGTATAGCCGAGGCGCAAATGTTGCTTATTGCAGAATCGAATTCGTCGAGAATCGCAGAAACGTTTATGAGGGCTGCTCGTACGAGAGCGCTGGTGCCGTCGCAGGCGATGTCGATCCCGGTGGATCTAGAAAAATGTCGAGCAAGCTTGCCTGACGCTCTCGATCATGCACTTATGAATTTGTTGGTCTTGTTTACGATTCGGTCGCGCACAGAACCCTCTGTTGATTCCGGTGGGTTCGCCATGGCCATCGCACTTCAAGCTTCAGCGCTTTTCCTTCAACGGGGTCGAAGTATGCTGGCCTCGGAGACACTACGCGTCGCCGGTCGGATAATGGAAAACAATGGCCTGTTGCGTGAAGCCGATAGGCTGTTTATTAAATCGGAAAATATAATAACCGCAACGGGCAAATGGTCGGTCGGTAAGGTAGGGCGTCTTCTGATGTCGTTTTCGAGTGGTTATGGCTATGCTCCGATGCGCCTTGCCGGCGCCGCCGCCACACTCGTCGCCATCGTTGCTGGAAGCTCCATGTTATGGCTTCATTTTCCGTTTTCGAAAGCGATTTCGCTTGCAATCGGTGACTACTTCACCTTGGGGGGAGCGAAAGAATATTTTGGTCTCGATCGACCGGAGAGAATATTATTCTCAGCGGAGTCTGCCGGGGCGCTTTTAATAAACGGTTTTTTTCTAACGCTTTTGACGAAGCGTCTATTTAGGAGCTGAGAAATGGAATCACCGATGGATGAAGCCATTCGCCTAGCTCGAAGCGCGGCGGGCGACACCTTCCCAAATCCATTGGTTGGATCGGTATTGGTTCGCGACGACGTTGTATTAGGGTCCGGAGCTCATTTACGGGCGGGTGGTTTTCATGCTGAAGTAAATGCCATAAAAAGTTCGGGAGACGTTCGAGGCGCAACCTTATATGTAACACTCGAACCGTGCGCTCACGAAGGACGCCAGCCTCCATGCGTGTTGGAAATCATTCGCTCGGGATTAAAAAAGGTTGTTATTGGGACCCTCGATCCCAACCCGGTGACCGCTGGTCGTGGAGTGCTATCGCTTCGAAATGCCGGCATCGAAGTGGTAGTCTTGAACGACCCCGCTTCCGTTGCACTGGTCCGCGATTTTAAGGTCTGGATTAACAGCGCACTTCCGTATGTTGCGTTGAAAATGGCGAGTTCGGTAGATGGTTTTGTTGCGACGAAAGTTGGAGAGCGTCTTCCGCTGACAGGTAACGCATGGAGAAGCAACATTCAACGGCTACGATTCGAACATCAGGCGGTTATGGTTGGCGCCGGCACGGTGCTCGTTGATAACCCTCGGCTTGTTGTCGATCGCGCATCTCGGGCAGTTGCATTCCGCCGTGTTGTCGTCGCTGGGCGCCGGTCGATGAACCCTGCTGCAAATGTGTTCTTGTCGGAGAAGGGTTACCTTCGCACGATTGTGTTGGTTCCTGAGTCAGGCGAGAGCGCAGAGTGGGTCGGCCGCCTTCGAGAGGTTGCTGACGTGTTGCCGTGCCCCGATAGGGATGGAGTTGTCAATCTTCCGAAAGGCCTTCGTCTCCTTCGTGATGCTTATGGCATTGTTTCCATTATCTCTGAGGGAGGGCCAATGTTCGCGAAGAACCTTCTTGACGAGGATTTGGTGGAGACTATTTATTGGGCTTATGCTCCCCGTCTGCTTGCGTCACCGGGGGCTGTTGCGGCGATTTCGCCTGAATTCGGAGATATATCACGATTACGGTTTCAATTAGTGAAGGTAGAAAATCTCGGCGGAGATCTTTCTGCGGAATTTTGGCGGGACAGGAACGATCGTGTTTAGCGGACTGATTGCCTATAGCGGGCGCGTCGACGCTACGCAGCGCGACGACCGCGGCGGGATGCGCCTGAGCGTCGCGTGCGAGGGGGTCGAGCGCGAACGCCCGGAGATCAAGGATTCCATCGCCGTCAACGGCGTCTGCCTCACCGTGACGGAGATGCTCGGCAACCGTATTTCCTTCGATGTTGTTCCGGAGAGCATCGAACGCAGCACGTTGGGTTCGCTTGTACCCGGCGAGCGCGTCAATCTGGAGTATAGTTTACGAGTTGGAGATCGCATGGGCGGACATTTTGTATATGCACACGTCGATGCGCGGGCGCGCGTTATCGCACGTACGCCGGAGGGGCAAGGAGAACGCATGCGCATCGAACGCCCGGCACGGCTTGCCGACGGCATCGTTGAGAAGGGCTATATCGCCGTCGACGGCGTGAGCTTAACCGTTGCCGCGACCGGACCGGATTGGTTCGAACTCGCATTGATCCCCGAGACGCTGACGCGGACGACGCTGGGCGCGCGCACGGTCGGCAGCGCGGTTAACCTCGAGATTGACCCGATCGCGCGCTACGTTGCCGCTGCCCTCGGTGAACGCCGATGAGCCGCTATGTCGATACGCGCCCGCCGGGAGCGCGTATCTTTCGGACGCGGGTGCGCGTGCAATGGGCCGATATCGACGCCGCCGGCATCATGTATTTTGCCGCGTATTGGCGCTATATCGAACGCGCGGAGATGGAGTTCTTTCGCGACCTTGGTTTTGCGTACGAAAAAATCTTCGAGACCTACGATTTTTGGTTGCCGCGCGTGAAGACCGATGCTGAGTATTTTGGCCCGGCGTTGATGGATGATTGGCTCGAACTGCAAACGTCGATCGAGCACGTCGGCACCGCGAGCCTTCGCTGGCAGACCGTCGTGATGAACGAACGCATCGGCGAGGCAGGTGCGCGCTTTACGCTGACCTGTGCATGTATGGATCGAGCGACGCGCACGAGCAAGCCGCTGCCACGCGACTTGCGTGACGCGTTGCGCGGTGCGCTCGCTCCGGAGCAGTAGTCGATGCGCGTTGCGATGCTGGTCGCACCGCGCAGCATCGAACTGCGCGAGGTGGCGATGCCCGAGCCTCCACCGGGTGGAGCGCTCGTCGCCGTGCGTGTCGCGCTCACCGACGGAACCGATCTCAAGGCATATCGTCGCGGACACCCGCAGATGCCGTTCCCGACGCCGTTCGGGCACGAATTTTCCGGGGAGATCGTCGCGCTCGGTGCCGGAACGACCGACTGGCGCGTCGGTGAAGCGATCGTTTCCGCGCACTCCGCGCCCTGCGGAGCGTGTTTCTGGTGCGCTGCCGGAGAAGAAGAGCTCTGCGAGAGCGTGATGGAGCGCAAAATTCTCGGAGCATACGCCGATGCAATCGTGGTGCCGCAGCACATTCTTGCCCGCAATGCATTTCGGAAACCCGAGTCGCTCTCGTTCACCGAGGCGGCCTTTCTCGAGCCGCTCTCCTGCGTCGTCCACTCGCGCGATCTGCTTGGGTTGAAGCGCCGCAGCAGCGTCGCCGTCTTCGGCGACGGTGGTTTCGGATTGCTCCATGCCTTGCTCTTCGCACGCGACGGACACGAAAGCGTGCTCGTCGGTCGTCGCCCCGAACGGCTTGGGCTCGCGGCATCGCTCGGGTTGGCGACGATCGATGCGAGTGCCGAGGACTCCGCAGTCGCGTTGCGCGCCCGCAGCGGCGGGCGCGGCGTCGATGCGATCGTCGAGTGTACCGGCACGCCGGAGGTGTGGGAGCTTGCTCCGACGCTGGTTCGGCGCGGCGGTGTCGTTTCGTTTTTCGGCGGTCTGCCCGCCGATGCACGCGTCTCCTTTGTCGCGGCGCGATTGCATTACGATGAAGTACGGCTTATCTCGCCCTTTCACTTTACGCCGCGAGCGGTCGCCGGTGCCTTCGCATTGCTGCGCGACGGCGCATTCGAATGCTCCCGTTTGATCTCGCACCGCTATCCGCTCGAGCGCATCGTCGACGCCTTCGCCGCACTCGATGCCGGGGTAGGATTGAAAGTTGCCATCGAAGCATGAGCCGGTGATGATTCCGACCGAGATGCAGGTGGCGATGCTGCGCAGCGTCGACGATATCGCGATCGAGCGCGTCGCGGTTCCGCGCCTCGCCGAGGGCGAGTTGCTGGTGCGTACCGGCGCAGCCGGTATCTGCACCGGCGATATTATGGCGTGGTACGTGCAGCGCAAAGCGCCGTTGGTGCTGGGGCACGAGCCGGCGGGGGAGATCGTCGCCGTCGGGCCCGGCGATGCGCCGCGCGATGAATCGGGGCGCTCTTTTGTACCCGGGGACCGCGTTTTCGTGCATCATCATGCTCCCTGCTTTTCCTGTGGTTTCTGCGCGCGCGGTGATTACGTGCAGTGTGCAACCTGGCGAGCGACGCGCATCGACCCGGGAGCGATCGCCGAGTATTTTCGCGTGCCGCGCGAAAACGTTCGCGATACGCTGTGCTTGCCGGAGCATCTTTCCTACGTCGACGGCTCGCTCGTCGAACCACTTGCATGCGTGGTGAAATCGTTGCGTCGCGCGGAACTCGTAGCGAGCGATCGCGTGCTCTGCATCGGGTTGGGCGTGATGGGGTTGATGCACGTTGCGCTGGCGCGGAACGCCGACGCAGCGGTGCTCGGCAGCGATCCGATCGCATCGCGGCGCGAGCGGGCGCAGAGCCTCGGTGCGCGCGCGGTTGCACCGGAGGAGCTCCACGACGCGCTCGCCGCCTGGGGCGGGGGCGCCGATCTCGTGATCTGCGGACCGGGGAGCAGCGCGGCGCTTCGCGCGGCCTTCGAGGCTTGCGCACCGGGGGGGCGGGTGATGATGTTTACCCCGCTCGAACCGGGGGCGCAGTTCGATCTCGATCCGGCGAGCTTCTATTTCGGCGACCGCCGCATGATCGCGAGCTACTCCTGCGGCCCCGACGATACGCGCGCGGCGCTCGCGTTGCTCGCAGCGGGGGTGGTGAGCGCGGAGCGCCTCGGCGCGACGATCCGCCCGTTCGCCGAGGTCGCCGCCGCCTACGCCGACCTGCGCGCGGCGCGCTGCATCAAACCGATCCTTACTTTCTAATGGCCGGGACGCGGCCACCCCCCCCCCTCAAAGTCGCTTGACAACTGAAAAGACTGGGCGTAGGTTTCGCTCATGCCGAGCTTTGCCGAACGGTTAAATGCCGCCCTCGAGAGCAGCCGCATGAGTGCCGCCGAGCTTGCCACGCGCTCCGGGGTCACGGAATCGGCGATCTCGCTCCTCCGCGCCGGTCGGCGCCAGCCCTCCTACCAGAGCTTCGAACGGCTCTCCCGCATCCTCCCCGAACTCGCCGTGCCGAAGGTCGAGCGCGAGTCGGTCACCGACCCGATCGAGGAAGCGATCGCCGATATTCGCGCCGGGAAGATGGTCGTCGTTCTCGACGACGAGGATCGCGAAAACGAAGGCGACCTCGTCCTCGCCGCCGAGAAAATTACTCCCGAAGCGATCAACTTCATGCGCAAAGAAGCGGGCGGTTTAATCTGTATCGCGATGACCGGCGAGCGACTCGACGAACTCGATATCCCGATGATGGTGAGCGACAATACCGCCGTTCACGAAACCGCCTTCACCGTCTCGGTTGAAGCGCGCGATCTGACGACGACGGGAATCTCGGCGCACGATCGCGCGGCGACGATTCTGAAGTTGCTCGATCCACTCGCAGCGCCGGCGGATTTTCTCCGTCCCGGACATATGTTTCCGTTGCGCGCGCGCGAAGGCGGGGTATTGGTGCGGGCCGGTCAGACGGAGGCTTCCGTCGATCTCGCTCGGCTTGCCGGCCTTGCTCCGGCGGGCGTTATCTGCGAAATCATGGCCGAAGATGGAACGATGGAGCGGCGTGACGGGTTACGAGCTTTTGCCGATCACCACGGCATGAAGCTTGTCACTGTAAGGGAGCTCATCGCTTACCGAATGAAAACCGAACAACTCGTTACGCGCGTCGCCGAGTTCTCGCTTCCGACGACCTACGGTCTTTGGAGCGGTATTGCCTACGAGACCTCCGTTGACGAAAATACGCACATCGCGTTGGTGATGGGCGAGATCGGCGACGGCAAAGATCTTCTCGTTCGCGTGCACAGCGAATGCCTCACCGGCGATGCACTCCATTCGATCCGTTGCGACTGCGCCGCGCAGCGCGATGGCGCGATGCGGATGATCGCCGATGCCGGGCGCGGCGTGCTGCTCTATCTGCGCCAAGAAGGTCGCGGCATCGGGCTGGCCAACAAACTCCGCGCCTACCAATTGCAGGACAACGGTGCCGATACGGTGGAAGCGAATCTGGCGCTCGGGTTGCCGGTCGATAAACGCGATTACGGCATCGGCTCGCAAATTCTCGTCGATCTTGGAATCAAAGAACTGAAACTCATCACCAACAACCCGCGAAAGATTTTCGGCTTAGAGGGCTACGGCCTCAAGATCGTCGAGCGCGTCCCGATGGAGACGGTGCCGACGCCGTTCAACCGGCGATACATGGGGACGAAGCGTTCGAAGCTGGGGCATCTCTTCGACGAATCGGTTCAGAACGCGCCCGCATCGTGAAAGCCGACGACCGATCCACCATTCGACGTTTGCCCGTGCCGTCGTGCGCGGGCAAACGTTTTGCCGTTATCGTCGCACGCTTTTACTTCGAACTCACCGAGCAGATGGTCGACGGAACGAAACGCGCTTTGCGCGATTGCGGCGTTCGCGATGAAGACGTGCGTTTTTTCGACGTTCCCGGTTGTTTTGAGCTCCCGCTCGCGGCGTTGAAAGTTTTGCAGGACGGCGAAGCCGACGCGGTCGTCGCCCTCGGTGTCGTCATTCGCGGCGAGACGCCGCATTTTGATTTCGTCGCCGGAGAGTGCGCGCGCGGTTTGATGGAGGTGCAACTGCGCACCGGTGCACCGGTCGGCTTCGGTGTGCTCACCACTGAAACACTCGCTCAGGCAGAGGAGCGCGCTGACCCCGCGCGCGGCGATAAGGGCTACGACGCGGCTTTTGCGGCGGCGTCGCTGCTCGCGTTATGAGCGAGGCGCTCGATCCCGTCCGTTTCGCCGACGGCGTTCTCCAGTATCTCGATCAACGCTTATTACCGGCGGAGATTCGTTACGAAACTGCGCAAAACTGCGACGAGATCGTCGCGGCGATCGCCTCGCTCGCGGTGCGCGGCGCACCCTGTATCGGTGTCTTTGCCGCCTACGGTATCGCCGTGCTGCGCTCGCTCGAGCGCGACGACGACGCCTTCGCCGCTGCGGCGATGCGGGTGCGCACCGCGCGACCGACCGCGGTAAATCTTGCTTGGGCGGTCGACCGCGTACTCGCAGCGGAGGATATTCTTGCCGAGGCGCTCGCGATTCACGCCGAGCAGCGTTCGATCGATGCGGCGATCGGCGAAAACGGCATCGCGCTGTTCGCAAAGGGCGCGCGCGTGTTGACGCACTGCAATACCGGGCCGTTAGCGACCGCCGGATACGGCACGGCGCTCGGCGTCTTGATCGCCGCGCAGCGAGCCGGGCTTGCGCCGCATGCGATCGTCGACGAAACGCGCCCGCTCTTGCAAGGGGCGCGATTGACCTATCTTGAGTGTCGACGCGCCGGTATCGAAGCGACGCTGCAGGTCGATGCGGCGGCGGCGATTGCCATGGCGCGCGGTCGTGTCGATGCGGTGATCGTCGGCGCGGATCGCATCGCCTGCAACGGCGATACGGCAAATAAAATCGGTACCTACAATCTCGCGATACTCGCGGCGCATCACCACATACCGTTCTATGTCGCCGCGCCGCGCTCGACATTCGATTTTACGCTCGCCTCCGGCGCCGAGATTCCCATTGAAGAACGAGCGCCCGAAGAGGTAACCGCGATCGGCGGACGGCTCGTCGCCCCGGAGGGCGCGGCGGTCTTCAACCCGGCCTTCGACGTCACGCCGGGGCACCTCGTCGCAGCGTTCGTAACCGAGTACGGCGTGCTGCGCCCGCCGTATGCCGAGAGCATCGCCGGGCTCGCCGGTCGCCCGCAATGGTCGACGTTGTTGCACCGCGAGAGCAGCCGCGCGTGAAGGCCTACGATTTCCTCGACGGGGGACCGAAACTTGGGGCGATCGTCGTCATTGAGGGGACCGACCGGTTCCTTGCAGAGCGCGTACGCGATGCAATTCTCGCTCGCGAGCTCGCCGAAGATGTTCGCGCGCTGAACTATAGCAGCGTCATCTTCGAAAGCGTCGACGATTGCGCGCAGATCGAAGAAGCGATCTCGGCGATGCCGTTCCTCGCCGCCCGCAGGGTCGTTCTGGTGAACGAGGTGCAGAGCGCGAAGGCGGCCGCGCGGCGCGCGCTGGTCGAACTCGCGCAGCGCTCGGGCGAGAGCGAGAATCTGCTGGTGATCTGCGATCTGCTCGCGCCGCGCTCGGTGCGACCCGCATCGATCGGCTCGCAACTAGGGCGCAGCGCAACGCGCATCGACTGCACGGTCAACGAAGAGATTCGGGCGCGCTTCGTGGCCGAGGAGCTTGCTGCTGCCGGGGTCGAGGCCGAGCGACAGGTGCTCGCGCACCTCTCGCGCACCGAGAGCGACCTTGCAAGCATCCGCAACGACCTCGGGAAGCTCGCGTTGCTCGGGCGGAAGATCTCGCTCGCCGATCTCGAGGAGGAGAGCCTTGCCGTCGACGATCCGAAGCCCTATCGCTTCGCCGGGGCGCTGGTCGAGGGGCGGGTCGCCGAAGCGTTCTCGATCCTCGGCGATTGTTTCGAGCACGACCCGCGAAACGCGGCGATGCCGCTGCTCTCCGCGCTCGCCAATGAATACGCGATGCTTTGGGAGATGGCGCGCCCCGGCGGCACCCTGCCCGCACGGATGGCCTGGCGCGAGCGGGCGCTGCGACCGATCGCTCGCCGGATCGGCGAGGTGCGGGCGCGGGCAGGCTACGAGCGGGCCCTGCGCGGGATCGAGAGCATCGTGACCGGGCGGGCCGGCGGCGACCTCGAGGATATCCGCCTCCTCGTCGAGCGGACCAGCCTCGAACTCGCCCTGCGTTGAACGGCGGCGCGAGCCCAGAAAACACGCCCCGCAAACGAGGCCGCGGCTACGCGCGAAGCGAAAAGCGGCGAGCACCCATGGATCACTCCAGTTATGCATCGCCGTTCTCTTGGAGGTACGGTCGCAAGGACGTGCGCTCGCTCTTCTCGGAGCGAACGCGGCGGCGGCTGTGGCGCGAGGTTTGGATCGCCTTAGCGCAGGCCGAATCAAAGCATGGCCTCGTCAGCGAGGCCGAACTCGCCGACCTCCGCGCGCATGCCGACGAGATCGATATCGAAGCGGCGCTCGAGATCGAGCGCTCGATTCACCACGATCTGATGGCCGAGATTCGCGTGTATGCGTCGCAGGCGCGCATCGGCGGCGGCAAGCTGCATCTCGGCGCGACTTCGATGGATATCGAAGATACCGTCGAGACCTATCGTATTCGGCGCGCCCTTTCGATGCTCGGCGAGCATCTTCGCGAGCTGCTCTCCGCTTTCGGCGAGCGAATTCTTTCGCAGGCGGATCGCCTCTGCATGGCGTTCACGCATCTGCAGCCCGCAGAGCCGACGACGCTAGGATATCGCTTTGCGATTTACGCGCAAGACCTGCTCATCGACGATGCCAACCTTCGCCACGTCTTCGCGCAGATGACGACCAAAGGAATGCGCGGAGCGGTCGGCACCTCGGCATCCTACGAACAATTGCTCGGCGGCGGCGCATCGATCGAACTCGAGCGCGATGTCCTGGAACATTTCGGCCTTGAGGCACGCGCGGCGAGCACGCAGACCTACACGCGGAAACTCGACTATCTTTTATTGAGTGCGCTCGCCGGCATCGGCACCTCGCTCTCGAAATTCGCAGCCGACATTCGTATTCTTAGCGCTCCGCCGTTCGGCGAACTCGCCGAGCCCTTCGGGAGCGCGCAGGTCGGCAGCAGCGCGATGCCGTTCAAACGGAATCCGATTCTCTGCGAGCGCATCGATTCGCTGGCGCGGCTGTTGCCCGCATACGCCGATGTCGCTTGGCAGAACGCAGCGACGAACTATCTCGAGCGCACGCTCGATGATAGCGCGAATCGACGCACGACTATTCCTGAAGCCCTGCTCTGCGTCGATGAAATTCTCTCGCTCGCGTTGAAAGTGGTTCGTGGGCTACGCATCGACGAGCGACGGATCGCGCAGAACGTCCGCACCTACGGGCCGTTCGCCGGAACCGAGCGCGTAATGATGGAGGCGGCTCGCGTCGGCGGCGATCGTCAAGAACTGCATGAGACGCTGCGTGGACGCGCGATGGAAGCGTGGGATGCGCTCGCGCGAGGCGAGGATAATCCGTTGGCGACGCTGCTTGCGGGAGATCGATCGCTCACGGAGTTTATCGACCCTGCGGAGATTCGCCGTTCGCTCGACCCAACGGGGCACGTCGGCCTTGCGGCTCGCCGCGCGCGTATGGTTGCCGAGCAGATCGAAGAACTGCCGAAATTCCCGGAACAGCGAATTGTCGCACATCGCCCCGCGGAGGAACAACGTGGATAAAGGCATCGAGATCGCTCGCGGAAAAACGAAAATTCTCTACGAGGTGCCGAGCTCTCCCGACCAACTCGTCGTCGCTCAAGGTGACGCAATTACTGCCGGCGACGGCGCACGGCGCGACGAGATCGCCGGGAAAGGGCGGCTCGCCGCGCAAACGACCTCGCGCGTCTTCCGGCTCCTCAATCTCTGCGGCCTTCCGACGCATTTTCTCAACGGCGGCGAGGACGACGACGACAACGAAATGTTGGTACGTCGTTGTTCGATGATTCCGCTCGAGGTGGTCGTTCGCGGCGTTGCGGCAGGTTCATTCGCGCGTCGACATGCGGGTCTCCAACGCGGATCGATTTTGGTTCCGCGGGTCACCGAGTTTTTCCTCAAAGACGACGCAAACCACGATCCGCTGATCGCACCCGAAGAGATCGCTGCCCGCGGTATCGCTTCGCCGAATGAGATCGGCGCAATGAGCGAGATCGCGCGGCTGACATTCGAAATTCTCGCCCATGCATGGCGACACCGCGACGTCTTGCTCGTCGATTTAAAGATCGAATTCGGTCGATTAATCGGTGGAGAGAATCAAGGGCAGCTCGTCATTGCCGACGTGATCGATAACGATTCGTGGCGTATTTGGCGGCACGGGCGCGAAGACCAAATGCTCGATAAGCAGCTCTATCGGAATCTTGACCCCGTCGATGAGGCCGGGCTTGTTCGCGTCAAAGCGGCGTACGACCAAGTCGCGGAGTTCGTCGGAAGTTTTCCGGCGATGCGACCGGGGGTTGCGGCGATTTTCGTTGACGACGAATCGATCGTCGAGCAGGCGAATGAGGTCGCCGCTGCCCTGCATGCGTTCGGTATTCCGACGGCACGCCACCTCGCAAGCGTGACGGTCACGCCGGGCTATGTATTACAGATCGTATCGCAGATCGAAGCGAGTTTTGCGCGGCCAATCTTCGTAGCGATCGGCGATCACACGCTGCGCGCAACGCTCGACGGCAGCGCGAGTTCGCCGGTGATCGATGGGAATGACGAAGCGCATCGTATCGCGCTTGCGTGCGCGAAGTTATTGGCGATCGACGATTCGGCGATGTTCGGTCGCGTGATGCTCGCGCAATCGAACGCGCGCTCGGAGATGCTCCGGGTCGATGCTTTGCTCCAGCAGCAACTTCCGCCGGGGGCCGTCATTGCGTGATCTAAAGGTCGCAGAACTCGACGATGAGGCGTTGCGCGAGCAAGCCGATGCGTTGGGATTGGCATTGCGAGTCGACGAACTGCGGAGTATCGCGCAGCGGCTGGAGCGCGCACCGAGTTTTGTGGAGCTTTATGCTTTCGATGCGCAGTGGAGCGAGCATTGTTCCTATAAGTCGAGCCGGGCGCTGCTCGGGCGACTGCCGACTGCCGGACCCGATGTCGTGCTCGGCCCGGCCGAGGACGCGGGCATTCTGCACCTCGGCGAACACGAAGGCGAGCGTTATGGAATCGTCATCGCTCATGAGTCGCACAATCATCCCTCGCAAGTGGTGCCGTTCGAAGGCGCCGCAACCGGCATCGGCGGCATCGTTCGCGATGTTCTCTGCATGGGCGCCGAAGTGGTCGCCGTCGCCGATCCGCTGCGCTTCGGGAGCGTCGATTCGGGGCGCGAACATCAGCGCGCCGTAGCGCGCGGCGTCGTCGACGGAATCGCCGCATACGGTAACGCGATCGGTGTTCCCAATCTCGCCGGCGATTGTTACTTCGACGGCGATTTCGATGACAACGTCTTGGTGAACGTCGTTGCGCTGGGCCTCGTAAAAGAGTCGGAGGTTATCCACTCACGGGTTCCCCGTCATGGTGAGAATTTCGTGTTGCTGCTGGTGGGGAAGGCAACCGATGCCAGCGGTTTCGGCGGAGCCTCGTTTTCATCGGTTGCGCTCGATGCGCAGGAGGCGCAGAGCAACAAAGGCGCCGTGCAAGTTCCCGATCCGTTTCTGAAAAACGTGATCATGCGGGCGAGCTATCGCGTCTTTTCGCTGCTTCGCGAGCGAGGGATCGAGGCCGGCTTCAAGGATCTCGGTGCAGGCGGCATCATGGGCTGTTCGGCAGAGCTCTGCAGTGCCGGCGGTTTCGGCGCCGAGGTCGATCTCGATAGCGTGAACGTCGCGCTCGATCGGCTACTCCCCGAAGTGATCGCCGTCGGTGAGACGCAGGAGCGACTCCTGTGGGCGCTTCCCGAAGAGATCGTCGACGAGGTCGAGCGCATTTACAACGAGGAGTTCTCGCTTCCGCAGGTCGCACAGAATGCGCGTGCGGTGCGTATCGGTCGCGCGACGGCGGCGCAACGCTACCAACTTCGCCATCTCGGCGAGATCGTGATGGACGTACCGATCGATTTTCTCACCGGGAGCGTTCGCGACACGTTGCCCGTCGAGGCACCGACGCCGCCGCCGATGCGCCGCGAGCAGGATCTTCACTGCAAGCGTTCGCTCGACGATCTCTTTCACCAGATTCTCGCCCATCGTGACGTTTGCTCGCGAGCGCCGCTCTACCGCCACTACGACGCGGTCGTTCGCGGACGGACGGTTATTCCGCGCGGCGAGGCCGATGCCGGCGTCATGGCGCCGATCCGCGGATCGCGGCTTGCGTTTGCTTTGAGTGTCGACGGAAATCCGCGGATCGGTCGTCTCGATCCGCAACGCGCCGCCGAACATGCCGTATACGAATCGATTCGAAACGTCGTGGCGGTCGGTGCCGAACCGATCGGCTTAACGGATTGCTTGAACTACGGGAGTCCGCGCGATGCGCGGCAGTACGGCGAACTCGTCGCCGGGGTCGACGGCCTTGCACGGGCCGCGCGTGACTTCGGGCTTGCGTATGTATCGGGAAACGTCAGTCTCTATAACGGCGCGCCGAACGGCCATGCGATTCCGGCCTCGCCGATCGTTGCATGTCTCGGACGATTGACCGACCTGTCGCACTGCGTCACGCTGCCGCTCAAAGAGATCGGCTCGCATCTCTATCTCGTCGGTGAGACCCAACGTGCGCTCGGCGGAAGCGTTCTCGCCTCGATTCTCGCACTCGCCGACGAAGCGGTGCCGGAGATCGATATCGAACGCATCGTTGCCGAACATCGTTTTGTGCTCGCTGCGGCGAGCAACGGGCTGCTGCGGAGTGCCCACGATATCTCCGACGGCGGTCTCTTCGTCACGCTTGCCGAGATGAGTTTCGGTGCTCTGGCGGATCGCCGCGCGCCGATCGGCATCGATCTCGACGGCTACGCCGGATGGTCGGCGGCCGGACGATTCGAGTCGGCTTTCGGCGAATCGGGCGGCATCGTGGTCGAAGTCGCAGATCGCGATGTCGAACGCTTCGAAGAGCTTGCCGGAGCATTGGAGAGCGTGCGCGAGATCGGAACGACGATTGCGGAGCCGTTGCTCGCGTTCGAAGATGAAGCGTGGGAGATCGCGGATCTGCACCGGAGCTGGTCGCGGCCGCTGGAGGAGCTCTTTCCATGAAGGCGCGCGTCGCCGTTCTCGTTTTCCCGGGCACGAACTCCGAAGAGGAGACGCGCGATCTTCTCGTCGATTGCGGCGCCGATGCGCGCATCGTCCATTGGAGCGAGGCAGCGAGCCTCGTCTATTACGACGCGTTTGTGCTTCCGGGAGGCTTCGCCTATGAAGATCGCATTCGCGCCGGAGCGATCGCGGCGCACGATGCGATGCTCGACGCCGTGATCGAGGGCGCGCAGGCCGGGAAGTACGTCATGGGCATCTGCAACGGCGCGCAAATTTTATTAGAGGCCGGCCTTGCACCCGGCACGGGGGAGATCCGTCGACCGACCGCCGCGTTCACGCATAACGCGCAGGGGCATTTTATCTGCGAACGCGTGCTCTTGCGCCGTACCGTTCCCGCGACGCGCTGCGCGATCGCCGCTGCACTGCCGGAGAATCTGTTGATTCCGGCCTGGGCGGCGCACGCCCAGGGGCGACTCGCGGCTGCGCCCGCTCACCTCGACGAACTCGATCGCGATGGCTATATCGTCTTTCGTTACGCCGATGCCGCCGGCGCGACCGATGCGCACCTCGCTCCGCAAGGCTCGGCGCACGGCGCCGCGGCGTTGACGAATCGCGAGGGAAATGTCTTGGCGATCATGCCACATCCCGAGCGCGATGCCTGGAACTTTAACCATCTCGATCGCCGCGAGGGCTCCGATCCGCTCGCACCTTCGGGTGGAAGCGTACTTTTCAAGAGTTTCGTTACCGCGTTGGAGCGCCTGTAGAGATGGAACGCGTTTTTGCCGTCGAGTTGAAAATTCCCGATAACGAGGCCTTCACGGCGATGCGCGCACTTCAACGTTTAGGAGTGGCGGTCGCGCGCGTGCAGCGTGCTGATATTCTGCTCTTCACCGGAGATGAAGGTGAAGAACGGCTCGCCGCCTCGATCGAACGTGACGAACGTCTCTTCAACCCCAATAAACATCGTCTCGAACATGTGCCCAGTGCTCATCCGCGCGAGGGCGAGGTGTGGATCGAGGCGATCGATGCCCCCCGCTCGCTGCCGATGCGTCGCCTTGTGGGCTGGCGTCTCTACGATAACGCCGGAAAGCCGCTCGGCAACGACGATCTTGACGCCGCATGCGCGCGACTACTTTGTAACCCTGCCATCGAAAGGGCGATCCGATGAATCGGCACTACACCATCGCGACGTTGGGCTCGCACTCTGCGCTCCAGATTCTCAAAGGGGCGCGCGATGAAGGTTTTCGGACGTTGGCGATCACCAACCCCCAGACCGAACGGCTCTATCGCTCGTTTCGCTTTGTCGACGAAGTCATCGTCCTCCCGTCCTACTCGGCGTTTCCGACGCTCTTCGAAGAGTTACGCGCTCGCAAAGCGATTGTCGTCCCGCACGGCTCCTTCGTCGCCTATCTCTCCCCCGAAGAGCATAAGAAGATGACCGTTCCCTACTTTGGGAATAAGGCCGTGCTCGATTGGGAAGCGAGCCGCGAACTGCAACGCGACTGGTTGACGCGCGCGGGGCTGCGGTTGCCGCGCCAATTTAAGAGCGGTGCCGAGATCGACCGCCCGGTGATCGTCAAACTCTATGGCGCCGCCGGCGGCAAGGGCTACATGTTCATACGCGATGCCGCCGATTTCGAAGAGCGGGCCGGCTCGCTGAAAGCTCAATATACGATTCAAGAATATATCATCGGCGTACCGCTCTACATTCACTATTTTTACTCTCCGCTCTCCGGCGAACTCGAAATCATGTCGATGGATCGTCGCTACGAGACCAACGTCGACTCGCTCGGCCGCATTCCGGCAGCGGCGCAGGAAGGCATGGATGTCGACCCCTCCTACGTCGTGGTCGGGAATTCGCCGGTGAGCCTGCGCGAATCGATGCTCGCCGAAGCATTGGAGATGGGCGATAACGTCGTTCGCGTGAGTAAGGAAATTTGCGGCCCGAAAGGGCTCTTCGGAGCGTTCTGCATCGAAACGATCATTACGCCGAATATGCATTTCTACATCATGGAGATCTCGGCGCGCATCGTTGCCGGCAGTAACCTTTTCATTGATGGATCGCCGTATTCGTATCTCAATTATTCAGAGCCGATGTCGACCGGTCGCCGTATCGCGCGCGAGATCAAAAACGCGCTGCTCGCCTCGAATCTCCAGGCCGTGCTCGACGATTCGAGCGTTCTGTAGCCGATGGCTGAATTTACCTCTGTCGAAGAGACGCTGCGCGGATACGATCTCGATGCGTTAACACTCTGTTCGATCGGAAGCCACTCGGCGCTCGAGGTCGCCGCAGGGGCGAAGTTGCGCGGGTTTCGGAACCTGGTGGTGACCGCGCGGGGGCGCGAGCGCACCTACACCGAGCATTTTCGGCGGCGCGATGGTGCGATTCCACGCGGTTGCGTCGACGACGTGATCGAACTCGAACGTTTTGCCGATCTCCTCGACGAACGGGTGCAGCGAGAGCTTTTGCAGCGGAACGTCGTCTTCTGCGCGAATCGTTCGTTTGAAGTCTATCTTCACCAACATTTCAGCTACGATGAAATCGAGCGGCGGATGCTCGTGCCGTTCTTTGGTAATCGCTTTCTCCTGCGGGCCGAGGAACGCGACGAGGCGGGGAACCAGTACGATCTGTTGGCAAGCGCAGGTATCCGTCATCCACGACAATTCGGTTCGCCCGAGGAGATCGATCGTCTCGTCATGGTGAAGGCACCGCATGCACGCGTGCGTTTCGAGCGAGCGTTCTTTCTTTGTGCGAATCCGGCGCAATATCGCGAAGTCAGCGCGCGGTTGATCGCCGAAGGGATACTCGACGAAGCCGGACTCGCCGGAGCGATTATTGAAGAATTTGCGCTCGGACCATCGATCAACTTGAATTTCTTCTATTCACCGATGCTCGACGAGCTTGAGCTGATGGGGACCGATACGCGTCGGCAAACCAATCTCGAAGGCTTTCGTAACGTGCCGCCTTCGGTCTACGAACAATTGCGCGATGTACCGATGCGCCTGGAGGAAGCGGGACATATCGCCGCAACCCTGACGGAGTCGACGTTGGAGTCGGCATTCGAGATGGGCGAGCGCTTTGTCGCCGCCGCACGTCGTGCGCTTCCGCCGGGCGCAATCGGGCCGTTTGCATTGCAGTGCGCGATCGTCGCGGGCCCGCCGAAGGAGTTCGTCTGTTACGATGTCTCGCTGCGCATTCCGGGATCGCCTGGAACGCGCTTCACGCCCTATTCGTCGTACCGTTGGGGGCGCGATATTTCAGTCGGCGAGCGCATCGCGATGGAATTGGCATTTGCGCGCGAGGCCGGACGTTTGGCAGAGGTGCTAACATAACGCTATGAAGACCGTCGTCATCCTCGACTTTGGAGCACAGTATAGCCAACTGATCGCACGACGCGTGCGAGAGGCCGGGTTCTATTGCGAAATCGTTCCATACGACCGGCCGTGGAAGGATATCCTCACGCTCGATCCCTCGGCGCTCGTGCTCTCCGGCGGCCCGGAGAGTACGCTTGCCGAAGGCGCGCCGATGTGCGACCCGGCGCTCTTTAGCAGCGGTCTACCGATCTTGGGAATCTGCTACGGTATGCAGTTACTCGCCCGCGAGGTGGGGGCCGAGTTGGTCTCCGGTGGGGCTCCCGAATATGGACCGGCGACGTTGCGTGTTCTCGACGCATCGCATCCGTTGCTCGCGGCGGTTCCGGAGCAATCGCGTGTCTGGATGTCGCATGGGGATTCGGTGCAGCGCTTACCGGCGGACTTCGCCGCGTTGGCGGCGACGCCACGCTGCGCGATCGCCGCAATCGGCAGCAAGAAGCGCAAGATGGTCGGCGTGCAGTTCCACCCCGAGGTCGTCCACACGGAATACGGAAAGCAACTGATCGAAAACTTTCTCCGTAAGATCGCCGGGATCACCCCGAATTGGGCGATGGAGTCGTTTCTCGAAAGCAGCATCGCCGAGATTCGCGAACGCGTCGGTGGTCGGCGCGTGATCTGTGCGCTCTCCGGAGGCGTCGATTCGGCGGTCGCCGCGACGCTGGTCGCTCGCGCGATCGGCGAACAACTAACCTGCATCTTCGTCGACCACGGCCTCCTGCGCAAAAATGAAGCGAACGAGGTTTTAGCGGCGTTCCGCGACGTTCTGCATCTCAACGTCATTCATGTCGATGCCTCGGAGCGCTTTCTCGCAAAGTTGGCCGATATCGAAGACCCGGAGCGCAAGCGCATCCTGATCGGGCACGAATTCATCGCGATCTTCGAAGAAGAGGCCGCGAAATTGCCCGATGTCGGCTTCCTCGTTCAGGGAACGCTCTACCCCGACGTCATCGAATCGAAGACGCCGCAGAGTAAAGCCGGGCATAAGATTAAATCGCACCATAACGTCGGCGGCCTCCCCGAGCATATGAAGTTTGCGCTCGTCGAACCGCTCCGCTCGCTCTTCAAAGATGAAGTGCGCGCGCTCGGCCGCGTACTCGGTCTGCCGGAGCATATCGTAGCGCGGCAGCCCTTTCCGGGGCCCGGACTCGCCGTCCGGATTATCGGTGCGGTCGACCGGGAGCGATTGGAGGTCGTCCGCGAGGCCGATGCGGTCGTGCGCGAAGAGATCGATCGCAGCGCACTCGAACCACACCCGTGGCAGTATTTCGCCGTCCTGACGCCGGTGAAATCGGTCGGCGTAATGGGCGACGGCCGCACCTACGCGAATCTCGTCGCGGTGCGCGCGATCGTGAGCGAAGACGGCATGACCGCCGATTGGGCGCGTCTACCGCACGAGCTCCTCGCCCGCATATCGACCCGCATCGTCAACGAAGTTTCCGGTGTGAACCGTGTTGCATACGATATTACCTCGAAACCACCGGCAACGGTGGAGTGGGAGTGATGCGCGTCCTGTTGGTCGGGAATGGTGCTCGCGAAGATGCGCTCGGTTGGCGCATCGCGCAATCGCCGTCCTGCGAGGCGCTCTTTACGACACCGGGTAACGCGGGGACAGAACTCTACGGAACCAACTGGAATCTTGCGGTGACCGACGCGAAGGGGATCGCCGAACGCGCGCTCCAAGAACGAATCGATCTCGTCGTGATCGGCCCCGAGACGGCGATCGCCGCCGGCGTCGCCGACCGCGCACGCGAGCTCGGCATCTCGGTCTTCGGTCCGAATCGTTCGATCGGGCGTCTGGAGAGTTCGAAGAGTTTTGCCAAGCGCTTCATGGAACGCAACAGCGTTCCAACGGCGCGCTATTCGGTCGTACATACGCTCGACACGGCGCGCAAGGTGCTCGCTTCGTGGGGCGAGCGCGGCGTCGTGGTGAAAGCCGACGGCTTAGCCGCAGGCAAAGGGGTTGTCGTGACCTCCGGCCCTGCAGAAGCAGAGGCACTACTCGCTAGTTGGTACGGCGAGCGAGCGATTCCCGGCGGCGGCACCGATATCGTTCTTGAGGAGCGTCTGGTCGGGCGCGAGCTCTCCGTCTTTGCGCTCTGCGACGGACGCGCGATGATGCCGCTCATCGCCGCATGCGATTACAAACGCGCCGGCGATGGCGATACCGGACCGAATACCGGCGGTATGGGCGCCTACTCTCCGCCGCACGGCTTTCCCGAAGGCTATATGGATATCGTGCGCGAGCGGATCTTCGCGCCGATGCTGCGGGGTTTGGCCGCTGAGAACGAACGCTACGTCGGCGTGCTCTACGCCGGCCTGATGTGGTGCGCCGATGGCCCGCAGGTGATCGAATTCAACGTGCGCTTCGGCGATCCCGAGACGCAGGCGATCGTGCCGCGGATCGGCGGTGATTTTGCTGCGTTGCTCAAATCATGCGCCGAAGGTGCGCTCGATCTCTCGGTCGCGCACGTGAACCCCGAACCCTGCGTCGGTGTCGTCTTGGCGAGTTCGCGGTACCCGCTCGAAAGCACGCCGATTGCGAATCTTCCGGCGCAGGTGAGGCTCCCCGACGGCGTGCGCTGTTTCTGGGGCGGCTCGCGCCTCGTCGAAGGCACGGTGAGCAGTCCGGGCGGGCGCGTACTCACGGTGAGCGCGGTCGGTGCGACGCTGCATGAAGCGCGCGAACGCGCCTACGCCGGCGTGCGGATGCTCCGCGAACGCTTCGGTGATGTCGACCTCACCTTTCGCACCGATATCGCGCAATTTTAACGACGCGAGGCTACGTGTTCCCGGCGTTCCGATAGGCGAGGAGCAGATCGCGCCGCGTGAGGATGCCGATCAAGGTTTCGTTCTCACCCAAGACGGGAAGCAGCGGCGTATCGCTCTCCGCCATCAACGCTGCGGCGCGGTCGAGCGTATCGGTTGGTGCGAGCGCGCCGGGGTGCAGGTGGATGATCGAGCGGAGCGGCTCGGCTCCGCGCCGTTCGGCGACTGCGCGGGCAAGATCGAGTGCGGTCACGACGCCGATGAAGCGCTCGCCGTCGCAGACGGGAATCGCCAACTCATTTTCGTCGCGCTCTTCATTGATCGCATCGGCGATCGTTTCACCAACCTGCGCGACGACCGGAGCCTTGCGGGTATAGGCCGCGACCGTGAGACGGGTAAAGAAGCCCGGATTGCGCGCCTTCTTCCAGTCGATGCCGCGCCGCAGCAGTTTCTGTTCGTAGACGGTAGCGCCGAGCAGACGACGCCCGAGCAACGAAGCGATCACTACGGTGACCATCAGCGGAAGAACGATCGTGTAATCGCTCGACATCTCGAAGACGATCATGATCGCGGTGATCGGCGCCTCGGCGGCGGCGGCGAAGAGCGCCGCCATCGCGACGAGACCGTAGGCTGCGGGCGGGCCGGTCCAGAGCGGAAAGAGCCCGTGAACGACCCGACCGTATGCATCGCCGAGAAATGCGCCGGTAAAAAGCGAGGGCGCAAAGACGCCCCCCGAACCACCGCTGCCGAGCGTAAGCGAGGTTGCCAGCGGCTTGAGCGCGGCGAGGAGAAAGGCGTGCGGAGCGGCGACGTGCTCGTAGAGCACCTGTTGGATGGGGCGGTAACCGACGCCGAAGACCTGCGGAAACCAAATGCCGATCGCGCCGACGCAGGCAAAACCAAGCGCACCCTTCGCCCATGCCGGGAAGCGCGCAGCGTTGAAGCGATCTTCGACGGCGTAGAGGAGCTTGACGAAACCGGTCGCCCAGAGGGCGGCAAGCACGCCGAGCACACCGTAGAGCAGGAGTTCCAAGGGCGATGCGAGTTGGAACGCGGCGGCATTGAACGACGGATGGTTGCCTAAAAACGCGCGACCGACCACCGCCGAGATAACCGAGGAGACGACGATTGCGGCGAAGGAGCGCGGTGCAAATTCGCCGAGGATGACCTCGGCGGCGAAGAAGACGCCGCCGATCGGTGCATTGAAGGTCGCGGAGATTCCCGCGGCTGCGCCACAGGCGACGAGCGTTCGCACGATCGATGCGGGCGCACCGACCGCCTGACCGACAACCGAACCGATCGCCGAACCGATCTGCACGATCGGGCCCTCGCGCCCGCAGCTCCCACCGAAGCCGATCGAGATCGCCGAAGCGATCGATTTGATCGCGATGATGCGCGGCCTCATCACTCCGCCGCGCAGAGCAACCGACTCCATCACCTCGGGAACGCCATGCCCCTTCGCTTCGGGAGCGAAGCGGACGGCGAAGGCGACGGCGGCGCAGCCGCCGATCGCGAGCAGGAGGATGATGCCGATCGGGCCGAGGTACGCATGCAAAAACGGAAGAAGCCGACCGAACGCCAGCCAGCCGGCGCCCGCGATCATGTCGCGAAACGCGACCGCGCCGAGCCCACCGCCGACCCCGACAAGAATCGCAGCAACGATCATAAAAGCGCTCTGCGAAACCGAAAAACGAGCGACCCGCAAGATGTAGGCCGTTCCTTTCGGTTCGAAGGCAAGTCGCATGGAGCCGTGTTCTTGCGGCGACCTCAAAATCACTGCGTCGCAACTGCTGCTCTCGAGCGGCAGGGGGGCTGCAAGGTGAAGGGAACCTTAACGCCCCCATGAGCGATTATAGAGAGCGATGAACTACCGCATACCACCCTCGCCTCCGTATGGAGCGACGGTATCGACGCCGGCACTGTTGAGCCAAGTGCTCGGCATCACCGGACTCGGGCTCTGCATAACGGCGCTCGCCGCCTATCTTTTTCGCGATATGGCACCCGGCATTCTCGCGCTGGGGGCGCTCATCGGCGGATTTATTCTGCTCATAACCATCCGACGCATGAGCGTCACGAACGAACCGCTTGCGTTACTGATGTTCTACGCGTTTACTTTTCTCGAAGGCGTCGGCATTGCGCCGACGATCGCCTACTATGCGCACATCGATGGCCCCAGCGTCGTCGTGAACGCCGCCCTTACCACCGGACTCGGGATGCTCGGACTCGGCGCGGTCGTCTATGCGACGACCTTCGATTTCCGCCGTCTCTACGGCGTGCTGGCGATGGCGTTGATGGCGATCATCGTGATTAGCATCGTTTCGCTTTTCGTTCACTTCGTCTCACCGACGGCGATCTCGTGGGTGGTGCTCTTCATTTTCGCCGGGCTCACGCTCGCGGATTTTGCGCGCATTCGCGCCGGTGGAGGAGGAGCGAGTGCGGTCATGCTCGCCGTGAGCATTTATCTCGACGCGATCAACATTTTTCTCGCGTTATTGCAAATTTTCAGCGGTCGCCGCTCGAACGATTAGCGACCCAACGTGTGCGGGATTGTCGGTCTCTTCGCCCCAGGTCGTGATGCGGCGAGGCTTGCCTACTTCGGCCTTTACGCGCTCCAACATCGCGGCCAAGAATCGGCCGGCATCGCTGCCGGTGACGGTGGAACGCTTCGCTCGCATAAAGAGATGGGGCTGCTCGGGGCGATCTTCAATGAGGAAATTCTCGCTCAGTTAAGCGGGCATATCGCGGTCGGGCACACGCGCTATTCCACGACGGGCTCCTCGATCGTCGTCAACGCGCAACCGTTGCTCGAGCGCAGCGATATCGGCGAATTTGCGCTCGCGCATAACGGCAATCTCACCAATACCGACGAACTGCGTTCTTTGCTTCCGGTCGGGACGGTGATGCAGGCATCATCGGATACCGAAGTGCTCGCAAAACTCGTCGTCGAGAGCTCCGGAACGATGATCGAGCGGATCGAGACGGCGATGCAGAAGGCGCGCGGTGCCTATTCGATCGTCCTCTGCTCGGAGAACGAACTCTTCGCGTTTCGCGACCCATGGGGGGTGCGGCCGCTCTGCCTCGGGACCTTCGACGACGGCGGTTATGTCGTCGCCAGCGAGTCCTGCGCGCTTGCGACGGTGGGGGCGCGCTATCTTCGCGATGTGGAGGCAGGGGAGGTCGTCCACGTCACGCGCGACGGCATCACTTCCTATCACGTGCATGTGAAGGATGAATTTCCCGCGCTGTGCATGTTTGAATATATTTATTTCGCGCGCCCCGATTCCAAGTTTGACAATCGTTCGATCTATGTGGCGAGACACGAAATGGGGCGTCGTCTTGCGCGCGAGCATCCAGTCGATGCCGACTGCGTGATGGCCGTTCCCGATTCCGCGGTTCCCGGAGGAATCGGTTATGCCACCGAGAGCGGCTTGCCGTACGTCGAAGGATTGATAAAAAACCGTTACATCGGGCGCACCTTTATCAGCCCCGACCAATCAATGCGCTCACGAGGGGTGCATTTAAAATTCAATCCGGTCGTCGAGAATTTGCGCGGACAGCGCGTCGTCGTCGTCGACGATTCGATCGTGCGCGGGACGACGACGCCGCGAATCGTTGCGCTGTTGCGCGAAGCAGGTGCGCGCGAAGTGCATCTGCGTATCACCTCACCGCCGATTCTGCACCCGTGTTATCTCGGGGTCGATATGGCGAGTTACGATGAACTGATCGCCGCGAATTATACTGTCGAGGAAATTCGCGCGAAGACCGGAGCAGATTCACTCGGCTATCTTTCGCTCGACGGCCTGATCGCTTCGACCGGGCGCAAGCGCGACGAGATGTGTCTTGGATGCCTGACGGGAGTCTACCCGACTGAGCCCGCCGAGCACGAACGTGCTCCGCACGCGCTGACCCGCTCCTCATAAGGGCGGAGCGACCGCGCGAGATTACGGTTCGGGCTGGAGGTTGCGGGCGAGCGAGCTCGCCGCCGGGAGCTTGATACGATCGGCGAGTCTGAGCGATGCGAGTATTCGCACGTTGAGCCACGTCGGATCGAATTCGAACCAACGCAGACCATGTCGCGCCGAAAACGGAAACGCGTGGTGGTTGTTATGCCATCCCTCGCCCCACGAGAGGAGCGCGACCCACCAGCAGTTCGTCGAGAGATCGCCCGTGCGGTAGGTTCGATAGCCGAGGGAGTGCGCGGCGCTGTTGACGAGCCACGTGGTGTGATAGCCGGCGACGAGGCGAACGAAGATTCCCCAGAGGACCCAGGTCCATCCGCCGAATGCGAAGAGCAGAAGGGCGAGCGCGAGCTGCATGTAGACATGCGTGCGCTCGAGGAAGCGATAGAAACGGCTCCCGCAGAGGTCGGGTGCAAAGCGTGCAATCTCCGCCTCGGTTGGGATTGCCTCGTTGTGCTTGTAGATCCACCGAATATGCGCCCAACGGAAACCGCGATCCATTCCATGTGGATCGTTTTCGGTGTCGGCGTTCGCATGGTGTTTGCGGTGCGTCGCCACCCAGCGGATCGGATCGCCTTGCAGCGCGAGCGCGCCGAAGATCGCGAGCACGTATTCAAGCGGCTTACGTAAGCGTAATCCGCGATGGGTGAGCGTGCGGTGGTAGAAGAGGGTGATGCCGAGCGCACCGGTGAGGTAGGCAATGATTGCGGCTACCACGAGTGCGCTCAACTGGAATGCACCGGGAATGAATACCCCGAGCGCGCCGAGATGAATCGCCGCGAGCCCGTAGCGATTCATACGGCGCCGAACGAGGTCTGTCACATGGTCCTAGCGGTAGCTGGGGCGCGACGCGAAGCAGTCGCGGCAGTAGACCGGTTTATCACCACGGGGCTGGAACGGGACTTCGGCGACGCCGCCGCACTGGCTGCAGGTCGCTTTAAACATTTCACGACGGGCACCGCCGCCGCCGCTTCCACCGCGGCCGCCGCTCGCCTTACGGGCAGCGCGACAATCGGCGCAACGGCTCGGCTTGTTCGTGAAGCCCTTGCTTGCGTAGAACTGCTGTTCGTTGACGGTAAAGGTAAACGTGCGTCCGCAATCGACGCATGTGAGGATTTCTTCGGTGTACATTCGAGACATCTCCTTGGATGCGACGCGCGTTTGCTTCGCATGGGGGTGGGTAGATCCGCAAGAGCGAGTAGCAGCTGCTCCCGAGGCCAAAGAGCCCCTGCACGGTGCCGAAGATGCACTCTCCGGAGTCGGCAGGTGACTGTAGGCGGTGCTTCCACGCAACTTGCCCAATGCCCGCTTTTTCTCGCAGCGATTTTCCTCGCATCGAGCCGGAGCCGGACGCGGGTTAGGAGAGGGATTTCGATAGGGCATCGGCAACGCATCGGCACGGCGTGGCCGACGCGGCGCCGTACGACGGGGGTGGAGGAATATGGAAGTGCCTCCCGTTTTGATGTCGGATAAGGGAGAAGCCGTGACCCAGGTCGATCGAGCGATCCACGCCGCCGTCGAGGTGCGCGACGAGCACACAGCGGTCCACGGCTTGCAGGTGGCCCGACTCTCCGAAGCGTTGGGGCGCGCGATCGCGCTGGAATCCGACGACATCGACGCGCTACGCGAGGCCGCCCACATCCATGATGTCGGGAAGATCGGGATTCCCGATCGCGTGCTGTTGAAGCCCTCGCCGTTGAGCTCCCACGAATGGGAGATCATGAAAAGCCACAGCATCCTCGGCGCGCGTATCGTCGCCGCGCAATCCTCGCTGCATTGGCAACAACACCACGCCTCGACCGGCATCGTGAATGCGATCCGACATCACCACGAACGCTTCGACGGACGCGGTTATCCCGACGGACTCGCCGGTGACGCGATCCCGCTCTGGGCGCGGATCATCTTGATCGCCGATTGTTACGACGCGCTCACCGAGACGCGCGCCTATCGCCCGCCGCTTGCGCACGACGCGGCGATGTCGGTGATGGCCGAGGAGCGCGGAAGCGTCAGCGATCCGGAGCTCTTCGACGTCTTTGCGCGGACGATCGAAAACAGCCCGTGGCGGGCCGGAGCACCCGCGCAGAGCGAATAGCGTTCGGGGCGATTAATGCGCCGGAAAGCGCTGCTCGCGGACTTCGCGAGCATACTCTGCAAGCGCCTCGGTTGCGGCCGCCCCGAGCTCGGCGAATCGTTTCGCAAACGGCGGTGATTGCGAGTAGATTCCCAACACGTCGTGCAGGACGAGTACCTGCGCGTCGCAGTGAGCGCCGGCCCCGATCCCGACCGTCGGAATCGCGATCGATGCGGTAATCTCCGCGGCGATCTCGCTATCGACGACCTCGAGCACGATCGCGTACGCGCCCGCCGCTTCGACCTTTTTCGCCTGTTCCAACAAGCGCTCGCGGTTTGCGCGTTTTTTGTATCCGGGGCCGAGCCCGGCGGTCTGCGGCATCACGCCGATATGCCCCATCACCGGGATGCCGGTCGCGGCGATCGCCGCAATGCGGTCGGCCTCCATGCCGCCGCCTTCGAGTTTGACACTGCACGCGCCGCCCTCTTTGACCAAGCGAATGGCGTTGCGCACCGCATCTTCATCGCTGACGTGATACGAACCGAACGGCATATCGACGACGATATGGGCGCGGGTCGTCCCGCGCACGACGGCTTGCGCATGATGGATCATCACCTCGACGGTGATCGGCGTGGTTTCATCGTAACCCAACACGACGTTCGCGAGGCTGTCGCCGACGAGGATGATATCGATCCCCGCTGCTTCGGCGAAGCCTGCGAATGGTGCGTCGTAGGCCGTCACGATCGGGAACGGCGTGCCCTTGCGGCGCCGAACGGCTCCGGCGGTCATGCGGCGCACCGCACGCCCGTGTGCCGGCTCGTACGGGCGCGCCTGATCGCTCGCGCCGTGCGCGGACATCGCTAGCCCGCCATCTTCTCGGCGAGGTGAACGAATGCGCGCACCGGCGTACCGGTCGGGCCCTTCGCCGACCACGCCGTCTCGCCATCAACGTAGGCGGTGCCAGCGACATCGAGATGCATCCACGGCGTCTTCTCAACGAACGCCTTCAGGAACGCCGCCGCGGTGAGCGTTCCGGCCGGGCGTCCGCCGGTATTCTTAAGATCGGCGATATCGCTCTTCATCGCGTTGCTGTAATCGTCGTAGAGCGGCATGCGCCAGTAGCGTTCACCGCAATCTTTCACCGCATCGAGAAAGAGCGATGCGAATGCATCGTCGTTGCCGACCGCTGCACTTGCGGCGTGTCCGAGAGCGATAACGCAGGCACCGGTGAGGGTCGCGGCGTCGACGATCTGCGTCGCTTTCAGCGAACGCGCGTAGACGAGCGCGTCGGCGAGAACGAGCCGGCCTTCGGCGTCGGTATTGATGACCTCGATGGTCGTGCCGTTACTCGCGCGGACGATATCGCCGGGTTTCGTGGCTTTACCACCAGGCATATTTTCGGTTGCGGGAACGATGCCGACGACGTTGATGTTCGGTTTGAGCGCCGCAATCGCGCCCATCGCTGCGATGACGCCGGCGCCTCCGGACATATCGTACTTCATCTCTTCCATTTTCTCCGGCGGTTTCAACGAGATACCGCCGGTATCGAACGTGATGCCTTTCCCGACGAGCGCGAGCAGTTTCTCGCTCTTCGGCGCGCCGCGGTAGTGCATGACGATAAAGGCCGGCGGCTGCGCGCTGCCCTGCGCGACCGAGAGGAACGAGCCCATTTTTTTCTCGGCCGCCCATGCCGCATCGTGCACTTCAATCTCTAAGCCGTGCGCTTTCGCGACCGCGGTCGCCTCGGCGGCGAGGTGGGTCGGCGTCATGTCGTTCGCCGGTGTTAACGCTAAGCGGCGCGCAAGGTTGACCGCCTCACCGATGGCGACGCCGCGCTTGAGCCCGCGCGCGATGGCGTCGGCGTTGAATCCTTGCGAGAGCAGCAGCGTCTCGGTGATGGCGATCGCACGCTCGGGGGCGCTTTGATAGGTGCCCGTTTCAAATGAACCGGCGATCGCGCCTTCGGCGGCAAAAGAGGCACAGCGTTCTTCGTCGCCGGCGGCCTGCTGCGGGAAGGCGATAGCGAGTTTGGTCGCACCGCGCTTGCCGAGCGTGCGAACCGCCGTTCCTGCGACCTTGGCCATCACCGAGGGCGAAAACGTAGCGGGATCGCCGAGCCCCACGAGCAGGACGCGCTTGAAGGGGTGAGCGGCAGCGTGGAGCAGGGTGCTCTCGCCGATCTTTCCCTTGAACTCGCCGGAGGCGAGGATATCGGCGATCGCTCCGCCGAGGAGGGCATCGAGCTCTTTTGCGATGCCGACGAGCGGGCTCTCCGAGGGAATCGGCACGGCAATAGCGCATGGCAGCGACCCGAGAGCATCAGATGATTGAAGAACGTGCATGGTCAACCTTTCCCGTGGGTGAAGAAGGCGAGGTGAAAACGCCTTCCATAGAACCCAACTTTCCGTCGTCGGGCCGCGATGCCCTTGCGAGGC
>JAJYFM010000129.1 GCA_021790895.1 bacterium
CCGAGCCACTCCTCGGTCTCTTTGATCTGTTCCTTCAGTTTTGAAAAGTCGTATGCCATATGCGCTCAGTATACCAAACCTATGTACCGGCAGACAGGTCTCGCGGCATAACGACAGCAATGTGTTCGAGAATCATCTTTACCGGCGCGCTGCGGTCGTAGAGGTGCACCCGCAAAGTCGCGATATCCGCCAACAATTCCGCGTGTTCAAGTATCGAAGTCTGACTTCGATACTTGAAAGCAGCGGCTTCGATGCCGTTCAGAAGAGCGATGGCCTCCTCGCGCGCGACGGCAGCATCACCGCCCTTGTGCTCGGCGATCTTTTTTATCATCGCGCTGCGCTTCTCTTTCGTCGCTTTCAAAAACTCCCGCGCACTCTCCGGAATGTAAGACACCTGGTGTCTTACATTCCGGTCAAGAACATGGACACGGGATCGGAGCGTGGGGAGCAAGCCGCCGAGCGACGGCATTATCAAGAAAAGATAGGTGCCCGCCGGCGGCTCCTCAAAGACCTTTAGCAATGCGTTCTGCGCTTCGTGATACGCGCGACTTGCCGCGATGATTATCGCCTTCGATTCACCCGCAAATGCAACCCCCGCGGCGAGTTCGGAAACTCGCCGCGCATCCGCCACCGAAAAAAGTCCGTATCGTAAAACAGAAATATCGGGATTCCCTTCCGCCTTCACTCCCAACTCCTTCTCCACCCATGCGAGCGCAGCACCAATCCCTTCCTCCGCCTCCGATTCGATGACAAACGCGTGGTGCATCATTTGCATTATACAAGACGCAGCGGATACGGGCTTTTGCGAGGCTATTGCTTCGCCAAGATACTTTTCTGATAGGTATTCAGATGCTTGAGCGCGATGCCGGTGCCGCGCGCGACGCAGTAGTACGGGTCCGGCGCGAGCTTCGCCATCACGCCCGTGCGGCGATACATAAGCTCGGGCATCTGGCGCAGCTGAGACGAGCCGCCAGTGAGGATGATGCCGTTGTCGATGATATCTGCCGCGAGCTCTGGCGGCGTGTCCTGTAGCACCTTGCGCACCGCTTGCGTCATCTCGCGGAGCTCGCGCGACATCGACTGCACGATGTCATTCGTGGAAATCTCGACGGTGCGCGGCAAGCCGGACACGAGATCGGAGCCTTTTACCGGCATGACAAGCTCTTCGTTCATAGGCACGGCCGCGCCCACGCGTATCTTTATCTCTTCCGCCGTCTTGTCGCCGATCGAGAGATTGTAATGCTTCTTCACGTAATCGGCGACGGCACGATCGAGGCGGTTGCCTGCGCATTTCACCGATGTGGACGCGACGATGCCTCCCAGCGATACCACTGCGACGTCTATCGTGCCGCCGCCGATATCCGCGACCATGCGGCCCACCGGCTCGTGGATAGGTATTCCAGCGCCGATGGCGGCTAGGATCGGTTCTTTCACAACGTACGCGTTCTTCGCGCCAGCCTTCATCGCCGCTTCGATGACGGCGCGTTTCTCGGTCGAGGTGACGCCGGCCGGCACCGACACGAGCACCGTCGGGCGGAACGGGTTCCATCCGAGCGCCTTGCGCATGAAATAGCGAAGCATCGCTTCAGTCACGCGGTAGTCCGCGATGACGCCGTCCTTCATCGGGCGATACGCGATGATATCGTCCGGCGTGCGGCCGATCATCTTCTTCGCCTCGATGCCTATCGCCAATATCTTGTTCTTGCCCATCTTCCCGCGCTCCCGAGAGACAGCGACGACGGACGGCTCGTTTATGACGACTCCTTTGCCGGGGACGAAGACGAGCACGTTCGTAGTTCCGAGATCGATGCCGAGCTTTGGTGAGAAAAAAGACATAGGTTATTCAGCGACTCTGGTAATATCGACGCCGATGGCGCGGAGGCGCTCCTCCATCTTCTCGTATCCGCGGTCGATATGGCTGACGTTGTAAATGACGGACCGCTTCTTCGCGATGATGCCCGCGATGATGTACGCGAACCCGGCGCGCAGGTCGGGGCCATCGAGCTCGCGGCCCGTAAGCAGCTTCGGGCCGCGCACCATCACGCGGTGCGGATCGAACATCGTGATGTCGGCGCCCATCTTGATCAGGTCTTGCGTGTAATTCAGGCGGCCTTCGAACATCGTCTCGAACACGAGACTCTCGCCATCGGCCTGCGTGAGGAATATGGTCATGGGCGCTTGCAGGTCGGTCGCGAAGCCCGGGTACTCATGCGTCTTGACGTTGACCGCCTTGTACGGCACTGCAGGCTTGCGCACCGTAATGGCGTCCTCTCCGACTTCGAACTGCACCCCGGCCTGCTCGAGCAGCGATAGCAACGCGCGGACATGGCTCGGGTCGCAGTCGGTAACGCGCACTTCGTCGCCCGCGAGCGCTGCTAGTACCAGGAAGCTGCCGGTCTCGATGCGATCCGGAATTACCTTGTACTCGAGCCCTTTAGATTCAAGTACGTCGCCTCCGTGGATGGTGAGCGTCGGCGTGCCGACGCCTTCAACCATTGAGCCGCAGGCAACGAGATACGTCGCGAGATTCTGGATCTCCGGCTCCATCGCGGCGTTGCGGATGATAGTCGTTCCCTCCGCGAGCGTCGCCGCCATCATCACCGTCTCGGTGACGCCTACGCTCGCGATGTCGAGGAATATGTCCGCGCCGTGCAATTTCCCGCCTTTCGTCTCGATGTGATAATACTCGTCATCTATCGAATACGTCGCGCCCATCTTCTGGAACGCTCGCAGGAAGAGGTCGATAGGGCGCGCGCCGATCACGCAGCCGCCCGGGTGCGGAAGCGATATCTTTCCGTAACGCGCGAGAACGGGGCCCATCAAGACGACCGAGGCGCGGAACTTCTTGGTCATCACGCGGTCGAGCGTCGTGTCGGTCTCGGTCGGCGCAGATACTTCGACCCGTCGCTCGGCGCGCGCTACGCGCGCGCCGAGGCTCTGCATGAGCGCAGACAACGCGCCGATGTCGTCGATATCCGGCACGTTCGTGATCGCCACAGTGTCCTTAAACAAGAACGACGCGGCCATGATCTTGAGCGCGTCATTCTTCGCACCGCGGACCGGGATATCTCCATTGAGCGTATGCTGCCCTCCGAGTCCGTTGATTACGAAAGATTCCTTCATACCGTATC
>JAJYFM010000130.1 GCA_021790895.1 bacterium
CCTCTACATCGGCCACCGCGAAGGGAGAATCGCCTACGTCGGCATCGATTTGGGAGAGCCCGATGCGGTGGTCGTCGCGCGGGTCGAACGCCGCCTGCGCCGCCCCGTCGATCGCGCCGATCTCCCGGTCGCGCTCCGAGCGACCATCGAGAAGTTCTTCACCACCTGGAAGGTCGACGCGTCCTCGGTCGATATCAGCGATCTCACACCATTCGAGCAAGCGACGCTCCGCGCGACCGTCGCCATCCCGCCGGGCGAGGTGCGCTCCTACGGCTGGCTCGCCAAACAGATCGGTCGCCCGAGTGCCGCGCGCGCCGTCGGGCGCGTGATGGCGCGCAACCCGATTCCCATTCTGGTACCCTGCCATCGCGTGGTCGATTCGACCGGCGCGCTCCATCACTATGGATACGGCGTCGAGCTCAAGGCGCGCTTGCTCGCGATGGAGGGCTACCACCCGGCGCATTAGGGGTGGGTTACGCGCGAAAAACCAGGGAACCGCAGGCGCGACGCTAACCTAGAACGCCGTGAGCAATCGCGTGCTCGTCACGGGCTTCGAGCCCTTTGGCGGTGAAAAAGTAAACCCGAGCGAGTTGGTCGCGCGCAGCCTCGACGGCCGCCTCATCGCGGGGCGTCCGATCTCCGTTGCGATTCTTCCGGTCGAGACGCGTTCGCTGCACGATCGTATCGAATTGCTCCGCCTCGAAGAAGAGCCCGAGATCGTGCTGATGCTCGGTCAGGCGGGCGGTCGTAGTGCCCTCGCGCTCGAACGCGTTGCGGTCAACGTCCTCGACTTCGAGATTCCCGACAACGTCGGCGTCCTGCGGAAGAACGAACCGATCGCACGCGGCGGCCCCGACGCTCGGCTCTCCAATTTTCCGTTCGAGAAGATCGTCTCAGCGTGGGCAGAGATCGGCGTTCCGGGCTACGTATCGAATTCCGCCGGGACGTTTATCTGCAACCAGGCGCTCTACGAACTCCTCGCGCTCACCGAGACGGCCTCACCGACCGTCCTCGTCGGTCTCGTCCATCTCCCGTTTCTTCCGGCGCAAGCGATCGTCGCAGGGCCGGAGACCCACCCATCGATGTCCTTCGAACTGATGAAAAAAGGCGTCGAACAAGTCATCGAAAGCATCGTGCCGTGGCTTGAAAACCGCGGTGCGGAGAGCGCCGTACAGCCGCGCGAGCGCACCTCGCGCATGTGGATACCTCGCGGAGTGAAGGAAGCAGAACGCTGAAAGAGACAGAGAGGCAGCTCGCCATCGCTGCAATTCCCGACGTACACGGGCACGCAAAGGGCGAACACCGAGCATATTCCGAAGAGCGTCCGTTGCCGTATAGCGCGCGTATGCTTTTTCTGTGGTTCTATCACGCTTGCAGGCGCGGTTCGCCGCGCTTCCTCATGGTGAGCGACCACGTCAACTTTCTCACCTTTGAAGATCCCGGTGCGATCAACACGCTGCGTCGCGCGCTCAAACTCGCGCTCGCCGGCGATATCTACGGCGCGGCAGAGACCGCCGTCGTCGATGTCGCGCATGCAACGATTGTCTCCGAGGCGCTGCGCCGCGGCATGCGCTTCTCCATCGGCGCCGAGGTCGATAACGATCCGCGTTCGCGCCCCGATGTCGCCAATATCATCGACGCGATGCGCCCCGATGGGATCGTGCGTTCGATTCATTTCGTGCCGATCGACCACCCCGAAAAGGGTGCGGACTGGCTTTGGCCCTTCGACAACCCGGAGTTCGCCCAGTTGCTCGATTCCGTCGGTGCCGAGCGGCTCTGGGAGCTCTACACCCAGCGCCTCTTCGAAGATATCACGACGCTGCCGACGCATATCGTCGGGCACTTCTACGTCGCGGCGACCTTCGGTGCATGGCCCGCTCCCGCAAAACTCGAGCAGTACGAAGATCGGTTGCTCGAAATCTGCAAGGAACGCGGCATCGCCGTGGAGATCAACCTGCGCTTTCTCTATCGCGAGGGTGTTGAAGCCGAACAACGCGATGCGATGCTCGCGGCGTACACGCGCCTCATGCGCAAAGCCTCGGCGGCGGAGGTCTCGCTCGCGATCGGCTCCGACGCGCACAGCCCGAAGGATCAAGGCAACGGCTTCGAGCGCATCATCGATATTCTCCGCGAGCTCGATATTAACGAGGTCGTCTTCCCGATCGGCGGACGTTTGGCGAAAGTCGCGTTGCGCGCGAGTCGCGAACACATCGAGCGCGCGAAGCGCGTCGATACTCCGCAGCCCGGTACCAGCATCGCCGGCTTCAGCCGCGCCGAGCTCGGCCTTCCCGAGATCGACGAAGAGGAAGAGCGCAGGCTCGCCGAACAGCGCGCGCGCAGCGTGCGCGACGTCGGTTCGAAACGGCGCGCCGGCTCGCCGGAGCGCGTAACGAAATCGCCGAGCGAAGGTTCCCCCGAGACCGCGCGCGGTGCGCGTAGCTCGCCGAAGCGCAGCTCGTCGGCAAAGCCCGCCAAGGAGACGCCGAAAGAGAAAAGCGCGCCGCCGCCGCAACCGAAGGCCTCCGCGGCAAAACCGGCGGCGAAGCCCGCAGCAAAAGCGACCGAGAAAAAACCCGCAGCGGCAGTGAAGAAAAGCGCGCCGGCCAAGCCCGCGGCGAAGAAAGCCGCGCCGGCGAAGAAAGCCGCTCCGGTGAAAAAAGCCGCTCCGGTGAAAAAAGCCGCGCCGGCGAAGAAGGCCGCGCCGGCGAAGAAGGCCGCGCCGGCGAAGAAAGCCGCTCCGGCGAAGAAGGCCGCGCCGGCGAAGAAAGCCGCTCCGGTGAAGAAAGCCGCGCCGGCGAAAAAAGCTGCGCCGGCGAAAAAAGCCGCGCCGGCGAAAAAAGCCGCTCCGGTGAAGAAAGCCGCGCCGGCGAAGAAAGCCGCGCCGGTGAAGAAAGCCGCCGCGCGCCCCGCTGCAAAACCGATTGCCAAGAAAAGCGTTGTAAAGAAGACCACCACGGCGAAAAAGACAAAACGCCGGTAGATTCGGCGCAAGGAGGGCTCCCATGTCCGAACATCCGCGCATTCGCAACGTCGCATTCGTCGGCCCACATCATTCGGGCAAGACGACGTTGCTTGAAGCGTTGCTGTACGCGTGCGGAGCGGTTCCGCGCCGCGGCTCGGTCAGCGACGGA
>JAJYFM010000131.1 GCA_021790895.1 bacterium
AGGGCCAACATCATCTGTGCGCGCTGATAGAACTCACCGCTCTCGGCGGGGACTTTTACTGCCCATTGTCGCGCGCTCTCCGAATCGCCCATGCTCGAACTTGCGAGCGCCGCACCGAGTAAGAGCGATGCATCCCCCGCATCGTGTTCCAATCCGCGCTCGGCGATCGCACGCGACTCGGAGAAACGCCCCTGCGCGAGCAGACGGCTCGCGCGGCGACGAAAATCCGCGACTTCAAGCGGCTCGGTTCCGTCTTCGGCGGCATAGAGCCCCTCGACCGCGCCGAGATCGCCGCGCGCCCGCAAGAGCGCTTCGAGCGGATCGAGTGCGAGCGCAGCTCCCGGCATGCGTTCCGCGGCTTCGCGCAAAAACTGCTCGCGCTCAGGCCAACCGTTGCGCTCGCAGACGGCGGCGCCGGCCATGAGCACCGGAAACTGCGCGGTCGGCGATATCTGCGGAATCGCCGCGTGAATCGCGTCGAGTGCCTCTCGATCCCGATGTGCGCGCAAGAGAAAGTTGACGTAGTCGACCGCGCTTTGGTCGGAGGGGAGATCGTGAAATGCCGCAGCAAAGGTGCTCGCTGCATCTTCGGTCCGCGCGAGCCGTTCGTAGGCACGGGCGAGATTGAGGCGGAGCGGTAATGCAGATGGGCGATTTTTTAGGCCCTTCTCAAACCACTCCACGGCAGCCTCATCGTTGCCCTCCGCGACGTAGGTTGCGCCGACCTCGCTGTAGGCCTTCCACTTGGAGACTTCGTCGTCGACGACGAACTGCAAGTGGTTGTAATCACCGTCCTCGATCGCAGCCTGAAAGGCTGCGCGCGCGTCGACAAGCCGATTCTGTGCAACGAGCGCTTTCCCGAGCGCAAAATGCCCATTCGCGTAACGAGGTGAAAACTTCAGGCAGAGTCGCGCCGCCTCTTCGCCCTTCACCGGGTCGTTCATTTTTTCGGTATAGACATCTGCAAGCGCGGATAAACCGTTCGAGAAAAATCCTCGCGGCTGATCCCCGTTCACTTCGATCATCTTCTCGAGGGCGCTGCGAGCCGTCTCGTAATCACCGACCAAAAAGGCCGTCGTGCCCAGGTTGAACCAGTGGAATGCCTCTTCGGGTTCGCGCTCTACGGCCGCCTTGACGATGGCAAGGTTGCGAGCGCCCTTGTCGCGCTCGGTCACGATCTCTTTGAGGTAGCCGCTGTGCTTGATCGCAATCGGCGAGGCCGATGCCTTCAGCCCGAGTTGCGATTGGTCGAGCGTGATAAATTCGTGGATCAAGCCGCGATAGCGAATGCGCGGGTGGTTGGGGAAGATGCGGATCAACAAGTGCGACATCTGCCCGGTGCCCTGATAGTCGTTCGACTCGTTATAGCAGCGGACCCAAATACCCGTGTCGAATGCAGGCACGCTCTTCAGTTGCGCGAGCAACGATTCACTGCCCGGCAGAAACTCTTCATCGGCATCGAGCATAAAGATCCACCGGTACGACGCCATCGCGATCGCTTCGTTGCGCGCCCAAGCAAAATCGTTGCGCCACTCCCGAATCTCGATCTTCGCACCAAACTCCCGTGCAATCTCGACGGTTCGGTCGGTCGAGCCGGTATCGACGATACAGATTTCATCGACGTAGGGAGCGATACTCTGGAGGCACTTGGCGAGAAAGCGCTCTTCGTTCTTGACGATCATGCAGAGGCTCAAACCCGCAGGAAGCTGCGGCGCATCGGCGGGCGGGCGCGGCAAAGAGATCGCTTGCGCGATGGTCGCGGGCTGCGTCGGCGGTGGAGAGACGCTCGGCGGGCTCACCGCCTGTTTTTTTGATTTTATCCGAACCGGCATGCTCTCTTCTTCTTCGGCATCTTCATGTGGAGCTCTTACCCGCAACCGCAATGCGCACAAAAAATCGGGGCCCGCGAATGCGAGCCCCGATCCCAGGTTGGTTACCCGAGGATTCCGCCTTAGCGGAAGAGTCCGAGAACCGACTGAGCGTTCGTGTTGGACTGCGCCAACACCGAGGTGCCGACCTGTACCAGCACTTGGAGTTTCGTGAACTCCGTCGTCGCCTGACCGACGTTGAGGTCGCGAATCGACGATTCGGAGGCCTGCAGATTGACGGCCGCGATGTTGGCGTTGTTCGCATCTTCGTTGAGGCGGACGACGACTGCACCGAGGAGTGCCTGCTGGTTGAGAATCGTGTTGAGCGCCTGGTCGATCTGACCGATGGCGTCTTCCGAACCGATCGACGGGTTGTTCGCCGCCGAAAGTGCCAGGTTGATGTTCGAGATGCGCAGCGTCTGCGTATTCGTCGCCTGGATGCCGATTTGGATGACGTCGCCCTCGTTCGCTCCCGATTGGAAGTTGAACGCGGGGTTGTTCGGGTTGGTCAGCGCAGCGACGTTCTGCGTCACTTTGACGTACGAGGTCACGCCGACATCGAGCGAAGTGATCGACCCGATGGTGACGTTGACGTTATCGAAGGCACCGGCCACGCTCGTTGCACCGTAGAGGGTGCTCGAGACGCAAACCTGGCCCGTCGCGCTGGCAACGAAGGTTTCCTGAACGGCGATCGAGACGCCGGTGTTGATGACCTGGAGCTCGATCGTGCCGTCGAGCGTCGAACCGGCCGCACCCGAGAGACCGGCCGCGGGGCCGGCTGCCGTGGTGAAGAAGTTCGCGCTGCCGGCAACCGCCGAAGCGGCGAGGAAGCCGTAGTTGAAGCCCGAGACTTGGAGCGCTCCATTAGTGGAGAGCGCCGAGTTCGAGGTAACGTTGATCGCAGCTTGCACCTGCGGCTGGAAGCCGGCATGGCTTCCGTCGAGGAGCGGCTGGCCGTTGAAGTTGACGCTCTGCGAGATGCTGTTGACTTCGAGCAGCAACTGGCTCACTTCAGCCTGAAGGTTGACGCGATCCTGGCTGCTGTTGAGGTCGGATGAACCCTCGATTGCGAGGCTACGAATGCGCTGCAGAATGTCGGTTGTCGTCGTAAGCGCGCCGAGCGCGACTTGCGCCGCGTTGTTCGCGTTCTGGACGTTCTGAACGGCGGTGTTGAAGCCATCGACCTGCGTTTGCAGGTTCGTTGCGATGGCGAGACCGGACGGATCGTCCGCCGCGGAGTTGATACGCA
>JAJYFM010000132.1 GCA_021790895.1 bacterium
GACGAACCTTGTCGTTGCGTCCGACGCCGATGAAGATGCGGGTTGTCGCGACGTTATCCGTCCGCGGGCGCGGCGCTTTTCGCTCGATCTTCTTGTTCCGCCCGTCGCCGAATTCAACGGAGGGAATGTCTTGCTCGTGCTCGCCGTCGCCGTCGCGTCCGCGGTCGACCAACTTGAGTGCGGCGGCGGCGATATCGAGCGTCTCGTGCTCGTGTGCGAGTGCCTCGGCGATGACGCGGTAGCGGGCGAGTTCGCCGCTCTCGATCGCCGCGTTGACATCGGCGCTCAGCGTCTCTAGGCGACGTGCACGCAGATCGTGGACCGTCGGCACGCTTTCGATTTTTATCTTACGTTTCGTGTGTTGTTCGATATTGCGAAGGAGACGTTGCTCGCGTGCCTCCGCAAAAGTAATCGCGACACCCTCGCGCCCGGCGCGGCCGGTGCGACCGATGCGGTGGACGTAGGCGTCGGGTGAGGAGGGAACATCGTAATTGACGACATGCGAAACATGCTCGATATCGAGCCCGCGCGCGGCGACATCGGTGGCGATAAGCAACTCCGAGCGTCCTTCACGGAAACGACGCAGAACGCGATCGCGCTGCTCTTGCGAGAGCCCTCCGTGGATCGCTTCGGCCTGATAGCCGCGGCCGCCGAGCGTTTCGGTCAACTCATCGACCTCGGTGCGCGTGCGGCAGAAAACAATCGCGGAGGTCGGCGACTCGACGTCGAGTACGCGCGCCAGCGCGGCGATCTTGTGCGGTCGCGGAACGACGTAGACGACTTCGCGGACGCGCGGCACCTCACCGGGTGCCCCGACCTCGTTGGCGATCGTTACGTGGACGGGATCTTTGAGGTGACGTTTGGCGATCGTGCGGATGCGTGGAGCGAGCGTCGCTGAAAAAAGCGCGCTCTGGCGCGCCGCCGGAACGTTCTCTAAAATCGCATCGAGTTCGTCGGCGAAGCCCATGTCGAGCATCTCGTCGGCTTCGTCGAGAACGAGAAATTCGATTGCTCCGAGGTCGAGTGATCCGCGACGGAGATGATCGAGCGCGCGTCCGGGGGTTGCGACGACGACATCGACGCCGCGTTTGAGCGTGCGCAGTTGCAGCACGATCGATTGCCCGCCGAAGATCGGCAGTACTCCGGTGCCGAGTTGTCGGCCGTAGCGGTGGATCGCCTCGGCGACTTGCATCGCAAGCTCTCTGGTTGGGACGAGGACGAGGGCGCGCACGCGACGCGGCCCATCGGCGACCCGTCCGAGGCGGTGCAGGAGCGGTAAGGCAAAGGCGGCGGTCTTCCCGGTTCCGGTCGCGGCCTGCCCTAAGACATCGCGTCCGGCCAGGAGTGGCGGGATCGCTTCGCGTTGGATCGCCGTCGGCTCTTCATAGCCAAGGGAAGCGACGGTCTCGGTGAGCTCTTGAAGAAGGCCGAGGTCGCGGAAATCGATTGATTGCATGGAATCGCCCACCGTTCCCAAATGCGGTGGCGAAGGCCTGCACGGGGGATGATTTCAGGGGCGCGTCGCCTCGATACGCGTCGCGATCGTCGGCGGGATGCGACGCTCTGCTGCGAGTCGGCGACGCCCCACGCCGGTAATATGGAGAGCGATATGTGCATCCCGCGGGATCGCGCCGTGCTCGAGGCGCTCGATCAATCCGGCGAGCGCGACCGCTGCTGCGGGATCGAGATCGACACCTTCGAGCTCCTCGAAGAGCGCCGCGGCGGCACGGGCGGCGACATTTTCGACGGCGGTCACATCGCCCGCGCTCTCGGTGAGCGCGTCGAGTAATCCACCTTTCGGTTCGTAAGGCGGTGCGAGCGAACCGAGCACCGCCGCCGAGATCTCTGCACCCGCGAGAAACGCCGAGTCGGGGCGGTGCGCCGCTTCGACCGAGTTGCTGCCTGCGGCCCAGGCGTGGAAGATCGGCGCGAAGGGGGCGTTTTGCACGAGAACCAGATGCGGGAAGCGCGCCCCGAACGCTCCCGATGCGATCGCGCGGCGCGCCGCTTCGTGCGCCGCGATTCCACCGCTCCCGCTACCGACCGCTTGAACGAAGTACTCCGGCAGTGCACCCTCTACTTCCATGTATGCCGCGATCGTCGTTCCGATACCGTCGCGCCGCGCGACGTTCTGCGCGCCGCCTTCAAAGACGTGCCCGTCACGCGTTCCAAGTTTGCGCGCCGCGACGATTGCATCGTCGTAGATGGCGTTGCCGGTAACGACGATAAAACGAACGTTCTCTCCCGGAGCGCGCGAGAAAACAATGCGCGGCAGTGCAGATTCGGGGACGATGATAACGGTCGGCACTTCGTAGATACTCGCTGCGCTCGCTAGCGCAACCGCCGTGTTTCCCGCCGATGCCGCAACGAGCGTGCGTCCGTCGCGTGGGAAGCGGCCGAGAATCGCGATCGCTTCGATATCCTTGAAGGTTCCGCTCGGGAGCCGGGCGCCGCGCTCGGGCCAGAATCCATTGACGGCGAGGCGGAGGTTCGGCGTTCGAAGATAGGCGTTGAGTGAATCGCTGCGGAGAATGACGGTTCCGAAATCGGTCTCGACCGGCTCGCGCAGCGGTAGCCACGCGCGATAGCGGAGCATTCCCTGCGTCGACCGATCGATGCGAAACTCGCGCTCCGCGTACTCCGTGCGGAGCAGGCTCCGGCCGTGCTCTCCCGAGCAATGCGTTACGGTTCCGTCGTCGATAATGCGGTGCCCGCATGTCGGGCAGAGCAATCGGTACGACGATCTTTCAAATACCACTGCGCACGCTGCCTTACGATTGAGAACGCGTCGAGGAGCGGTGGTTCGCACCGAGATCCGGACTCGGCGGGTGGGTTGAAAGGAGCGCGCAATCCATGACCAAGTGATGAACGGTTTTCTTTTCGGAATCCTCTTTGTCGACGGGATATCGGCACGCACCTCGCCCCGCGCCGGGCTTCGCCGAGCGTATCGGGGCGGTGCGCGGCGGAGCCCTCGCGCCGCCGCGTACCGCCGACAAGCGAGCGATCTAGGTCGTTTGCACTGCATTACACCGCATAGCGAAGCCGCTCGTTCTCGAGCTCGCGGCGTTGCGCGGCGAGCCCGTACCAGAAGATCGTGACGGC
>JAJYFM010000014.1 GCA_021790895.1 bacterium
ATGCCGGTATCGTTCCCATCGCGCGCCACGCCTTCGATGCGTTTCCCTAAATCGTCGAACGCAACGTTCAAGTCGGGATAGCGCTCCCGTAAGACGGGCGGGCGATGGGCGATCACGTTCCGGTACCCTGGTTAGCCGACGGCAGGCGGATAGATCGCGGCGACGATGATGGTGGTGATGACGATAAGTGCGGCGGTCATGAAGTTCTCCTCGGCATGGAAAGGGTGAAGAATCGACTTCATGGTAGCGGGCGCAAAGCCACTCCGTATATAGTTCAAATGGAGTAGATCGTTGCGCGAGTCGCTTCAGAGGTAACCGCGCTCTTTTGCAACGGCGAGCGCTTCGATGCGGCTCGATGCACCAAACTTGCGGAAGATCGAACGGAGATGCGCTCGGATCGTCGCAACGCTGCGCTCGGAGGCCTCGGCGATATTTTTCGGCGATAAGCCGCGATTGAGTGCGCGCACGATCTCGATTTCAGCCTCGGTGAGCGCATTCGGCCGCTCTACAGAAGGAGCGGTGGGCTTGGTCACTGCAAATGCCGCGCGCAGAAGTTGCGCAAAACCGCGCCTTCCTACCGCCTCTAAGCTCGCGAGCACCTCTCTCCGCGCGCTCTCGGTGTGAGCCGGTGTCGCAAGAGCGAGCGTTCGGGCGGCATCGCAGAGCACGCGATCCCACGTACGCGTCACCCGTTGCGGCAGGTGCCGCAGCGCGAGGCTCGGACGCCCGACGAAAATTTCGGCGAGCGCGAGGTGCGTTCGCGCGACGACATCGAAGTTGCGGTCGATTGCCGCATTCTTCGAAATCGAGAGCTTCGCTCGTTCAAGCGAACGCATTGCTTCCTCGCGTTCGCCGGCGAACGCGAAAAACATAGCCGTCGTTGCTATGAGCGCGCGTGCCTCCGCTTCATTGTGAATCTCGCCGACACAGGAAGCAAGTCGGCGTGCCCCTTCAACAAAACTGCAGTCCCAGCCTAGTCGAGTTGCCACCGCGAACGCGTAAAAATAATCGTTTCGATAAAGTTGTCCCCGTGATTCGATTCGAGTCGCGAGTTGTTCGGCGTGTTCGGCAAGTCCGCATTCGATTGCGATCGAATAGCAGAGTCTTCGCGCGTGTTCGCGTAAGGGCGCGTTCCCATCGCGAGATGCGCTTTCGTCCATTTCTGCGGCGTAGTGATAAGCGTTCGACAGGTCGTCATGGAATGTAACTGCCACCGAACAAAGTATTCCATTAATAAAAGCGAGGGTTTCGTAGTCTCCTAATCGCCGCGCGAGATCGAGTGCTTGCATCGCAATGCGTTCGGCGTCGGCGGGGCGATCGCAGTGAAATGCGACCCAGGCCGCGCGCATCGAGACACGGGCGACGAGTGCCTCTTCGCCTTCGACGCTGACTTCATCGAGCGCGGCGCGCACTTCGCGCCAGGCTTCTTCAAGATTGCCGGTGACCACCATCGCGAGTGCGTGAATGCTTCGTGCGTCGGCGCGGCTCATCGCGCTGCCTTCGTCGACCGCGGGAACGATCGCCGCGAGTGCCTCCGGGCGCGCGAGGTTGATATAGAGGAGGCTTAAACGGCGCGAGAGGGCGGAATGCAACTCGGGGTCGCTACAGGCGCGGATCGCCGCGAGGTAGAGTTTCTCGGATCGGTCGACGTTGCCGTGAAATGCTTCGAGCGCGGCACGGACGCCCAAGAGCATCGGCTCCCCACGTCGCCGCTCCAGCGAGACGGCGTGCAGCGCCTGCTCGACGCTCTCCCAGCGCCCGGCCTCGAGTAACGCGAAGCCCTCTCGCGCCAGGAGCGCATCGATGCGCTCGGGGGCGTAGGTGCGCGCGAGATCGAGCGCTTCACCGGCTCGCCCGCAGGCGGCGAGCGCCGCGACGACGCGGGTGAGAACGGAACTGCGATCCTGCGGCGTCGCCGAGCGGACGATCGCCTCGATCGCGAGATCGTGGAGACTGATGCGCGTCGGTGTATCGTGAATCGGAAACGCCGACGCGCGTAACCAACGCATCGCGGCATGTGGGTTGGCAACGCCGGAACGCTCCAGCAACTCCGCATCGACCCAGCGCGCGAACGCCGCGATCAAGGCGAGTTCGCGCCACTGCGGCGGGGATTCGCTTGCAAACTGCTCGGCAAGATACGCAAAGGCCATCTCGCGCGTCATCGCCTGCAGAGCGACGAGGTCGCCGGCGCGTTCGGCGGCGCGTTGGGCGAAACAGAGCACGATCGGCCAACCGTCGGCGAGCGAGAGTGTCGCGCGGATCGCGCCTTCGTCGAGATGCGGGGCACGCGCGGCGAGAAGGGCGCGCGCCTCTGCGCTCTCCAGCGCGAGGTCGTCGGCGGTGACGGCGAGCGAGGCGTCGCCGGCGGCGAGCCAGTCACCCCACGGCAAGGGGAGCGCGCGGCGAGAGATCAGCAACCAGCGCGCTTCGTGCAGTCGCTCGATCAGCGCGGACAGCAACGCCATCGAAAGGTGGTCGTCGACGAGCAAATGCAGGTCGTCGAGGACGAGCAGTGGCTCGAGATCGAGGCGGTGGGTGCAGAACCACTCGACGAGCGCCTGCACGCTCTCATCGCGCCGCGCCTCCTTCAAGAGTTTGGCGAGTGCCGCGCGCGAGAGCGAGAATGCATCGGCAAGCAAAAAAGCGAGCGCCCCGCTTTCGGCCGGGGCGTCGCGAAGCTCTATCCAGCGAACCGATCGATCCGCGCATGCTGCGCGAGCAGCGGTGCTTTTCCCCCAACCCGCTCCGGCCTGAATGCGCGCGATGCGAAAACGCAGCGCGGCGGCGACGGCAATCTCGGCACGGCCCCTGCTCGCTCCGACCTGTCCGACGCGCTTACCAGATGCCAAGGGCGACCTTCACATCCTCGCTCGCCATCGTCTTGGGATCCCACGGCGGCGAAAAGGTAATCTCGACCTTCACGCTTTCGACACCCGCGACGGATTTTGTGCGATCTTCGACCGACTGCTTGAAGAGTGGGCCTACCGGGCACATCGGCGAGGTCAACGTCATCGTCACCGTTACGTGCTCGCCGTGTGCGCCCTCGACGGTGACATCGTAGAGCAACCCTAATTCGATAATTCCGAGATTGAGTTCGGGATCTTTGACCTCTGCGAGTGCTTCGCGAACTTGGTCGACGGTCGGCATGGGGCGTGCTCTTTCTACTTTACAAACGTTGCGATAGGCTTTCGGAACCTACGCGCCGTAGGGTGCCGATGTGTCTATGCGCCGTATGGGATTGCTCTCAACCATCACCTTCCTCCTTGCGCTCGCTCCGGGGGTCGCGCTCGCCGGCGCCTCGGCCGCCGTGGGGCTGGCCGTCTCCGGCCAGCCGACCTCGACCGGGGGGATGGTGATTGTGAGCAGCGGTCCGTCGATTCCGTTGCTGCCGGTCGACTTTCAGGGAAGCCTCGCGGTGCCGCTGACGAAAGACGGCGGTTTCGCGTTGACCGCAGAGATGCGCGGCTTTACCGGCGGCGGCTTCGGCGGTGCCTACTTCGGCGGCGGCCTCGGGGTTGGAACGATCGGCGGCGGCGGAACGATGGGGCCGGTTCTGACGGTTTTTGCCGGGAAATCGATCGCCCCGTTTACCTCCTTGGAGATTCGCCTCTATCAGGCCACGCGCAATGGGGGCAGCACGATCGGGTTCGTCGGGCTTCGCTTCGGGCTGTAACGAGCGAAACTTTATGCGCGTTCTACGGTTGGAGAGAATAAGAGGAGACGAGTAAAGATGTCGATGTGGGAACCGTTCACCGAGCGGGCGCGCCGGAGTATCGTTTTAGCACAAGAAGAGGCGCAACGTCTCGGAAATAACTATATCGGTACGGAGCACATCTTGCTCGGCATCATCTCCGAGGGCGAGAGCCTCGCCGCCAAAGTGCTCGAGTCGCTCGGCGTCAACCTGGCGAAGGTTCGCCAAGAGGTCGAAGCGATCGTTGGGCGTGGCGGGCAGTCGATGCAGCAAGAGATGGTCTTCACGCCGCGCGCGAAGCGCGTGATCGAGCTCGCCTTTGAAGAAGCGCGTCAGCTCAACCACAACTACATCGGTACCGAGCATCTGTTGCTCGGCCTTATCCGTGAGGGCGAGGGCGTCGCGGCACGCGTGCTCGCCAATCTCGGCGTCGACCCCGCGAAGGTGCGCGTGCAGACCACCTCGCTGTTGGGGAGCGAATCGCAGACGCCGGTCCCCAAAGGCAAAAGCAAGACGCCCACGCTCGATACCTACGGGCGCGATCTCACGCAACTCGCGCGCGACCGCAAGCTCGATCCGGTCATCGGGCGAGCGAACGAGATCGAACGCGTCATTCAAATCCTCTCGCGCCGTACCAAAAATAACCCGGCGCTCATCGGTGAGCCGGGCGTCGGCAAGACCGCGATCGCCGAAGGGCTCGCGCAACGCGTCGTCTCCGGCGAGATTCCGGAGCCGCTGCGCGACAAACGCGTCATCACCCTCGATCTCGCCGGGCTCGTCGCTGGAACGAAGTATCGCGGCGAGTTCGAGGAGCGCATGAAACGCGTGATGGACGAGATCCGCAACGCCGCCGGAGAGATCATCCTCTTCATCGACGAGTTGCACACGCTCGTCGGAGCGGGTGCCGCCGAAGGGGCGATCGACGCCAGTAACATCATCAAACCGGCGCTCGCGCGCGGGGAATTGCAGTGCATCGGCGCGACGACGCTCAACGAATTCCGCAAGTATATCGAAAAAGATAGCGCGCTTGAACGCCGCTTTCAACCGGTCATGGTCGGCGAGCCGAGCCTCGAAGAGACCGTCGAGATTCTCAAAGGGCTGCGCGAGCGCTACGAGCAGCACCACAAAGTACGCATTACCGACGACGCGCTCGTCGCGGCGGCAAAGCTTTCGGATCGCTACGTCACCGATCGCTTCTTGCCCGATAAAGCCGTCGATCTCATCGATGAAGCGGGATCGCGCGTGCGCTTGCAGGCCACGTTGCCGCCGCGCGAGCTGCGCGAACTCGATACGCAGATTCGCAACGTCGTCTCCGACCGCGAGAGCGCAGTGAAGGATCACGATTTCGATCGCGCCACGGCGTTGCGCGAACAAGAAGAGCGCCTGCGTCTCGAACGCGGAAAGCTCGAACACGATTGGAAAGAGGCGCGCGCCGCAAGCGAAGGCAAACTCGAAGTAACCGAGGCCGACATCGCGCACATCGTTTCGTCGTGGACGAAGATCCCCGTGAATCGCCTCGCGCAGGCCGAGACGCAGAAACTCCTCGAGATGAAGGAATCGTTGCACAAACGTATCGTCGGGCAGGATGAAGCGATCGAAGTCATCACCCGTGCGATCCGTCGCTCGCGTGCCGGCCTCAAGAATCCGAATCGGCCGATCGGCTCGTTCATCTTCCTCGGCCCCACCGGCGTCGGCAAAACCGAGGTCGCGCGCAGCCTTGCCGAGTTTCTCTTCGACGATGAAGAGTCGATGATTCGCATCGACATGTCGGAGTACATGGAGAAATATTCGGTCTCGCGGCTCGTCGGAGCGCCTCCGGGATACGTGGGATACGAAGAGGGTGGGCAACTGACCGAAGCGGTGCGTCGCCGCCCCTATGCCGTCGTGCTGCTCGATGAAATCGAAAAAGCGCACCCCGACGTCTTCAATCTGCTGCTGCAGATGCTCGACGACGGCCGCCTCACCGATAGCCAAGGGCGACAGGTAGATTTCAAAAATGCCGTCGTTATTATGACCAGCAATATCGGTGCGACCGGTATGCAGACGACGACCGATATCGGTTTCCGTCCGCAGAAGCTCGATACCGATGAGGGCAGCAAGGCGTACGAACGGATGAAGAGCAAGGTGCTCGAGGAAGTGAAGCAATCGTTCCGCCCCGAGTTCCTCAACCGCATCGACGAACTCGTCGTCTTCCATCAACTCACGCGCGAGCAGATCGAAGAGATCGTTGGTTTGGAGCTCGAGAAAGTGATGCGCGAGGTCAAGGCGCAGGATATGCACCTACGCGTTACCGACGCAGCGAAGGGCGTTCTGGCGAAGAAGGGCTGGGATCCGCAATTCGGTGCGCGTCCGTTGCGTCGCGCCATTCAGCGGCTGGTCGAAGACGAACTCGCCGAGGAGATGATTCGCGGCAACTTCACCGCCGGCGATACCATTCTCGCCGATATCGATCCCGACAACGCGGAGAAATTGCGCTTCAGCAAGATTCCGTCGGTCGAGCCGCCATCGGCTCCACCGGCCGAAGCCGCGCACGCATAGCCGGGGCCGCAGACCCCTAGGGTGGCTCGGGTCGATGCGAAGTCGGTCCTCCTCGTGCGGCTGCTCGGCGCGCTCGACGAGGGCTGCTATTCCTTCGATGGGCTGCGCGAGCGCATCGCGCAGGATGGCGCGCTTCCGAGCCCTCGCTCGCTGCGTCGCTATCTCTCCGTTCTCGCCGACGCAAACTTCCCGTGGTTTTACGATCGCGCGCGCGGCGTCTATCGCTTCGTCGACGGCTATTCGCTGCGCGCACTCAAACTCGATCGCGGCGAGATCTTCGGACTCGTCGCCCTTCGTTCGTTAGCGAAGTCGCTCGGCGGTTCCGTCGGCGCAGCGGTCGACACGCTCGCGCGTCGCGTCGTTTCCTCCGGCGCAGGGGCGTCACCCGAGGCACACGATCTTCCCTTCGGAATGCCGCTGCCGCAAGCGCAGCTCGACGAGCGTACGGAGAAGGTTCGCGAGGTGCTCGCGGCCGCCGAGCGCGACCGACGCGTGGTTGCGATCGAGTATGTGGATCGTCACGGCAAAAGCAGCGCGCGCGATATCGAACCCTACGGACTGATCGTCGCCGGCGGCCGCTATTATTGCGTCGGATACGATCGTATGCGCCGGGCGCGGCGCACCTTTGCGCTCGACGGAATGGAGTCGGCTCGCCTCACCCCGCGCACCTATCAACGCCCCGCCGAGTTCGATCTCGATAAATGGATGTCGAGCTCGATCTCGGGGCTGATGACCGGAGATGCCGCGCACGAGGTCACCGTTCGCTTCGATCCGCGGATCGCCAAAGCCGCGGTAGCGGCATCCTCCCGGCTCGACCGCGATCTCGCCAAAAACGAGGACGGAAGCGTCGAACTACGGCTGCGCGTCGCCGACCTCGATGAATTGCTGCGCTGGGTGCTTGGTTGGGGGAGCGAAGCGCGGCTCGTCGGCCCCGAGAGCGCGTTGGTCGGCATGCGCCGACTGCTCTCAGAGATCGGTCGCTACTACGAAACTGCCCCAAATATGAGGTGATTTACGCACCGCGCCGAAGGCTAGGCGTCGATGAAACGCACGATCACCTTCGCCGCTCTCGTCGGGCTTGCGCTCTCGCTGCTCGCGCCGAAGCCGGCCTATAGTTTTTTCGGCGGCCTTCCGATTGACGGCATCCGTTGCGATGCGACCGAAGGCGTCGTCCTCCACATTCACAGCCACTTGCAGTTGGTCGATCGCGGTCGAAACGTCGTTCTTCCGGCGTATATCGGCATTCCGTCGGTGCAACCAGCATGTCTCTACTGGTTACACACGCACGATGCAAGCGGCATCATTCATATTGAATCGCCGACCAAGCGTTCGTTTACGCTCGGTGAATTTTTCGATGTTTGGGGGAAAAGCCTGAGTTGGAGTACCGCAGGGCCGCTTCACGCAGCGCGTGGTGCGCGCTTGCGCGTGATCGTCGACGGTCGCATATGGCACGGTCGCTCGCCGCGCAACATTCTTTTGCGTAATCACGAAGATATTACAATCGAAGTCGGGCCGCCGTTCGTCGCTCAACACCCGTTCAATTGGTCGGGGATGTAGCAAAACGCGATGACCGCTGCATCCGAGACCGTCGAACTCGACGGACGCCATCTCTCGCTCGAAAGCATCGCCGCCGTCGCCGAGGCCGGTGCACCATTGCGCGTCTCCGATGAAGCGATGGGACGCGTCGCGCGGGCGCGACAGTTCGTCGAGGAGCGTTTTGCCGACGGTGATGCGATCTACGGCGTCACGACGGGTTTCGGGCGACTCGCGAACGTGCAGATCGATCCGGCCGACGCCTCGCTCCTGCAACTCAATCTGGTGCGCAGCCATGCCGCCGGAACCGGGGTGCCGCTCGACGAGCGATACGTTCGCGCCGCGGGCGTGTTGCGGGTGAATTCGCTTGCCGCCGGACATTCAGGAATCGCACCTGCGACGCTCTCGCTCTTGGTCGAAACCCTCAATCGCGGCGTCACGCCGGTCGTTCCGATGCAAGGTTCGGTTGGAGCGAGCGGCGATCTCGCTCCGCTCGCGCATATGTCGCTCTTGCTGGTCGGCGAAGGCGAAGCGTTTTACGGCGGCAAGCGTATGCCCGCAAAAGAGGCGCTCGCACAAGCGGGTTTGACGCCGGTAACGCTCGGTGCAAAAGAGGGGCTTGCGCTCATCAACGGCACGCAAGTCATGACGGGCATCGCTGCGCTCTCGCTTCTGAAGGCGCAACGGCTTGCCGATAGCGCCGACCTTATCGCCGCGATGTCGTTGGAAGCCTATCTCGGCACCGACGCGGTTTTCGACCGGCGCATCAACGCCTTGCGTCCGCACCGTGGGCAGCGCGTCGTCGCGGCACGGTTGCGCCGCTTTCTCGAAGGTTCGGAGATCATGCAATCGCATCGCGCGTGCGGGCGCGTGCAAGATCCCTACTCGTTCCGCTGCATTCCCGTCGTGCACGGAGCGGTGCGCGATTCCATCGAACACGCGCGCGCGGTCGCCGAGATCGAAGCGAATTCGGTCACCGATAATCCGCTGGTCTTTCCGGAGGATCGCGCGTTTTTAAGCGGAGGAAACTTTCACGGCGAGCCGATCGCCCTGGCGATCGATTTTCTCAAAATGGCGATCTGCGAGATCGCGTCGATCTCGGAGCGGCGCCTCTATCTCCTGCTCAACGCAGCCGATCGCGATCTTCCGCTCTTTCTCGCGCGGAAAAGCGGACTTGAATCCGGGCTGATGATCGTTCAGTATGCTTCGGCGGCGTTGGTGAACGATAATAAGGCGCTCGCGTGGCCGAGCAGTGTCGATTCGATTCCGACATCTGCAGGGCAAGAGGATCACGTCAGCATGGGAATGACCTCGGCGAATAACTTGATACGCGTGCTCGAGAACGTCGAAGGCTCGCTCGCCTGCGAGTTGCTCGCTGGGCTCGCCGCTACCGACTTCCGCCGCCCGTTGCGCAGCGCGCGTGCGACCGACGAACTCTACGAACTCGCACGCCGAACCATTGCGCCGCTCGTCGGCGATCGTTCGCCGGCACCGGATATCGTGGCCGCGCGTTCGCTGATTCGCTCCGGCGAAATCGCCGGAATTTTTGCTCGAGAAACGATGGACTAGCGAAGGGAGAGAGCTATGAGTATGACGCTGTCGGGTCCGCGGCCGGTGCGTGCCGCGCGCGGAACGGAGCTGACCTGTCTGGGTTGGCCGCAGGAAGCCGCGCTGCGGATGCTGATGAACAACTTGGATCCGGAGGTTGCCGAGCGCCCCGACGATCTCGTCGTCTACGGTGGGAGCGGTCGCGCCGCGCGTTCGTGGGAGGCCTTCGATGCGTTGGTTCGCACGCTGCGACGACTCAAAGGCGATGAAACGATGATCGTCCAGAGCGGGAAACCGGTTGCGGTTTGGAAGACGCACGAACGTGCGCCGCGTGTCTTAATCGCAAACAGCAATCTCGTTCCGAAATGGGCCGATTGGGAGACCTTCCGTTCGCTCGAAGCGCAGGGCCTGACGATGTACGGCCAGATGACCGCCGGTTCGTGGATCTACATCGGCACGCAGGGAATCGTGCAGGGTACCTACGAGACGTTCGCGGAGCTCGCGCGTCAACACTACGGCGGCTCGCTGCGCGGGCGTGTCGCCCTCACCGCCGGCATCGGCGGCATGGGCGGTGCGCAGCCGCTGGCGATTACGATGTGCGAGGGCATTGCGCTAGTCGTCGATGTCGATCGCGCGCGGCTCGAACGTCGACGCGATCTTCGCTATTTGGATCTCGTCGTCGATTCGCGTGAAGAAGCGCTCGCGCGCGTCGAGCGCGCTCGACGTGACGGCGAAGCGATCTCGGTTGGTTATCAAGGGAATGCCGCCGATGAATTCGCCGCACTGTACGATGCCGGGCTTCGCCCCGACGCGGTCACCGATCAAACGTCGGCGCACGATATGCTCAACGGGTACGTCCCGTCGGGGCTCACGCTTGAAGCAGCCGAGGCGTTACGCACCGGTGATCCGGCGGAGTACGAGCGGCGCAGCTACGAAACCGCCGGTCGTCATGTCGAAGCGATGTTGCGTTTCCTCGACGCGGGTTCCGTCGTTTTCGACTACGGCAACAACTTGCGCGAAGCAGCAAAAAAAGCCGGAGTAACACGCGCATTCGATTTCCCGGGCTTCGTGCCGGCCTTTATTCGGCCGCTCTTCTGTCGCGGAAGCGGCCCGTTCCGCTTTGCCGCGCTCTCCGGGGATCCGGCCGATATCGCGCGTTGCGACCGCGAATTGCTCGAACTCTTCCCTGAAGATGCGCATCTCCATCGTTGGCTGACGATGGCGCGCGAGCGTATCGCCTTCCAAGGATTGCCGGCGCGCATCTGTTGGCTTGGCTATGGCGATCGGGCGAAGGCCGGACTTGCGTTCAACGATCTCGTACGGCGAGGCGAACTCTCCGCGCCGATCGTCATCGGTCGCGATCATCTCGATACCGGGAGCGTCGCGTCGCCGTATCGCGAGACCGAAGGGATGCGCGACGGCAGCGATGCGATCGCCGATTGGCCGATTCTCAATGCGCTGCTCAATACCGCAGCGGGAGCGCATTGGGTCAGCTTCCACCACGGCGGCGGCGTCGGGATCGGCTATAGTCTCCACGCAGGGATGGTGGTCGTCGCCGACGGTTCGCGCGATGCAGAAGAGCGCTTGCGAGCGGTGCTCGCAACCGATTGCGGCATGGGCGTGGTACGCCATGCCGATGCCGGATACGAGATCGCGATCGAAACCGCCGACGAGAAGGGAATCGATTGGCGGCTCTAGCGACGGCGCCGCCGTTGCTGGTGCGCGCGCGCGCGCTGGTGACGTGCGACGGCGACGCGCCGCAGCAAGGAGTAACGTTCGCGGATCTCGGTCTCGTCGAAAACGGCGCGATATTGGTTCGCGACGGACGGATTGCCGCGCTCGGCGAGCGCGAAACGGTTGAACGCGCCGCCGCCGGAATCGATTGCGCGCTTCTCGATATTCCCGATACGGTGCTCGTTCCCGGCTTTGTCGACGCGCACACGCATCCGCTTTTTTCCGGAAATCGCGAGCCGGATTTTCGTGCGCGTCAGCGACACGAGGCGGCTCCGCTCGGCATGCTCTATACCGTCGAACGGACGCGCGAAGCGTTGCTTGCACCGGAGCGATTCTGGCGCGAGGACGTCGCCGCGCGATTGGCGGCGATGCTCGAACACGGAACGACGACCGCCGAAGTGAAGACCGGCTATGCGCTCCACCGGCCCGGCGAGATCGAGCTTCTCGATCTCTTAGCGCGCGCGGACTCCGATGAGCGCGTGCCGCGAATCGTGCCGACGTTTCTCGGTGCGCACGCACTGCCGCCGGAGTTTGCCGACGCCGACGGGTACGTCGACTATCTCATCGATCAGTGTCTCCCGTTCGCGCGCGCGCACGGTGCGCGATATGCCGACGCATTCTGCGAGCCCGGCTTTTTTTCGGCGGCGCAGACGCAGCGCTATCTCGAAGCGGCTCGCAGCCACGGACTGCGCCTGCGCGTGCATTGCGACGAGATGCAGCATGGCGGTGCTGCCACGATGGCTCTCGCGCTCGGCGTCGATGCGATCGATCATGGAAATTACATCACCGACGATGACACGAGGCGACTGGGATCGGGCGAGAGCGTTCTTGTTGCCTGTCCGGCGACCATCGACTACCTCGGGCTCCAGCGCCATGCCCCGGTTCGCGCCGTGCTCGAGCGGGGCGGTTGTGTTGCGCTGGCTAGCGATTTCAATCCGGGAACTTCGCCCTGTCTCAATCTCGCGCACGTCGCTTATCTCGGGCGAAAAATATTCGGGTTGAGCGCCGCGGAAGCGCTCGATGCGGTGACTCGCCAGGCTGCGCGCAGCCTGCGGATCGACCGCGGCGTGCTTCGCGTCGGCGGCGATGCGGATTTCGTGGCGTTGGGAATCGAGGATCCACATGAATTCGGGTGGTTGCACGGCGGTAATCTTGCCACCGCGGTCGTTCGCGCGGGGCGGGTCCTGAAATGAACGAACTTTTCGTCGCCGCGCGCGCGCTCGTCGGCGGGGAGGAGCGCCGCGAGCTTGCGTTCCTCGTCGAAAATGGCCGTTTTGCAAAGATTGGCGATGCGAAATCGATGACGATCGAGGCCGCGCGGGACGGAACGAAGACGCGGCGCTTTCCTGAAGATCGCTTGTTGGTTCCGGGCTTTATCAACGGACATAGCCACGCGTACCAGGTGTTACTGCGCGGATGGGCCGATGACTGGAGCTTCGATAAATGGCGCAGCGATGCGCTCTATCGCGTCGTCCCGCAGCTGAGCCCGGAGGATGTTTACTGGGTCTTCGTCTTTGCATTCAGCGAGATGCTTGCCGCCGGGATTACGAGCGTCGTCGAATTTTTCTATCTGAACGGCGCGGGGAACGCGCATGCCGAAGCCGCGATTCGCGCAGCGCGCGATACCGGAATTCGGCTGCTCTTCGCTCGCACGTGGATGGATGCAAGCTACGCCCCCGCCGCCTATCGCGAGAGCATCGAGGTCGCGCGCTCGCGCAGCGAAGAACTTCTGCAGAGCTACCCCGAGATCAACTTCTGCGTCGCGCCGCATTCGTTGCATGCTGCGTCGCCGGCGATGATCGAGGCCGCGGCAGCCTTCGCCGCCGAACACGATTGCATGCTGCACGTGCATGTCGCCGAGGCGGCCTACGAAGGAGCCGCGACGCTCTCCGAGCACGGAGCGACCCCGATCCGCCTCTTGGATCGTCTTGGCGCGCTCAACGAACGCTGTGTCGCCGTTCACGCAATCTACATCGACGCAGAGGAACAAGCGTTGATCGCCGAACGTGGCGCACGCGTCATTCACAATCCGATGACCAATCAATATCTCGGTGACGGGATCTGCGATATATCGGGGCTCCGAGCGCTCGGCGTGCCGATCGGGCTCGGGACCGATGCCGATGTCAAACCCTCCGCGATCGACGAGATGCGCGCGGCCTCGCTGTTGCAAAAGATCGCGCGTACCGACGGCGCCGCATTCGGTGCGCGCGCAGCGTTCGACCTGGCAACCGCCGGCGGTGCGCGTGCGCTGCGGCTCGATGCGGGGCGCTTTGAAGAGGGAGCATTCGCCGACTTCGTCGTGCTCGACGCGCGCGCGATCGATCCGTGGGCGCCGGCGGTGAATGCGCTGGTCTATCGGGGAGAGGATGCGTGGGTGCAGGGAACCTTCGTCGGTGGGACGCGTGTCGCGGGGCGCGAGCCGAGCGCCGCGGCCGTTGCAGCGCGCGAGCGGCTACGCGCGATCGCCGATCGCCTCGTTCCGTAAGAGCTGCATGAAGGTGCCGAAGCGCGCGTTATGCTCCGGCGTCGAGGGCATCTCGGTATAGACGACGATGGCGAAGCGTCCTCCGTCAGCGGTCGTGAGAATGCCGCCGTCGTGCGTCACCTCGCTTGTGTCCCCGGTCTTATGGGCGAATCGGTCGCCCGGGGCGAGCCCGAGGCTCAGCTTGTCGTTCCAATGCTGATCGGCGAGCCATTGCTCCAAGCGCTCGGCCCCAGGAAAGGCGCGCTCTGCGATGAGCCGAAAGAGGCGCGCCGCGTCGCGCACCGAGTGGGAGTTGCGATGCTCGCCGTCCCACTGCGGGTCGGCAATGAGCGGATCGCTCCCCGAGAGCTTTCGGTGGAAGGCGGTCGCCGAGAGGCCGAGATCCTGGCGAACGATCGCCGTCGCCACCTCGCGCCCCAGGCGGTCAAAGAGTTCGTTGGTGGCGATGTTGTCCGAGCGGTCGACGGCGTAGCGGCAGAGCTCCTCGAGGCTCGCCGGGTAGCCGGGTTCGATCGGTGAGGAGGCGTCGTTGAGCGTGCGGTTCTCCTCGCGCACCGGGCGCCGTTGGTCGAGCCGGCAGAGCCCGCGCGCCGCCAGCAGAAGTGCGGCCGCCGCGAGTGGGCTCTTGATCGTGCTCGCGGGATAGATCCACCGGTCGGCATCGAGCGCGAGCGGCTCTCCGGCAGGTGCGATCGGATCCCAGAGGATCGCCGGGCGGAGCAACCCGGCTTGCCGAGCGAGCTCCCGAAGCATCGTACTCTCCATCGGCTAGCGCCCTTCCAAGGGGCGCCGCCGCAACCCTCGCCGCCCGATTGGGTTAAAAATGCGTGTAAGCACTTGCAGGCAGTTCCAAAATAGAGTAGCCTGCTCGTGCAAGTACTTGCTTGCGTTACCTATATGAAGACAAAAACGACCAAAATCAGGACATTTTCCAGCGACCTCCTCGACGTCGGTCGAGACGAGGCTCACCTCGACTCGATCGTCGATCGGAATACCGAACGCGTCGTCGTCGATCTCGCCGACCTCGCCACCCTCGATGTCGGACGCATGCGCAGCCTCGTCGCGCTTTTGCGCCGGAGCCGCGCGCACGGCATCGAGTTCTCCGTTCGCACCTCGCACGAGGATGTGCGACGACAACTCGCCCTCACGGGACTCGACCGTATTCTTGAGGTCGAAGGGGGGAGTGCAGCGTGATCGCCCGGCTCATGATCGTCCTCGCGCTCGTGCCGGGGTTGCTCGCGCTCTCCGGGGAGCGGCCGACGCTGCGCCCGATGACCGCTACGGCGATCGTCGACAAGATGCTCGACCGGAACCCCGGACTCACGAGCTATCGCGCGCGCGTCCACGTAACGACGCGCATGTTGTCGTTCCCCTTTCTCTCGCCGACGCTCGACGGCACATCGTATTATAAGCGGCCGAGTAAATTCGTGGTCGTCTTTGACCGAGTCCCGGTTTACGCAACGGGCTTCTCGAAAATTTTCAATAACGTCGGCGATCCCGGATCGTGGTCGAAGGAAAATACCGTTTCCTATGCCGGCACGCGCACGTGGAGCGGTCGCCAGGTTTATCTGTTGACGATCGCGCCGCGGAAGTACAGCGATATTCTTGCGTACGCACACGCGATTGTCGACCCTGCAACGTGGGAGTTGGTAAAAATGACCTGGCATTATCGCGACGGAGGCACGATCTCGATGCGGCAGTGGTATCGTCGCGAAAACGGTTACGACGTACTCTCAGAACAGAGCGCCGAGATTAATTTCCGCGTTCGCGCGAGCTCGCGCGCTACCTATGGGAGCTATCAGATGAACGTACCGATCTCGAATTCGGTCTTCGTGGGGGCAAAGTGAGCGCCCACGTCGCGCCGCGAACCGACGACCGGCGAGCCGCCGGTGCCGATGCGACGCGCGAACGTATCCTTCACGCCGCTCGAGAGGTCGTCGCCAGAAAAGGGAAGCGTGCGGCTACCACGCGCGAGATCGCCGAGGTCGCAGGCGTCAACGAAACGACGCTCTTTCGCCATTTCGGAACGAAGGAAAACTTACTCTACGAACTCGTTGAAGCGTGTTGTCCGAGTACCTCGATCGACGAGTTTACGGTATCACTGCGCGGATCGGTCGAGAGCGACCTTATGACGATGGGACGATTCCTCATGGAACGGCTGTGGACCATGCGCGATATGGTTCGCTGGTCGATGGTCGAGGATGACTATGAAGCGAATGTCTATGGTTCGGCAACGTGGCGGCCGCAAAATGCGGTTCGCGAAGCGCTGGTCGCATTTATGGCGTCGCGTGTCGAGCGGGGAGAACTCGCGGGGAATCCGGAGGATCTTGCAGCCGTTTTCGGTTCCATGATCTTCGCGCACGTGATGGGGCGCCAAAAATACCCCGACGTGCGTTTTTACGCAGACGCAGAATATGGTTTGAAAACCTACATCCAAATCTTTCTCAATGGAGCAAGGAACAAATAATGGCAACGAACCTTCAGGGAAGCCCAAAAGACTCAGGGGCTGATGGGAGCGATTCCGGCGATGATGCCGCCGCAAATCAACCCCGGAAAAGGGTGATTTTTGGGATTCTCGGGTCGATTCTCGCGATCGTGTTGCTGATATTTGGTGGACGTTGGTATGCCTATGCGCGCGTTCACGCGGGGACGGAAGATGCAATGATCGATTCAGACGTCGTTGCGATTACGAGCAAGATCGGCGAAAAAATCGACTCGATTCCCGTTGAGACCAACCAGTATGTCCGCAAGGGGCAGCTCTTGGTCGTCCTGGATAATCGCGACGAGCGGCATCGGCTCGCACAAGCGCAGGCTGCGTACGATCAAGCGCTTTCGATGCAGACGACGTTGGTGCAACAGAGCCAAGGTGGCGTCGCGCAGGCGCAGGCGGGTGTCGCAAGCGCGCTTGCTTCCGTGCCGCAGGCCGAGGCGGCTTTAGCGCAAGCGCGGGCGCAACTTGCCGCAGCGATTGCCGAGGTCCCCGCCGCGCGCGCGAATTATGCGAAAGCCGCAGCCGACCTTTCCCGCGCTCGCTCGCTCGTTCGTACGGGCGACGTTGCCCGTCAGGATCTCGATTCGGCACGCGCCGAAGAGGGAGCTGCCGCCGCGCAATTAGCGACGGCGCAAGCCGATGTCGGGGCGGCGCGTGACGGCGTTCGCGCGGCGCGCGACCGCGTCGTTGCAGCAAAAGCTGGAATCTCCGGCGCGCAGGGCGACGTCACGACCGCGCAAGGAAAGCTCGCGCAGTCGAGCGACACGAGCCAAGTCGTTGCGGCAAAAGCTGCGCTCGATCTTGCAAAGCTCAACCTGCAAAACACGCGGATTTACTCCCCGATCGACGGCTACGTGGGCGAGAAGAGCGCGCAAATCGGCCAGACGGTTAGCGCGGGAATGAATTTAATGACGGTCATTCCGTCGAAAGATATCTTCGTCACGGCGAACTATAAAGAAACGGCGGTAGGAGCGATTCACGTCGGCCAGGAGGCCGATATTTTTGTCGACGCCTATCCCGGCCACACGTTCCACGGGCACGTGATATCGATCAACCCCGCATCGCAGAATACCTATGCCCTCATCCCTTCGCAAAACGCAACCGGCAATTTCGTCAAAGTGACGCAACGGATTCCCGTCCGCATCTCCATCGACGACATGACCCCGAAAATGCCGCTGCGTCCGGGCATGAGCGTTGAAGCGGACGTAAAGGTTCGTTAATGTCGGCTCTGCCGCAGAGAAGCGAGTCGCCGCTGGTCGAACATGGCTGGCGGCTTGCGGTGATCACGGTGGCCGTCATCACCGCGACGCTTTTGGAGATCGTCGACACGACGATCGTCAATGTTGCTCTGCCGAACATCCAGGGTAACTTTGGAGTCGCCGTTGACCAAGGTGCCTGGATCGTCACGGGGTACATCATTGCAAACGTCGTCGTCATTCCGATCACGCCGTGGTTGCAAGGGCGTTTCGGACGGCGGCAATATTTTACGGCATCGATCGTCATTTTTACGCTCGCATCGCTGATGTGCGGACTCTCGCCATCGTTTGGCTCGTTGGTGTTTTGGCGTATCGTGCAGGGGCTTGGGGGCGGAGGATTGATTTCGACCTCGCAAGCGATTCTGCGCGATATCTTCGGCGTGCATCGACAGGGGCGTGCGCAGGGCGTTTTCGCGATGGGTGTGATCGTTGGCCCGGCACTTGGACCGGTCCTCGGCGGGTTCATTACCGATAATTTCACCTGGCGTTGGGCGTTCTTCATCAATCTCCCAGTGGGGATAATCGCGGCGACCCTCACGTTGCTCTATATGCGCAACCCGGCAAAACCGCGTGCGATGGCGCTCGATTGGATAGGGCTGGCATTGTTGGCGCTGGGCTTAGGTTCGATGCAGTACGTTCTCGATCAAGGGCAGCAGTACGACTGGCTGAGCAATTCCACGATTCGCGTCTTTTCGGGGCTCGCCGTCGCCGGTATCGTTACGTTCGTTATCTGGACCCTTCGCTCGCGACGGCCGGTTGTCGATCTCCATATTTTAAAAATTCGTCAGGTCGCGGTCGGGAGTATCCTCGGCGCGGTGCTCGGTATCAGTTTGTACGGATCGATCCTCGTCCTTCCGCAATATCTACAGAACTCGCTTGGTTTTACCGCAACGCTCTCCGGTTTAACGATTCTCGTTCGCGCACTCTCGGTGATGCTCTTTACGCCGTTGACCGCAGCGCTCGCCGGGCGGGGAATCGTCGACGTTCGCATATCGACGGGTATCGGTTTCGTTCTGCTCGGAGTGTCGAATTGGTTGCTGGCAGGGGTGACGACGCCCGAGTCGCAGTTCGGGACGTTAGTGCTCTCGCTGGTCATTAGCGGTATCGGTCTATCGCAAATATTCGTCCCGCTTTCGATTGCCGTCATCGGCGGTGTCGCCGATAAAGAGGTCGCTGCGACATCGGCATTTTTCAATCTCTCGCGCCAGGTGGGCGGGAGCGTCGCAACGGCAATCCTTGTAACGATTTTGGTGCGGGGGATTACCTACCATCAGGCGCAGCTCGCCGGAGTCGAGACGCTCGGGCGTCCTGCGACCGCGCAATATCTCCAGCGCGAGGGTGGAGCGCACTCGACCAAAGCTTTGATACGGTTGGAGCAAATGGTGGGCGCGCAAGCGCAAGTCCTGTCGTACGCAGATACGTCGCGGTGGGTGGCGATCATGACGATCGGCCTCGCTCCGCTCGTCCTCTTACTTAGAAAGCCGCGGACCGCCGCGGTAGCAGTGGAATAGGAGTCATCGTGAAATATCAATCTCTGCGTCGTGCGGCATCGGCGGCGATCGTTCTAACGAGTTCGCTGATCCCTGCCCTAACGCTGGCTGCGCCGAGCGGCGCGCCGGCGATCCCGACGGTCGCGCGAGGCTATCGTGCTCCGGCATTGCCGGCGACGACGTCGAGAATCCTCGGAATAACCGAACAACCTTTTGTCGGCATACGTCTCCACGATGCAATTGCGATGGCCCTCCGCAAAAATCCCGATCTCGCGATCGCCGGAGAGAACGTCAAGATCGCTCGTTACGCCGTCGTCGCTGCCAAGGGCAATTTCGACCTTCGTTTTCAAATCGCACCGTCGGTAACGCATGTGACCGAGGCCCCGACGAACGCGTTTTTCGCCGGACCGAACTTTAGCCCCATCGTCCAGAACCAACAGAAGGTGGCGGGAACGCTCAGTGCATTGTTACCCGGCGGCGAGAGCGTGAGCGTCGGCTTGTCGCAGAGCAAAACGATCGACAACACCTTTATCAATGCCTTCGACCCGAGTTATGTGACCTCGCTCAACGTCGGACTCGACCAACCGTTGCTGCGTGGTGCGGGAATAAATCCCGCACGAGAGCAGTTACAACTCGCCGTCGCGGGCTCGCGCGCAGCGCGCGCACAAGCGCGGGCGCAGGCGGCCGCAACGATTGCGGGGGTCGAATCGACCTACTGGCAACTCGTCGCCGCATGGCGAAGCGTCGCGATCGCCCAGAGCGCATTGCACGAAGCGCTGCTTCAGGAAGGCAGCGTCAAGCGGCTCGTCGCCCGGGGCGCCGTGGCACCGATCGATCGAACCGAAGCGCACGCACAGGTGGAGAGCTTTCGTGCTACACTGGAGAGCACTTTACAACAGGTAGCGGGGCTGCAGAACGCCTTAAAAACCGAGATTCTGAGCGATAGCAACGATCCGATCTGGCTGGCGAACCTCGTTCCCACCTCGCCTGCACGCGCGTTGCCGAAGGTTGCGCGCCTCAATGCCCTCGTCGAACGCGCGTTACGCCGGCGTCCGGAGATCGCACAGAGTGCGGCGACACAAGAAGAAGCGGCGATCGCGTTAGCCGGGGCGAAAAACGGGACTTTGCCGAAGATCGATCTGACGCTTGGATATCAAAGCAACGGATTCGCCGGTATTCCCACCAACGTCAACCCTCTCGGCTCGGGGCCGGTCACGCCGGTTCCGGGATATCTCGCGGGCTCGATGGCGCAGTCATATCACAATCTCTGGGGCGCTCGCTTCCCGGTATTCAACGCGCAAATTACCTATTCGACGACCTTCGGACACCAGCGTTCGCATGCTGCGCTCGCAACGGCAGAGGCAAAAGCGCGCATCGCCGCCTTGCAGTCGAAGAGCCTCGTCGACCAAATCGTGATCGAGAACCGCAACGCGTTGCAGGCCTATCGCTCGGCGCTCGCTCGCCTCGCGGCAACACGAGCGGCGCGGATCGCTGCGAAGGCCGTCTATGATTCGGAGGTTCGGAAGTATAAGAATGGTGCCTCGACGACGTTTCTCGTTTTGCAACGGCAAGTGCAACTCGAGCAGGCGCGCGGTGCCGAGTTGCAGGCGCAGACCGATCTCAATATCGCCGTCGTCGAGATCGATCGAGCGAGCGGAACGATTCTCGCGAAGAATCACGTGAAGCTCGCCGCGCTGGGTTCGGGGGCGTTGCCGTAATGGAGAGAACGCCGGTGCGCAGAAGAATGAGCACGGCGATGCAACGAAGCATCGCCGAACGCGTCGCCGTTCTCTACGGTCGTGAATTGGAGCAGTGGAACCGGCGACGTCCGGTGGAGATCGATCAGTCGACGACGCTACTGCGCTCGACCAACCACGTCAACTGACCCTCGATCGGCACGATTGCTTCGACCGGATAGAGTACCGGGTCGCCTTCGCCGCGAGCGACGGCGGAGTAGGTCGCGGCCTTTTCGCTTCCCGCGAGCGCGATAACGATCGAGCGTGCCGCATTGATCGCCGAAGGGGTAAGCGTCAGGCGCCATTGCTGCTTGCTCTCGGAGTAGACCGCGCGGACGAGCGCATCGTCGTCGACGAAGGGGTCGCTACCGGGAAAGAGTGAGGCCGTGTGACCGTCGGGCCCCATTCCGAGCAGGACGATATCGAAGCGGGGAGAGGATCCGAAACGTTCGCGAATCCGCGCCGCGTATTCCGCCGCTGCGACGATCGGCGGCGCCTCGCCGCGCATGCGGAGAACCGCCGAGGCGGGCAATGGTACGTGCGCGAGGAGCGCTTCGCGGGCCATCCGATAGTTGGAATCGGCATCGGTTGGTGCAACGCAGCGTTCGTCGCCGAAGAGTAGCGTGATGCGGGTCCAATCGATGGCGTTGCGGCGTGGGGCCTTCGCGAGCAACATATATGCTGCGCGCGGGGTTGTTCCGCCGGCGAGAACGAGCGATGCCTCGCCATGATGTGTCTGCGCCTCGCCGAGCCCTGCGACGACGAAATCAGCGATCCGTTCGGCGAGCGCCTCAGGCGTCGGCAGCACCTCACGATGGACGTTCGTCATGTCGCCTCTCCCAATAATTGTGCGGCCACGATATCGAGAAGCTCGCGATAGTGCGGGTCGATTCGACCGGTAAGAAGCGCCTTTTCAACGAGCGACATCGTATCGAGCGGTACGAATGGTAGCGATGCCTTGAGCGTGTGCTTACCCACAGCGGCCGATACATGCGCGCAATGCGCGGGTTCGTCGAAGACAAATTCAAACGAACAGTCGCGCCCTGCGAGGACGCAGCGCGCGACGCGGCGCACCTGCCCCGCGCGCGTCAGCGCGCACGCGCCGCCGGCGAAGGTTCGTTCGAGGACGCGGCCGAGCCAGGCGCGCAAGTAAACGGCTTCGGCGAGCGATCCGGCGTCGATTTCCACGCGATCGACGGAGGGAAGGTTTTTACGATGCGCCACGTCGTCGAAGAAGCCGGCGAGTACTTCTTGAACCGGGCGAATGCGTAGATAGGCGAGGTCGATAGGGGGACGCGAGCCAAGAGCGTCGGCAAGATCGATCAATTCGCGAAGATTCCCGAGATCGTTCGAACTCCCCGATGAGTCGACGATTGCAGGGGCGGCGAAGCGCGCGAGCTCTTCAAAGAGCTGCTCGACACCGATCGTCGATCCATTCCACCAGAGTACCTCCGAAACATCGGGAATCGTCAACGCGTCGAGCAACGAGCGTACGGTTTGTGGCGCGCAATCTTCGATGCCGAAGCGAACGATCTCCGATTGCGATCCTCCCCCGATCTGCGGTTGAACCGAGGCCGTCATCGCGTCTCCAAGCGTCGTTCCGTCGAGCAGAATGATGCGCGTCGGATATTTGCGGGCGATTCCCTCGACGCGCTCCGTAATCCACTCTTCTCGCTCCGGTTCGTTGGTATAGACGATGAGGTTCATCATCGTCGTGCGCGCAACTCCCCCGCCGCAGCGCGCCTCATCGAGCGACGCTCTGATCTCCGATACGTTGACGATCGCGCTCGCCTGCTCCACCGCTATATCCTGCGCCAGCTATTCCCGTCATCGCCAGGAAGAATCTCTGCTTGTTGCGGCCCCTCCGATCCGGCGGGATAATTCGGGAAACTACGATCGGTCGTCGCACTCCAACGTTCGAGTACCGGCGTTACAATCTCCCATGCGATTTCGACGGCATCCCACCGGGTAAAGAGTGTTTGATCTCCGCGCACGGCGTCGGCGATCAAGCGCTCGTATGCGGGGGCTGACGCGACGCCGAAGCCGGTGCCGTAATTGAAATCCATCGTGACGGCACGGATATGGTTCTTCGGGCCGGGCACCTTCGCATTAAAGCGTAGCGAAAGCCCTTCGTCCGGTTGAATTTTCATCACGAGGACGTTGGCGTCGATTGAATCGCTCGCTTCACCGAAGAGCCGATGCGGAATCGGGGCGAACGTCACGGCGATCTCCGTCGACTTTCGTGCCAATCGCTTCCCGCTGCGAAGATAGAACGGTACCCCCGACCAGCGCCAGTTATCGATATGCAATTTGAGCGCTGCGAACGTCTCGGTATTCGACGCCGGATTGACGTCGGATTCGTCGCGATAGCCGGGTACGAGTTGCCCTTCGATGGTGCCGGGCCCGTACTGACCGCGCGCGGCGTTGTGGTCGAGTCGATCCGGGTCGAGCGGGCGCATCGCCGAGAGCACTTTAAATTTTTCGTTTCGGATGGCGTCGGCACTCGAGGTCGCCGGCGGCTCCATCGCGACGAGCGCGAGCAGATTCATGACGTGGTTTTGCAGCATGTCACGGAGCGCGCCCGAGCTTTCATAGTAGCCGCCGCGTTGCTCCACGCCTAAGGTCTCCGAGGCGGTGATTTGCACCGAGCGGACGTACTGGCGGTTCCAAATCGGCTCGAAAATGGTGTTTGCGAAGCGGAGCGCCATGATATCTTGCACCGTCTCTTTGCCGAGGTAATGGTCGATGCGGTAGATATGCTTCTCGTCGAAAACGGTATTGATCTCTCGTTGCAAAGCACGCGCAGTGGCGAGATCGGTGCCGAAGGGTTTCTCGACGATGATACGCGTCCAACCCGCCGTATTCGATTTCGGGTCGAGTTTCGCCGTCGCGAGGCGTTCGACGATCGTCGGAAAGACCGAAGGCGGCGTCGAGAGGTAGAAGAGGCGATTCCCTGCGGTGCCGAGTTGTTCGTCGTTGCGAGCAAGCATCGCATGGAGATCGTGGAAGTGCGCATCCTCGTCGAAGTCGGCGGTAATGTAGGATATCCGGCGCGCGAACTCCGCCCACATCGATGCTTTTGCCGGTCCCGAGCGCGAAAACGAATCGACGCTCTCCTTGCAATAGGCCCGGAAGCTTTCATCGGTGAATGGCGAGCGCGAAAATCCGACGACGGAGAAGTGTGCGGGCAGTATCCCTTCGAGGCGGAGATTGTAGACGGCGGGCAAGAGCATGCGCTTGAAAAGGTCGCCGCTCGCGCCGAAAAAAACGATACTGCAGGGATCTTCGATGCGATCGCTCTCCAGTAACGAGCGCAATGGATTTTCCAGTTGCGGCGAAGGGTCGGCGGAGACGGTGACTTCAGGCATTCTTTTCTTCGTGTTTGACGGCGTGCCCGCCGAATTGATTGCGCAATGCGGCGATCACCTTAGCGCTAAACGACTCGTCCTGACGCGACGCGAAACGCGCGAGTAAGGAGAGCGTGATTACCGGAGCGGGAACGTTCTCGTCGAGCGCTGCCTGCACCGTCCAGCGTCCCTCGCCGGTGTCATCAACGTAGCCGCGAATGCCTTCGAGTTTCGCATCGTCGCCGAAGGCGAGCACGGCAAGCTCGAGGAGCCAGGAGCGAACGACGCTTCCATGGCACCAAATCGAAGCAAGTTGTTTGAGATCGAACGGGAACGGTGATTTTTCGAGAATCTCAAAGCCTTCACCGTAGGCTTGCAGCATGCCGTATTCGATACCATTGTGAACCATTTTCGAAAAGTGGCCGGCGCCCGCCGGGCCGACGTGGGCGTAGCCGTCGCTCGGCGCGAGACTCGTGAAGATCGGCTCGCAGCGGCGAACGGCGTCGTCATCGCCACCGACCATCAAGCAGTAACCCTCGCGGAGACCCCACACGCCGCCGCTGGTGCCGGCGTCGACCAGAGAGATGCCGCGTGCCTTGGCGCGTTCGTACGCTGCGAGTCCATCTTTGTAGTTGGTATTGCCGCCGTCGATAATAATATCGCCGCGTTCAAGCAAACCGAGAAGTTCGTCGATGGTTTGATCGGTCGGTGCGCCCGATGGAACCATAATCCAGATCGCTCGCGGCCGATCGGTCACCTTCGCGACGAGTTCGGCGAGCGATCCTGCGCCGCTCGCTCCGCCGCGAACGGTTGCTTCGACGGCTTCGGCACTCCGGTCGTACGCTACGACGGCATGCCCGTGCTGGAGGAGGCGCGTCACCATGTTCGCCCCCATTTTCCCTAGACCGACCATTCCTATTTGCACGCCTGCGCTCGCTTTCTCGCGGTGTTTACTTAGTTGATGTTGCGGTGAGTGAGGATTCGACGCCGGCGATGAATTGTCGTAGCGCCGCGTCGATCGTTCCGTTGAGGTGAACGCGCGTTCCGCGTCGCGCGCGCTTGTCGAGCGACTGCAGATCCCCCAGTGCTTGCGCCGCAAGCAGCGTGCGGAAGGTGACGTTCATGCCGGGAATCGCGCGATCTTCGGGTTCATCGGCGACGATCTGGATGAAGAAGACGTTCGATGGGCCGCCTTTGTGGAGTTGGCCGGTCGAGTGCAGAAAGCGCGGACCAAAGCCGACGGTCGTCGCGACGCGGAGTGCGTTGCGGATCGCCAAGCGAAGGGTATCGAGCGCGGCGATATGGGGAGCATCGCGTTGGACGTAGGCGGTGATCGCGACGTAGTCGTTCGGACGGATCTGCCCGACGAGCGATTGGAGCACGCTTGCCGCATCGCTTCCGGTGATACCCGCACTTCCGGCGAGCAAGGTGAGATCGAAGCTCTCGCTGCGGACGTTGGGAGCGGGGAGCTCGATCTGCCCGCTCTGGGCGTAACTGGCGAGTAGACTCTTTGTGTTGTCCTTCGATTCCTGAACGTTGGGTTGATCGAATGCATCGATCGCGAGTAGCGTGCCGACCGTTGCGGTGGCGATCTCCCAGAGATAGAACTGCTCGCCGATATCGTAGAGATCGTTCATCGCCAAGCGCACGACCGGATGCCCCGCGGCTTCGAGCGCCGCCAGACGGGCGAGATCCTCGGTATCGGGATTGGGAAGCGTATCTCCGACGTAGACGAAGAGCCGGTCGTTTCCGTAATCACCGGGCGCACCGAGCGCTTCACCTTCGATAGGAATGACGCCGCGGCCGAGTTTTCCGGTCGATTCGGCGATGAGTTGCTCGCACCAGGTTCCAAAGGATGCCATCGCGGGGTGCGCGATGATAGTGAGTTTGTCGCGACCCGCAAGAGCGAGCGCTCCGATCGTCGCACCGAAATGGACGCCGGGTGCGACGCGCGGATCGACGATCCGATCGTTTGCGTGCATTGCGCCCAGTGCGCGATCCAAAAGCAGCGGCACGCTGAGCCCGGCGAGAGCCGCGGGAAGCATGCCGAAATAGGAGAGCGCGGAGTAACGTCCGCCGATATTGGGGTCGTTGAGATAGATCGCTAGGAAGTCGTGCTGTTTCGCGACGCTCTCCATCGTCGTTCCGGCGTCGGTAATCGCGACGAAATGCGATCCCGCCTTCGCCGCTCCAACGAGCTTCGTTATCCGATCGTGGAAGTAGGCAAAATAGGCATTCGGCTCGGTCGTCGAACCGCTCTTGCTCGCGACGATGAACAGCGTCCGCTCGAGGTCGAGTTCGGCTTCCAGTCCGACGATCTGCGCCGGGTCGGTCGAATCTAAAATATGGAGTTGCGGAAAGCCCGGTTGTCGGCCGAAGGTCGCTCGTAAGACATCCGGGGCAAGCGAACTCCCACCCATTCCGAGCACGACGACATGTTCGAAACGTTGCCGAATCTCATTGGCAAAGGCGGTGAGATTGGGCGTCGATTCCAGCAGATGTTGCGGAATATCCAGCCAGCCCAGCGCATGTTTAATGATCTCCGCATGCTCTGGAGCATCGGACCAAAGCGTCGCATCTTTCGACCAAAGGCGCTTGAGAAAATCCATGCCATTGATCTTCTCGATGGCGAGATCGACGTGTGGGCGTAGGTCGCCGAGTGAGGTAACGACGCGCTCCTTCGACTCGGCGAGCATTTTTTGTTTGTAGACGATCGCTCCCAGCAGTGCGGCATAGGAGTCCGAGAAGAGCGAGACGCCCTCGGCCTGCAACGCGTGGGTGACGTCGAAGAGCGAGATGCCGACTTCGCGCAAGCGCTCCATGACGCCGCGCGCTTCATCGAGACCCTCGCGGACGGTCGCCGGGCGCGGGTGCCCGTGGTCGAGCAAGGCGTCGAGCGTTGCCGGCGGCATGGTATTGACGGTCTGCTCGCCGACGACGCTCTCGACGTACATGAGATCGGGGAACTGCGGATTCTTCGTCGAGGTGCTTGCCCAGAGCGGACGCTGCACGCGGGCCCCGGCAGCCTTCGCCTTCGCAAACGGCTCACCGTGAAAGATCTCTTCGAATTTTTGATAGGTGAGTTTTAAGTTCGCAATGCCGGTCTTTCCAAGCAAGCTATCGAGATGCTCGCCCTTGGCGATGCGTGCTTGGATCAACTTGTCGATCGCCGAGTCGATGCGACTCACGAAGACGCTGTTCACCGAAGCGATGGAATCGACCGGAAGCCCGGCAGCGATGCGGCGCTCGATACCGCGAACGTAGGCCATCGCGGTCTTTTCATACATCTCGATGGCAAAAATCAGCGTCACGTTGATATTGATGCCGGCGAAAATGCACTCTTCAATTGCAGGAATGCCTTCGTTCGTGCCCGGGATCTTCACCATGAGGTTGGGGCGGTCGACGCGTTTCCAGAGCGATTTGGCCATGGCGATGGTGCCTGTGGTATCGCGCGCTAAGAGCGGCGATACTTCGAGGCTGACGAATCCGTCGCCACCCTTCGAGGAAGTGTAGACGGTGGAGAATGCGTCGCACGCGCTCCGGATATCGGCGACGGCGAGATCCCAAAAGAGCGCATCGGCATCGCGTTCGCTGCCGATCAGCGAGCGCAACTGCTCGTCGTAATCGTTGCCGGCTCCGATCGCCTTCTCAAAGATCGTCGGGTTGCTCGTCATTCCGCGAAGACCGTTCTCAATGAGGCGCTTCAGTTCGCCCGAAGCGAACATCGAGCGGCGCAAGTTGTCAAGCCAGACGCTCTGTCCGTAGTCGAGAAGTTGTTGCATGGAGTTGGGCACGAATTACCTCCTAAGCGATGCGAAACGTTGCCGAGCGGTTTCGGCGAGATGTGCCGGTGTGAACTGCAGTTCGGTGACGGCGTCGGCCATCGGAGCTGAGAGACCGAAACGATCGATGCCGAAAGCAAACCCGTCGAGACCGACGTAGCGCTCCCATCCCAGCGTCGCCGCAGCCTCGACGCTTGCGCGCTCGCGTACGTCCGAGGGAAGAACGCTTTCACGATAACTCTTCGGTTGCACGTCGAAAAGTTCCCACGAAGGCATCGAAACAACGCGAACGCGCCTCCCCTCCGCAGCGAGCAGCGCCGCCGCATCGCGCGCGAGCGCAACCTCCGATCCGGTTGCGATGAAGATACAATCCGGTTTCCCATCGCAATCGACGAGAATGTAGGCTCCGCGTTCCACCGGAGCGGCGCGTTTTCCAAGGAAAGGAACCTTCTGTCGCGTCAGCACGAAGATCCACGGCCGTCCCGAATCGGCGAGCGCAACCTCCCATGCATTGCGTACTTCGAGTGCGTCCGCCGGACGGACGACGACGGCGTTGGGAAGCGCTCGCAGACTCGCCAACTGCTCGATCGGTTGATGGGTCGGCCCATCTTCGCCGAGCAAAAACGAATCGTGCGTGAAGATGAAGAAGGCGTGGAGATGCGAGAGCGCGCTCAGGCGCACCGCCGGCTTGCAATAGTCGAGAAAGTTAAAGAACGTTGCGGCAAATGGCAGCAGTCCGCCGTGCAGCGCGATGCCGTTGACGATCGCCGCCATCGCGTGTTCGCGCACGCCGAAGTGGATGTTCCGGCCCGCGTAACTCGAGGGCTGAAAATCGCCGAAGCCCTTGAGGTAGGTTTTCGTCGAGGGGTCGAGATCGGCGGAGCCGCCGACTAGCTCCGGGAATACCGCGGCGACGGCGTTCATCACGATGCCGCCGGCCTCGCGCGTCGCCATGCTGCCGTTGCTTTCGTCGAACTCCGGATACGGAATATTTTTCGGAAGGTCGCCGTGGAGAGCGCGCTCGAGTTGCGCGGCGGCCTCCGGACTCGCTGCTTTCCAGCGCGCGTAGCGCGTTTTCCAATCGGCGTGCAGGCGCGCGCCGCGCTCGCCGCAGGCGCGGAAGAACGTCAGCGCCTCTTCGGGGACGAAGAAGGGCGGCGTCAGTGGCCATCCGAGGTGCTCTTTGGTTTTCGCGACGTTCTCCGCCCCCAGCGGCTCGCCGTGCGCTTTGAACGAATCGACGAGCGGCGAGCCGTACCCGATATGCGTGCGCACGCAGACCAGCGAGGGGCGATCTTCGACGCCCTTGGCTTCGGCGATCGCTTCATCGATCGCTTCGACGTCGTTTCCATGTTCGACATCGACGAACTGCACGTGCCATCCGCATGCTTCAAAGCGCGCGATATGGTCGTCGGTAAACGTAATCTCGGTCGGCCCGGCGAGCGAGACACGATTGTCGTCGTAGAGCACGATGAGGCGTCCGAGTTGTAGATGTCCGGCGAGCGAGATCGCTTCCTGGCTGATCCCTTCCATGAGATCGCCGTCGCCGACGATCGCGTAGGTATGGTGCTCGCTCACGCGTTCGGCGCGATTGTAGGTCGCTGCAAGATGGGCTTGAGCGATCGCGATCCCGACGGCGTTGGCGATACCCTGTCCGAGCGGACCCGTCGTCGCCTCGACGCCGGGCGTGTGCCCGACCTCGGGGTGCCCGGGTGTCTTGCTACCGCGCTGACGAAACGATTCCAGGTCGGCGAGCGAGAGGTCGTAGCCGGTCAGGTAGAGGAGCGCATAGAGCAGCATCGATCCGTGCCCTGCCGAAAGGACGAAGCGGTCACGATCGAACCACGAGGGATCGTGCGGGTCGAAGCGCAGATGGCGCGTCCAGAGTGTGAAAGCCATTGCGGCGGCGCCGAGCGGCATTCCGGGATGCCCGGAGTTCGCTTTCTGGACTGCGTCGACGGCGAGGAAGCGAATGGTGTCGATGCATTGCTCCTGCGCGGGCGTGTTTGGCACGGATCCTCCTCATACTGCATGCTGCAATGGAAACGATCCGGCAACGAGCCGGGGGCTTTCCATTCGCCGCTTCAGAGCGGTTTTCTTACCAAGCGCGCCGTAATGAGGGCGGAGATGGACGAACGAGAACTCCAACGACGCATCGAAGCGCTCGCTGCAGGTGAGGGCGACCCACGCGGGAGCGAAGGCGCTCCGGTCGATGAAGCGCTCGCCGCACTCGACGAGGGACGTTTGCGGGTCGCAGAGCCCGATGGAGCGGGTGGGTGGCGCATCAACGCTTGGTTGAAATCGGCGATTCTACTCTATTTTCGGAGAAGAGAGCTCGCTTGGGTCGGCGACCCGACGGGCGCGATGCCGGCATGGTTCGATAAAGTGCCGATCAAACACGATTTCGAGGCGCGCGGCGTGCGAACGATTCCTCCGGCGGTCGCGCGATACGGAAGTTATCTCGCGCCGGGGGTCGTGCTGATGCCGAGTTACATCAATATCGGCGCCTATGTCGGTGAAGGCACGATGGTCGATACGTGGGCGACCGTCGGTAGTTGCGCGCAGATCGGTGCGAACGTGCATCTTTCCGGTGGGGTCGGCATCGGTGGGGTGCTCGAACCCGCGCATGCGCGACCGGTGATCGTTGAAGACGGCGCGTTTATCGGATCGCGCTGCATCGTTGTCGAAGGCGTCTGGATCGAACGAGAGGCGGTGCTCGGCGCGGGGCTGACGCTGACGGCGAGCACGCCGATCGTCGACGTTCGCGGCGCCGAACCGGTGACGAGCTACGGACGTATCCCTCCGCGCGCCGTCGCGATTCCCGGGGTGCGCGATCGCTCATTTCCAGCGGGGAACTACGGCGTACCCTGCGCATTGATCGTCGGCGAGCGGAGCGCTTCGACCGACCGCAAAACGACACTCGAGCGGGCGCTGCGCGATTTTGGAGTCTCGGTATGAACGATTTTCTCTCCCTCAATCCCCGCGTAGCGGAGATCCCGGCCTCGATGATCCGCGAAATCGCCGGGCGAAAACGCGCGACCTCGATCGATCTTGGGCTCGGCGAGCCGACGCTCGCGCCGACGAGTGCGTTTTTGGAAGCGGCGATGCGCGAAACGCTCGAACGCGGCCTGCGATACTCGCCGAACGCCGGAACGCACGAACTCCGAGCGGCGATCGCACAGCACTATCGCTATCCGAACATGGAGCGCGCGGAGAATGTCTGCGTGACGACGGGTTCGCAAGAAGCGATGTACGTCGCACTGAAGACCCTGCTCGATCCGGATCGCGACGAACTGCTCGTGGTCGAACCATGTTTCCCGTCGTATGCAAAGATGGCGAAACTCGAGCGGGTGGCGGTGCGCAGCGTCGCGATGCTTGAAGAGAACGACTTCGCCTTCGATGCGCGGCGTATCCTCGCCGCCGTCACCGATCGCACGCGCGCGATCGTTCTCTGCTCGCCGAATAATCCTACCGCGCGCGTTCTCGGTCGCGGTGAAGCGGCTCGTCTTGTATCGGGGCTCGCTGCACGGGGCGGTGAGCCGATTTGGTTGCTGCACGACGAAATCTATCGCGAGCAGTGTTACGTCGACGATGCCGCCGAGATCGCACGCGACTACCCGTACACGATCGTCACGAACTCGATCTCGAAAAGCAACGCGTTGACCGGATTGCGCCTCGGATGGATCATCGCTCCGGAGCGCTTCGTCGAGGCGGCGATCAAGTGTCACGCCTGGGTGACGTCCTGCGCCGACACCTTCGCGCAGCGCGTCGCTCTCCACATCTTCGCGCATCCCGACGGAATCGCCGAGCACGCGCCCTGGTATCGCGAGCATCGGCAGGGCGTCGTCGAAGCCCTCAAAGCAAGCGCTCTGCGTTTCATCGAACCCGAGGGTGCATTCTATGCCTGCATTCGCCTCCCCGACGGCCGCCGCTCGCTGCCGGCGGCGCTGGAGTTGCTGGAACGCGAAGACGTGGTGACGATTCCCGGTGCGGCGTTCGGTTCGACGTTCGACGGATGGCTGCGCTTGAGTTGGGTCGCTCCGCTACCGCAAGTACGCGAGGGAATCGAGCGGATCGCGAGCTACATTACGTCGCTCTAGCACTCCCGCGGCGATATCGAATCGAACGCACGTTGGCGAACTCGAAGAGCGCATGCGCTCCGAGTTCGCGACCGAATCCGCTCGCTTTCACGCCGCCGAAGGGAAGGCGCGGGTCGCTGGCGAGCATCGTATCGATCGCGAGCGTTCCGGCTTCGAGCTGCGCTGCGATCTCGCGTCCGCCGTTGCCGGCGAAGATCGTCGCCCCAAGTCCGAAGCGCGAATGATTTGCCAGCGCGATTGCATCCTCGGCGCTCTCGGCGCGAACCAGCGCGGCAAGCGGTCCGAAGGTCTCCTCATCGAATGCCGGCATGCCCGGACGAACCTCGCCGAGCACCGTCGGCGCGTAATAATTCCCCGGTCGATCGAGCGCGCGGCCACCGAGCAGAAGATGCGCCCCGGCAGCGATGCTGTCGCGCACCTGTCGATCGAGCTCGGTGCGAAGGTCGGCGCGCGCCATCGGGCCGACCTCAGTGGTCTCTTCGTACGGATCGCCGACACGTAGTGCCGCCGCGGCGGCAGCGAAGCGCGCGCTGAATGCTTCGTAGAGCGCGCTCTCGATGATAAAGCGCTTTGCGGCGATGCAACTCTGTCCGGTGTTTTGGAATCGCGATGCGATGCCGACGCGGACGGCCTCATCGAGATCGGCATCGGCGAGAACGAGAAAGGCGTCGCTCCCGCCGAGCTCGAGGACGACTTTTTTCAGCGCGGCGCCCGCCGCCGCCGCGACGGCGCGCCCGGCGCGCTCGCTTCCGGTGAGCGTCACTGCGGCGATGCGTGGGTCGGCGATCGTTCGATCGGTGCATTCTTCGTCGATATCGAGCGCCGCGAGCAGCCCATCGGGGAGCCCAGCCTCGCGCGCAATCCGTTCGAACGCATCACCGATGCGCGCCGTAATCGGCGCGTGTTTGAGCGCGACGGCATTGCCGACGGCGAGCGCCGGAGCGATCGCGCGCGCGACTTGCCAATATGGAAAATTCCATGGAACGATGGCCAGCAATGTTCCGAGCGGGCGATACTCGATGGTTGCCTGCAGGTCGTCGTCGAGGATCTGCGTGCGCGGTGCGAGCTCGCGCGGCGCGATCTCGCTGTAGTAGCGAAATGCGGAGGCCGACTTGGCAATCTCGGAACGCGCTTGCGCGATCGGCTTGCCCATCGTTGCCGTTGCCAGCCGTGCGAGCGTCGCCTCTTCGTGGAGGAGGACCTCGGCGAACGCGGCGAGAGCGGAGGCGCGGCTCTCAACCGAGCGCATCGCCCACTGCTCGCCGGCGCGCCGAGCAGCATCGAGTTTTGCGTCGAGCGACGATTCTTGGTTCATAACGAAAAGGCGCCGGTATCCCATGGGCCGTGCGGGCCGGTGTAGACGGCGATAAGATGGTGGGGGCGGAGGTAGAGAATCGCGACGTGTTGGATCGTGCGCGGCGTGATACGCGCGAGCTGTTGTTGCAAGGTCGCGTAATAATCGGCCGGGACGCTTCCGTCGGCGATACTGAGCGCCTGTGCGGCCTGACCGCCGCTCGATTCCTCGCCGATCAAGGCGTCAGCGAGCAGACGCGTCTTCGCTTCTTCGAGCGAGGTCGCGCTGGGGGGAGCATTTCGCATCGCTTCGAGCTGCGTGCGAACGATCCGCACGGAGGCTTCGACGTTATTCGGCGATGCCGCGAACTCAATTTGTAGCGCGCCGCGCGAGCGATCGGCCTGGAGTTCGCTGGCAACGCTGTAGACGAGGCCGCTGCGCTGCCGTAACGCTTGCCAAAGGCGCGATTCGAAGGCGCCCTGCGCACCGAGCAGTTGGTTGAGCAAGCGAAACGCGAGGAAGTAACGACTATCGAGACCGACTGCGGGTTGCCCGAGTTTGACGTAGACTTGATTCGCATCGGTGATGACGCCGGCGCTCGCTTCGTGCGCGAGCGGCAACGGCGCAAGCGAGGTCTTCGGCCGGGGGCCGTGGTTCTTCCACGACCCGAATGCAGCCTCAAGGGTGCGTTCGACGATACGCGGCGCGATATCGCCGGCGACGGCGATCGATGTGAGGTCGGGTCGCCATGCCGCGTGCACGTATGCAAGAAGATCGGCGCGACGGATCGCGGAGATCGAGGTGCGCGTTGGAATGCGCAGCGCGGGATCGCCTGGTGGAAGAAGCATTTTGTTGTACGCTTCGTCGGCGAGGACGCTGGCGATATGCGAACGCGTACCGACGCTGTTTGCGAGTTGCCCGCGCTCCTGGTCGAGCCAGGGCTGTGCGAATGCCGGATGGCGCTCCCCGTCGGCGAGAATATCGGCGAGGTGCGCGAAATCTTCGATCCGTCCGCGAGCGCTGAACGAACTTCCGAAATCGATACTCGCACCCATGTCTTCGATCGTTTCGGTGCGCCGCTCGAACGGCATCGCGATGCTCCCGAAGTTCGCGAGGTCGGAGGCGAGGCTCGCGATTCCCACCAGCGCATTGGGTTCGAGGCTCGGCACCGACGCGATCTGCCCGCGCAGTACGAAGGTCGGGCGATCGGGTTTATATTGCACCACGATATGGATGCCGTTCGGTAACGTGAATTGCACCGGCTTGAGAACGCTTTTCGCTTGCGATGGCTTCCGAATCGCGCGCGCAATCCAGGCCGGTTCGCGAATCACGCCCTGTGGAGCGCGCGCGGTAAAATTATCGCTTGCGGTGGTGCTTGTTGCAGTACCTGTGCGGCCGGGGCTGTCGCTTGGGCTCAAGCGCCCGATCACGTTGGGCGCTCGGAGATAGCGGCGCGCGACGGCGAGCAACGAACTCGGCGTAATCGAAGCGAGGCGAGCATCCTCCGCGCCGATCTTTTCACCGACGACGCCGTAGGTGTAGCCCGCGAGGTCGCCGATGCCGACGATCGAGTCTCCAGCTTCGACGCGTTGCGCGATGGTAATACGTTTGGCGGTGCGCACGAGGCTCGGCGGGAAACCGTTGCTCAGCATCGTCGCCATCGTCGCGTTATAGATCGCGGTCGCTGCGGCGGGCGAATGCCCGGGATTCAGCACGACTAAGACGTCGAGCAACCCTTGCTGTAACTGCGTATCTTCTTGGGCCTGAACCTGCAGCGCGACGTTACTCTGCACGAGCGCGCGATAGAACGGCGAACGCGCATCGCCGATCAAGGTCGCAAGCGTGCTGATCTCCGGCTCGCCGGGCTCGCGATCCCCGGGGACGACGTAGGCGAAATCGAGCACCTGAAACGGGAACGGAAAATTCGCGCGAACCTGCTTCCCCGTCGCCGGCGTTCCGGTTGTTTTGGGGTGCGGCGGTAACGCGCGTGATGGAATCGCACCGAAGTAGCGCTGCGCCAATGCAAAACCGCGCTTCGCCGAGATATCGCCGGCAAGGACCAACGTCGCGTTGTTCGGGGCGTACCACTCGTGATAGTAGGTGCGAAGATCGCTGACCTTCGCGGCCTCAACGTCGGCAAGCGATCCGAGCGCGGTTCGTCCCATCGGCGAGCCCGGGAAAGCTGCGGCGCGGACGCGCGAAAGCAGGCTGTAGAACGGCGAGCTTAAGTCGCCGCGAATCTCGTTGATTACCGCGCGCCGTTCGATCGCCCACTGTGCGGGCTTGAGATCGAGGTGCGCCATGCGGTCGGCTTCCAGCGCGAGCGGTACGGCAACTTTATCGGCGGGGACGACGAAGTAAAATTCGGTATAGTCGTAACTCGTCTGCGCGTTCATCTGCGCGCCGAGTCGCGCCGAAATATCGTCGATACCTGCAGCCGAAATATGCTCCGAACCACGAAACATCATGTGTTCGAGCGCGTGCGCGAGCCCGGTCTTCCCCGGTGTTTCGTAGAGCGATCCGAAATCGTACCAGACGCTCGTCTGCACCACCGGGGCCGCTCGGTCGACGGCAACGACGACGCGCAGGCCGTTCTTGAGGCGCATCGTCGAGATGCCGCCGTCGCCGGGGCCGCGATCGTAGGGCGAGGGTACGGTCGCCGCCCGCGCGGCACCGGCGAGCAGTACCCCGCATGCAGCGGCGAGGAAGAGCGCACGTTGAAGCAATGATTTCACGGAGGCTGCATTCGGCACTGCGGGGCCGCCGTCCGTCCAAAGCGAAGCTCGAATTCACGATGACGGAGCGGCAATCGACGACGACGCTTGAAATCAAGGTGAAGCCCGGGGCGAAGCTGCCGGGCGTTCGTCGTGAAGGAGAGCATCTCGTTGTGGCGGTCGCCGCGCGGGCGATCGAAGGTGCAGCAAACGAGGCCGTTATTGCGACGCTTGCGAAAGCGCTGAAGATCGCGCCTTCGCGCATCACGATTCTTCGCGGTCACCGGGGACGCATCAAACTCCTCGGCGTCGCAGGGCTCTCCTCGGACGAATTACGCGCGCATTTGGAGCGGTTCGCAGTCGCCTAGGGCGATTCGTTCAAATATCGTAACGGGTCGACGTTCACCAAGTTGGGGTTCAAGCGCACGAACTGCCGCTGCAGGAACTCGTGCCCCTGCCCCATGAGGACGACGACACGATCTCCGGGACGAATGACGCTGAGGATATTCGAGAAGATAAAGCAGTTGCGCGTGTACCACTGCGCCACGTACATGCTGCCCGCCCCATCGGCGCTCCGTCCGAGCCCATCGAAGATACTGTACCAGGAGGCGTTGGCGCGAATCGACGCGTCGGTATTGAGAAAGCGTAATTCGTCAAGGTAGGTGCCGTGCAGTTGTAAGTAGGCATCGTGCGCGATCATGGCTTGCGATGGGGGATCGCTCACGCCTCTGAAGTGCGTCTTTAAAAAGGCGTCGATACGCTTTCCGCTCGGCGAGGCGTCGTCGTAGATCGATGGCCCCCAGGTGTCGACCGGATAGATCGATCGGTCGCCGGAGCGCTTTGCCAGCTTGAATCCGTATTGATAGGCTTCATCTGCGGGCAGCGTAAAATGTCCGGCGATAAATTGCCGATACTCGCGTTGGTATTTCGGATCTCCGTACGGCTCCTCGATCAGCACCTTCGTAGGGTGAAAGGCTGCGAGCCGATCGACGACGGCCGCAATCTGTGCTTGGCGTGCGGCCGAGAGCGGGCTGTCGACGTAAATGTTGTTATGAATATCGTGCCGTGCAACGAAATGGGTGATGCCGACAATCATCACGCGCGCTTTCGGCGGCTGCGCGGCGCGCAGAGTCGTGCAGGGTAGCGAGAGGGCGAGCGCCACGAAGAAGAAGCGAAGTCGTTTCATATCGCGTCGGGCCTTCGACGCTCCGACCCTCTTTCCCAGGAGCGTTGAACGCCCTCGCTCGTGCGCACCGACTACGGAACGTCGCCGCACGAAGAGTGCGCCGGCGCTCCGCGAATGCGCGCCGCGACCCGGCGGAGTACCGCAGGCTGTGCAATTTGCAGAATGCTATCGTGCGTGCCGCCGGGGATCGAACGCAGCGCGACGTTCGCTCCACGCAGGCAGAGCTGCGCGCGGAGATCGGCGGTCGCCGATGGACCGACAAGGTCGTCGGCGCTGCCCTTCACGATGAGCAGCGGAACCTGGGGAACCTGTCGGCTGGGATCGTTCTTCCGGAAATCGGCGAGCAGCGGGCCGATCGCCAACGGATGGCGGAAATACCGATCGGTCGGCGTCGCGTTCCACCAAATATCGCGCATCAATGCGCCGGCGCAATGTTGTTGAAGCTCCGGTTGATGCCGCAGCCCAGCCGCACTAAGCACGTGCGTGAGATCGATCCTCGGATCGGAGAGCGCGATCCCCTGGATCATCATGGCAACGAGCGGAAGAATCGGGCTCGCGCTTTTCCCGTGCGCCATAATCCGCAACGATCGTGCAATATGCGATGCCGGTGCATAGGCGACCGCTCCGAGGAGTTGCAAATCGGGACCCCAGTGCGGTGCTCCCGCCGCCGCGGCAATCGCTGCGGTGCCGCCCTCCGAGTGCCCCATGATGACCCACCGCCGACCGATCTCGGGATCGATCTGCCGTGCCGCGCGCACGATATCGGTCAGATCGTGCGTCGATGCCTCTGCGTCACCGCGGACAGCATCGTCAGCGCCGTGAATGGCGGAGCGTCGGCGATATTTTTCAGCGGCCATGGAAACACGGGCGATTTGGCCTTCAGCGACGTATGTTCTGGCTCTAATGGTACGCCAATAAATCAAGAAGTATGGGGAGTTGGCGCGGCGGATCAGTCGGTGCCGAGCAACCCGTTGGGAATACCTTTCCTCGGGCATAGCGTCAAGTGGCTCTTCCTCGACAGCTCGGATACCGTGGCGCCCGATGCGAACGTGGATCCTGGCGACGATTCGGGGTCTATTGTTCCCACCGGAAGCTGGGCGAACGTATTCGGCGAGACCTCGGGCGACAATCTTCAAAACGGCCTTCAATCTGGGGCGTCGCTCCGCGGCGTGTACGGCTATTGGCAGGCGCCCGGGATCTGTTCGAGCTATAACCAAAACACCCTAAACAGGGAATGCGACGTTACTGACTCCAAGGGCGAAACGGCGATGACGCTTTTCGTTGCCAACATCACTGGTTCGAAACCACAAGATCTTAACGACGCATGGATCCAAGCGAGCCAAAGCGCAGGAATGACGCATCGGTGGTCGATCATTCAGGACTGCCACGCGGAAAATGATGTTTTTACGGGGCAGAATGGGAATTTCAATCAAACGCTCGGGGGAAACCTTTGCTTCACCAACCCCAACGGTTTTTCAAACATTTTAATGTCAAGTCCGGTTGCCCATACGACCTTTACGCTGGAGCCGCAGGCGCTTCAAGCGCGCGTCGTCGATGTTCCGAGTCTCTTGCAACGCGTACAAGAAACCGTTCCAGCAGTTGGCCCGATCTCCGTGACGGATGCTAACGGTGTGCGGCGCTACGAGACTCAAAGTGGACTCACTGTTGCCGATTACTACGGAACCTCTGGCGGCGTTGTCTATTACGGCCATATCTTGAGCAATCCAATCCAGTTTTCGCAAGCTGATGCAATTGCCACCGCCGAACAATATATCAATGAAAGCTCGGGTATGCCAAGTGATGCGGCACTTTCGTCGATCGTCCCGGTTTACACCGCCTCCGAGGGAAGCGGCAGCCGTGTTTTGATCGCCTACGAGCTCGTTTGGACTCACGATAACGCTCCCGTTGCCGGAGGCGACGCGATCGTCGTCGATATAGACGACGTTCATACTGTAACAACCGAGTGCTTGCAGCATAAGGTCATAATTCCAACCAGCTACCAGCACCCCATTATTATTTGTGTTTCGTCCAAGACGACGGTGTCGGATGCTCCTAGTGTCCCATACTCATACTATCTCTGGCGTGAGCCTGCCGGAACCCGCCAGCTGATGTCGGCCGGCCGCTCTACTGGTCAGGCTTCAATCGATGCGTACACCGCCTCCTTAACGCTTCCCGCACCGCAAAATGTTGTCTCCTACCGGAGTGGATATTGGACCGGGGGAATACTAAGCCGCGATTCGATCGAGCATCCGGCGTGGCTATTTACGTTGAAAAATGGTGATGTTTTCGCGGTGGATGCTTTTTCGGGGCGAATTCTTGGGTCGAATGAATAGATGCTGGAAGTATGTCGTCTCGCCGTCTTCGTGGGTTGGCAACCATGTGAAAAAATCTAGTGGCGAAATGCGCATAAGGCTTTGGAGGCGTTTGCTCGCTATCGCGTGCGTTGCAATGTTGGCAGCATGCGGCACCATAAGAACCTGGGAGGCTGCTTCGTACGGCAACGCGCATCACGCTCAAATATCCTCGATAATCCGCGTGTTTTTATCTAAAAGTCTGGTGAAATACTACGTTGGGATCGGACCAGTTGCGCCAATTCGAATGAAGAACGCATCTGCGTTGGCCAAGAATAAAATCTTCAAGGTCGAGCGCCTTCGCAAACCCGTTAGCGAGGCTTGGCAAATCGATACTTTTGCGCTTCGGTTCTCCTCGCAAGGAAGAGCACTAGAACGTCTTGACAAGTGGCAGAGTGTTGCGTCGAAATATCCAACTTTTTCGCTTCGAGTGGGCTTTTTGCGCTTTCGAAGCCTTGTTTCCGTTACCCCCATTGGGCCTGACGGTTCGGATCAGAAGGGCTCAGCGGCTCCGAAATATTGCTATAGAGTAAGTTACTCAGCCCGGTTTGTCCTTACGAAAGAGGGGAGTGATCTGCGCCGTTATAGCTCGGGAGAGGATGGACCATTTGTGGGAGTTCCCTCTCTTACATATCCGCAACCGATGACAACGATTATTGATTCTGAACCGAGGTTTTCCGACGCCGGGAAATCGGTTATCGAAGTTGCTAATGTTTGCGATTGGCAAAAGCGTGGCTGGCACGTTGTCTTTCCGCCAGAGGGAAGCCTCTAGGCCGAAAGTCGGATGAATGTGTCGCATAGTGGATGCCCTTCGCGCGTACCCTTGGCGCCGGCTTGCTTTGGCTCTCATCGCTGCGAACATCATCGGCTGTTTAACGTGCCGCACAGTGGAGGCCCTACCCGGCTACGTGCTGACGCACGCTTCGCTTCACAAGACTGCCAACGGTGTTTCAGTTCACGTCCGATTTTCGGGCGGACTCGCGCCCTATAGCGTCGTCAATCGCTCGTCAAGCTCGTTTTCCGTTATTTTTTCGCGCGCAATGGTGCGATCATCGGGGATCCATGTGCCGAGGGCGCGCGGGATCGTTACCTCGATCCGCCTTCGTCGCGGGGGAAGCAGCGTCGCGCTTGATTTCTCGACCTCGGAACCGGTGACTCCCCGGGTTGTTCCCGGGGTATCGGATCTTGTTATTTATCTTTCGCCTGTAATGGCTATGGTACCACCAAACGCCACAGTGACGGCCGTCCCAGCCTCTTCCCTTTCGACAACCACGCAGGTCGTTCGGCTCCGGCATGCGAGCCTCGACGAGATCGCCGCGCTCTTTTCGCCATCGCCGCTGCATGGCGGCCGGTCGTTTCAAACGACCTCGATCCTCTCGCAGGCTCCGTTGAGCGGCGGCGGGTACGGCGGGCAATCCTTCGGCGGCACGCTTCTCGGCGGTTCGCTGACGCTCGATATGCGCAATCAGCTTGGGTCGCAACGCATTTCGGATAATGTCGCAATCGACCGGCGGCTCAACGCAGTTATCGTGACTGGAACGCTCGAGCAAGTCGCGCCGATCGTCGCGGAAATCAAAGCCGTCGATCGCCCCGATGCCCGGCAGACCAGCGTGCAACTCGACGCGAAGATCTTCGAGTTGACTAGCAGCGGCGCGCGGCAAGTCGGCATCAATTTCGCGCAGAATGGGCCGTTCGCGACTGCGACGCTGCTTTCGCAAACGCTTCAGAAACCACAGCTTCAGGCAACCTTTCAGGCGCAACTCTTCGCGCTCATTCAGCAAGGGAAAGGGACGCTCATCTCCGCCCCACGCCTGCGCACGCTGAGCGGAACGGAGGCCTCGATTCTCACCGGCGATGCGCTCCCGGTCGTGACGACGATTACCTACCCCGGGAATCCGCCGACCGTTCAGGAGCAGTTGCAGTATGTCAACGTCGGCGTCCACCTTCAGGTGCGCCCCTACGTCTCCAGTAGCGGCTACGTAACGTCGGTCGTGCTCGCCGAGGTCTCCAACGTGACCGGCTTCAT
>JAJYFM010000133.1 GCA_021790895.1 bacterium
GGGCCGAGATTACCGCTGCATTTCCCGGCGATAGCGGGACGCAGGTGACCTCGGCGCGCGAATATCAGCCGCGCGACGGCGAGAACTTTGCCGACGTGCGGCGACGGGTGCGCGCATGGCTGCACGAACTCGCTCCGTACGACCGCCGTCGCGTTCTCGTCGTCGCTCATGCAGGGACATTGCACGCACTCCTTGCCGAGTTGCTCGGCGCGGAGTTCGACACGCTCGCGCTCCGATTTTCACATGCCTCGATTTCGCGAGTTACGTTTTCCGAGAATCGCTGGCAGGTACTCTCGCTCGACGAGACCGCGCATCTCCAAACTCCACGAGCGCATCCAATAACTTCTCCGTCCCCTCGAGCAGACGCACGCCCGGACGATTGAAATAGGCATTTCCGTCGAGCGTGATGACGTGCCCTTCACGGACGGCACGAAGATGACGCCACGTCGCATGACGGTCGAGATCGGCGACGGCACGGCGCGCAGTGGGGAGGTCGAAACCGCATGGGGCTACCGCGATGACATCGGGATCCGCATCGACGATCGCTTCCCACGGTACCGCGCGCGCCGGTGCGTTGGGAAAATCGATCGATGCGCGGATGCCGAGCAGTGCGAGCAGATCCGGCGTCCAGTGACCCGGTGGGAACGGTGGATCGCTCCACTCGAGGAAGAGCAGGCTCGGCGGATCGGGTAATTCGCGTCGGGCACGTTCGCGGAGCCGCTCGGCTTCCTCTGCGAGTTGCACGACGAGCTTCGCGGCTGCAGCCTCACGACCGCTCGCCGCGCCGAGGGTGCTGATCGTGTCGAGCACCTCGTCGAACGAGGACGGCTCGAGCGCGAGGACGCGTCGATCGCCGCGCATGCGTCGCGCCGCGGAGGTGACGCGCTCGTAGGAGACTGCACAGACCTCGCAGAGCTCCTGCGTGACGATGAGATCGGGCGCGAGTTGCTCTAAGAGCGATGCATCGAGATGATAGATGCTCGATCCCTGATGAATCCCGCTGCGCACGTGTCGATCGATCGCTGCGGCATCGCTCTCCGTCGGTATCGCCGACGAGGTGAGCGCTGGCAGCTTCGTCGCTTGCGGCGGGAAGTCGCATTCGTGCGTGACGCCGACGAGATCCTCGCCTGCTCCGATTGCAAAGAGAATCTCCGTTGCGCTCGGGAGCAGGCTGACGATCCGCATGCTATTGTCCTTGGGCTAGCGAGTATCCGCGCTCCCCGTCGAAGGTATAGAGCCCTTCGGTTTTGATGACATCGAAACCGACTTCTGAGAGCGCAGCGATGAGTTCGGCGACGCGTTTGCCCGAGAACGGCTTGCCCTCGTAGCGCAGCGACCACTGATCGCTCCAAAACGTGTCGGGATTTCCATCGGGCCACACTTTGCTGCCGCGGTTGGCGATGACGACGAGCTTCGCTCCGTCGGTGGCGATGCTCTTCGCGCGCGCCGCGATTTCGTCGGGATTCCCATTGCGTTGATCGATGAAGATATCGACCCCGACATGCTCTTTCTTCGGCGGCTCGCCGCCGGGGCGAATCGAAAGGTTCATCTCAGCGCCGACGGCGTAGCGCGCTGCCGGCAGCACGTGCGGCTCGCGGCCGAGGCGCGCGATAACTGCATCGGCGAATTCGCGCGTTCCGACTTTCTCTTTCGAGACACCTTCTTTGTAGATATCGTAGGTGTGAATGCCGTCTTCGATCGTCGAGAGCCAGGCGTTATGAACGCGCTCGGCGATGTCGCCCTGGCCGATATGGACGAGCATCAAGAGTGCGCCGTGGAGGAGCCCTGAGGGGTTGGCCAAATTTTGGCCGGCGCGGCGCGGCGCCGAGCCGTGGATCGCCTCGAACATCGAGCAGTGGTCGCCGATGTTCGCCGAGCCGGCAAGACCGACCGAGCCGGTAATCTGCGCTGCTACGTCGGAGAGAATATCACCGTAGAGATTCGGCATGACGATCACGTCGAAGGCCTCCGGAGTGTCGGCAAGCTTCGCGGCACCGATATCGACGATCCAATGCTCGTGTTCGATATCGGGATATTCCTTCGCGATCTCTTCGAACGTCCGATGGAAGAGCCCATCGGTGATCTTCATGATGTTATCTTTGGTGAAACAGGTGACTTTTTTGCGTTTGTTCGCGCGCGCATATTCGAAGGCGTAGCGCACGATACGCTTACTCGCCGGTCGGGAGATGAGCTTCAAACACTGAGCGACCTGATTCGTCTGCCGATGCTCGATGCCGCCGTAGACATCCTCTTCGTTCTCGCGGACGATGACGATGTTCATCTTCGGATGTTTGGTCGAGACGAAGGGATGCAGCGATGCGCACGGACGCACGTTGGCGTACATTCCCAGCGTCTTGCGCACGGTGACGTTCAGACTCTTAAAACCACCGCCTTGAGGGGTGGTTATCGGGGCTTTTAGGAAAACCTGAGTTCGTCGCAACGAATCCCAGGATGCAGGTTCGATGCCGCTGTCGAGGCCCCGTTTATAGACCGCTTCGCCGATCTCGATCTTTTCAATATCGATGCGAGCCCCCGCTGCGGTGATAATCCGCAGGGTCGCATCCATAATTTCAGGGCCGATGCCGTCGCCGTCGGCGACGGTGATTGGAACGCGTTTTTCATGTGCAGTCATAGCGCAGTTACCTTTAGACGCGTTCGATGGGGCGCCTCTTCCTGTGTCGATTTATCGAACGCACCGGCCGGCCCCGCCGCACGCGCGCTCCCGGAGGCGGGAGTCGGGCTACGAAACCGGGCTTGCTTTCGCGGCCAGAAAACGCTCCATCTCGTCGGTTGGGAGTGCCTTGGAGTAGAGAAAGCCCTGCGCGATACGGCAGCCGTAGTCTCGTAAAAAGACGGCCTGCTCCGCGCGCTCGATCCCTTCGGCGATCGTCTCTAAACCAAGGTTGTGCGCCATCCCAACGAGCGTTTTGACGATGGTTTCGTCCTCGCGCTCGCGACCGATTCCGTGGATAAAGGATCCGTCGATCTTGAGCACGTCGAATGCAAACCGGCGGAGGTACGCCA
>JAJYFM010000134.1 GCA_021790895.1 bacterium
TCGGGCTCACCGAACCCGATTTCGGAAGTAATCCGGCGGGTATGCGCACGACCGCGCGTCGCGATGGTGCCGATTGGGTGATCGACGGAACGAAGATGTGGATCACTAATGGATCCTTTGCCGATGTCGCGATCGTGTGGGCGAGAAGCGATGAAGGCATCCTCGGCTTCGTCGTTCCGACCGACACGAAGGGTTTTAGCGCCAACGTCATCCATCGAAAACTTTCGTTGCGTGCAAGTGTGACGAGCGAACTCATTCTCGAAAACGTGCGTCTTCCCGACGCCGCTCGCTTACCGAAAGCGCGCGGGCTCGGTGGGCCGCTCGCCTGCCTCAATGAGGCGCGCTTCGGCATTATTTGGGGTGTTTTGGGAGCGGCGCGGAGTTGCTATGCAAGCGCCCTGGAATACGCCACCTCGCGCGTACAATTCGATCGGCCAATCGCTGCATTTCAGTTGACGCAGGAAAAACTTGTCAATATGCTGCTCGAGCTGCAGAAGGGAACGCTCGTGGCGCTCCACCTCGGCCGCATGAAGGATCGCGGGGCTCTGCACCCGACGCAAGTGAGCTTCGGAAAACTCAACAACGTCCGCGAAGCGCTGGCAATCGCGCGGGAAGCCCGCAGTATTTTAGGGGCGAATGGCGTGACGCTGGAGTATCCGGTTATCCGACACATGAACAATCTTGAGTCGGTGCTCACCTACGAGGGGACGAGCGAGATTCATCTACTCGTCATCGGGCAGGCGATCACCGGGCTCCCCGCCTTCACCTAACGCTCGACGACAGGAGGAGCATCGATGGCCGTTCGGGAGATTGCCTTCGTCATGTATCCGGTTCGCGATATGCAAAAAGCGGTCGCTTTCTACCGCGATACAATCGGGCTCACCCCTTCGGGGCTGGCCTCCGATGTGTGGACGGAGTTCGATGTCGCGGGGGCGACCTTCGGTATCGGCGCCTTCCCTCAGGTCGGCGCCCCTGGGAGCGCGGGTGCGCTTGCCCTGGAGATCGATAATCTCGCGGCAATGCGCACGCGCTTGCTTGCTTCGGGCATCGACGTGAGCGAACCCTTCGAGACGCCGATCTGCTGGATCTCGCAACTCCACGATCCCGACGGCAACACGATCACGCTCCACCAGCGCAAGTCGTAAGCGAATCCTCGCCTGCCGCGGCGAAGCCTTGACGAAGGCGGCGATTCCGGGTAGAATCCCCAGGTTGTGGCGCTAGCGTCGGCCGCGGCTTTATGTCGCGCGTCGAAAGAGATAAAGAACGATACGCTAGGCACAGTTGTTATAACACACTTTTAGGACGAGGATACGATGAAAAACATCCTTGGCCGCAAGGTTGGGATGACGAGCGTGTTCACCGAGGATGGCCGGTACGTACCGGTCACGGTGATCGAAGCCGGTCCCTGCACGGTGGTCGAGCGTCGGACGAAAGAGCAGCATGGCTACGATGCCGTGGCGCTCGGGTTCGGCGCAATCAAAAAACACCACGTTACCCGTGCCCTTGCCGGACATTTTAAGAAACAGGGCGTCGAAGCGACGCGCTTTATTCGCGAATTTCGCGACGGCATCGACGGCGTCGATGTCGGGGCGAGCGTGACCGTTGCGAATTTCGAACCTGGGGATCGCGTCGACGTCGTCGGCATCTCCAAGGGACATGGATTCGCCGGCGGCATGAAGCGCCATAACTTCAAAGGCGGCAATCAGACCCACGGATCGATGATCCACCGCCAACCGGCGAGTAACGGCGATACGAATGCCGGGCATACGCATCGCGGAAGCCGTCGTCCGGGGCATTTCGGCGTCGACCGCACGACGCACCAAAATTTGGAGATCGTGCGTGCCGATAGCGAGCGCAACCTCCTGCTCGTTCGCGGTCCGATTCCGGGCCCGAAGAACGCGTTGGTCGTCGTTCGCGCGACGGTGAAACGGGCGAAGAGCGCGGAGGCGAAAGCATAACCATGGCGCAAGTAATCGATACGAAGGGCAAAGTTCTGCGCGACGAAGCGACACCGTCGTTTATCGTCGGCGCGAACGAAGGCAAGGGGCACGTCCTCTACCGTGCCGTCCATCGCGAATTCGCAAACCCCCGTGCCGGCACCGCATCTACGAAGAAGCGGGACGAAGTCTCGGGCGGCGGCCGCAAACCGTGGAAGCAGAAAGGAACCGGGCGCGCGCGCCAGGGTTCGACGCGTTCCCCGCAGTGGCGTCACGGCGGCGTGGTCTTCGGACCCCAACCGCGAAGCTACGTCGAAGACCTCAATAAGAAAGAACGCCGCGTTGCGTTCCTCGCCGCACTCGCACAGCGCTTCACCGAAGATGCGGTGACGTTGCTTGATGCCGGCGATTTCGCGCTGACCAAAACCGCTCAGGCCGCAGCGCTGCTTTTCGGCTCTGCGAAGGCGGCGAAGGCCGGCCCGCGTACCCTCGTCGTTTACTCCGGTGGCGAACCGAATGCAGCCGCGCTTGCGCTGGTCTGCCGGAATCTCGCGCGCGTAGGAGTTACTCACGATGGGGCGGTCGACGTTAAAGACCTCCTGCGCCACGAGCGCATCATCTTTACGACGGCGGCATTCGCGGCGCTCAACGCGCGCCTCGCTCCGAAGGAGAACGCATAATGGACGCACGCGATATCATCCTCTCGCCGCGCATCACGGAAAAAGCGATGGCGAATTCGCTCGGGCATCAGTACACGTTCGTCGTGCACCCGTCCGCAACGAAGACGCAGATCCGTCATGCCGTCGAGGAAATTTTTTCGGTCAACGTTGAGAAAATCAACACGATCAACGTGCGCGGAAAATCGCGCAGCTCGGCTCGCCGCGGTATTCGTACCGAAGGCAAGCAGAGCGACTTCAAAAAAGCCGTGGTGACGCTGAAGACCGGTCAGAAGATCGAACTCGGCGGCATCAACTACTTCGAGCAGTAACGGAGCCAAGCAATGCCGGTTAAAAAATATAACCCAACGAGCCCGGGCCGCCGCTTCATTACGACGATGGATTTTTCGGAGCTTTCGA
>JAJYFM010000135.1 GCA_021790895.1 bacterium
GCGAGGCGATCGCACGGCTTCGCAACGATAACGCGCAGGGCGAGTACTACCTCACCGATGCAATCGCTTTTTTTGCCGAGGCGAATCGCACAGCGGTGCCGGTGCTTTCGGAGGATTACGAAGAGGTTCTCGGCGTCAACGACCGCAGCGAGCTCGCGCGTGCGCGTGCGGCATTAAATCGACGACTCTGCGAACAACACATGCTCGCGGGAGTAACGATCGTCGACCCGGCGACTACCTATCTCGAGCCGGAGTTGACGATCGGGGTCGATACCGTGATCTACCCGGGTACCTCGATCTCGTTGCTCTCAAGCATCGGCGCCCGCTGCACGATCGGGCCGCACACGAGAATCTCCGACGCGCGCATCGGCGACGACGTTAGCGTGCGCGAGAGCGTCATTGTCGAAAGCGAGATCGGCGCCGGTTCGAAGATCGGCCCGTTCGCGCACGTGCGCGGGCACGCCGTCTTGGTCGGCGATAACCGCGTTGGAAACTTCGTCGAGATTAAAAACTCCCGCTACGAACGTGGAGCGAAATCCGCGCATCTCTCCTATCTCGGCGATGCCGAGATAGGAGAAGAGAGCAATATCGGCGCGGGAACAATTACTTGTAATTACGATGGAAAGAAGAAGCACCGCACCAAGATCGGGCGTGGCGTTGCGATTGGTTCGAATACCTCGATCGTCGCACCGCGCACGATCGGCGACGGTGCGTTAACGGGCGCCGGCAGCGTGGTGACCAAAGATATCGAGCCGGGCGGCCGCGTTGCGGGAAACCCCGCGCGCCCCTTACCCTAGCGCGCGTTCGCGGGCGAGTGCCTCGCCGAGTTCACCGATACCGGTGAGAAGAATCTGCACGTCCTCGTCCGAGGTGCGATGGTTGACGAAACAGGCGCGCAGCGCCCGCCGCCCACCGATGCTCGTGGAGGAAAGCACGGCGATTCCGCTCTCTTGAATGCGAATCACGAGCTCATCGTTAAAGGCGTCGAGCGCGGCGTCATCGATCCCGAGCGGACGATAACGAAAGCAGACGACATTCAAGCGGACCGGAGCGAGAAGTTCGAAGCGCGAATCGGCGTCGATCGCTGTTCCGAGAGCGCTCGCTTGCGCGACATTTCGTTCGATTGCGGCGGCAATGCGGTCGGTGCCTTGTTCTTTCAGCGTAAACCACACTTTGAGCGCTCGGAACGAACGCGATAGTTCGGGAATATAATCGGTGAACCACGGCGTCGCACTTGCGAGCCCGCGGGTCATGCGCGTTAAGTACGGGCCCTCCGATGCGAACGTCGCGCGATGCGCATCGCCGTCGCGGACGAGCACGCAACCGACATCGTAGGGCGCGTGCGCCCATTTATGAAAATCAAAGGCGATCGAATCGGCGCGCTCGATTCCGCGCAGACGTGGGCTCAGATGTTTTGAGAGAATCGCGAGTGCCCCGAATGCGCCGTCGACGTGGAGGTGGCATCCTTCGTCGCGAGCGATCGAGGCAATGTCATCGAGCGGATCGATTGCACCGACGTCGACCGTTCCGGCATTGGCAACGATGAGAAACGGGCGCGCTCCCGCCGCACGATCGCTCGCGATCGCCTCTCGGAGCGCCGAGGTGTCGATCCGTTGGTGCGTGTCGGTTGGAAGAATGCGTAGCGCTTCACTTCCGATGCCGGCAATCTCGAATGCGCGGCGGACGCAGCCATGCGTTGCCGCCGACGCATAGCCCGTGATGCGCGCGCGTTGCGGATCGATGCCGTGCTCGCGCACCTCGCCGCCCAGAGCGCGCGTGCGCGCGACGAGGACGCCGATGAGGTTCGCCTCGGATGCGCCGGTGGTGAGTACCCCGGTTGCCGCAGCGGGGAAGCCGAAGAGGTCCCGCGACCACGCGATGACCTGACGTTCGACGTAGACCGCGCCGTGGTTACGGCCTCCGACGTTGGAGTTCATCGTCGCTGCGAGCATCTCGGCGATCGCTCCGCTCGGTGTGCCCGTGCCTTGCACCCATCCGAAAAAGCGCGGATGAATATTTCCCCCCGTGTAGGGAAAAATATGCTCGACGAACGTTTGGTAGACATCGGAAAACTCGCTCGGAGCGCGCGGCAGCGGCTCGCGCAGTCGCTCTTTTGCGCTCTCGGGCATCTCTTGCCAAGCGGGGCGATCGCGAACATCGCGGAGAAAATCGATGGCATCGTCGAGCGCGCGATGCGCGGCTCCACGAAATGCCTCCCAATCACGCGGGTCGAGCATGCTGCCGATCGATCAGACGTTCGAATGCGCGAAAGATTTTTGGAACGTGTTCGTATTTATAGCCGAAGAGTTCGCGATCGTCGGTAAGATGCACGATGATCGCCGGGTCGGCTTCGAAGAACAACAACCGTCCCTCACGGTCGATCGAGCAATCAAAGCCGATATATTCCAGCCCCAACGATTCGGTGAGACGCTCGAGCGCGGTTGCCGCCGCCGGCGGAAAGACCGCGCGCCAGTCCTCGAGAAAGCGGCGTTCTTCGTCGCGCATCCACTGCTCCGCTTTCATCTCCGAGCTGTAGTAGTGAACCATCCAGTTCGACGAGATGGCGAGGTGGTACGGGAAGATCTCACCGTCGACGGCGATCAAACGATACTTCCGAAAGAAACCGTCGGGCGAGGCATAATCGACCCACGGAGTAAGAAAGAAGCGTTCGCCTTCGATCTCTTTCAAATGTGCGTGAAGTTCGGCGGAGCTGTGGACCAATCGCGCACCTTTGCCGGCGTGGGTATCGATCGGTCGAACGATGGTCGGCTGATCGATGCCTTCGTCGAGAAGTACCGTGCGGGAACGCTCGACCGTTTCGGGAGCGTTGCAGCCGGCGATATGCGCGGCGAGCCGCGCGCAACGCACGCGATTGGTCTCGAGCACGCGTATCGGGTCATTGACGATCGGGCGGGCGAGCAGCTTGGCGACGAGTTCGGCGAGGAGAAGGACTTCGACATTCTCGCTCGATTCGCCGATAGCGTTAAAGA
>JAJYFM010000136.1 GCA_021790895.1 bacterium
TTTCCCCGAAAACTCATCGCGAGGCGTGGTGCGCCCCGCTACCGCGTCGAGAACCGGCCGAGAGACGAGCCCGATCCCACCGAAAATGACCGGCGCGTAGGCAAGCGCGATGCTATAGAGCGTATTCTCGCAGTAGCGATCGTAGGCGAACGCAAGGAGCGGTGGGTATGCGATCAGCACCGCAAGGCGCGAAATGCGCGCGAATCGGCCATCGAACGTCATGAGTCGTAGCGATCGCCGTTCGTGTGAGAAGGGTGCGATGCCTGCCCTGCCAAAGACGCATTCGATGATCGCACTGGTGGCCGTTACGATAGTATGCGGCGCCTTGTGCGGCGAGTTGCTCGGTGCGCAGTGGACTGCGCCGTTTGCCGTGGTCACGCCGCTCGCGCTGTTCCCGCTTTTCTACGCCTATCGATTCGAGCGTCGCGCGACTTGCGTGTGGCTCACGGTTGCGTATACGGCTGCACAATTGCTCGTCGGGCTGCGATGGGTCTACCTTGGCGCAGTCGCGCATCAAGGCGCAGGTGCCTATTATACATCGGCAATTGCGTTGCTTTTTGAATGCATTCCCTACGCGTTCTTGGGGTACGCGGCATCGTTGGTATCGCAACGCTCGTCGTTGCGATGGTGCGTGGCGATTGCGAGCATGTGGACGCTCTGCGAATATTGGCGCTCGACATCACCGCTCGGCGTACCATACGTGCAAATCGGGCACGCACTCATCGATACGCCGTTCGTATTTTTGGCTCGCGTTGGGGGAACGGAATCGCTTACCTTCATCGGGGTACTCGGCGCCGCTGCGCTCTTCGAGTCTTCGCGGCGCGCGCGACGCTGGCGCATTATCGGGTGGGGGCTCTGCGTCGTCGTTATCGCCGCGTGCGTATTTACGTTCAACGTGCCGTCGGTATCGGCACGGGAAACGAAGCGCGCCTCCGATGTTGCCGTCTTTCAACTCGGGCAAGTCAGCGCGGGGAGCCTACGAACGTATCTGTCGGCGTTCCAGCGGTTGCGTCTCGGAGACGGCTTCGCAGTGTGGCCTGAATCGAACCTCAATCTCGCGCCCGGGCCGACGTTGGAAGCGATTCGTTCTGCCGTTCGCGCGCGCGGCGTTCCCCTGCTCGCGGGGGGAATCGTGACGGATGAATTCGGCATGCACGATGCAATGATGTTTTTCAAGCGTGACGGAACTCTCGGCGGCTACTATGCAAAGCGTCGCCTCATCCCGTTCGGCGAATATCTTCCGTTGCCGGCGCTCGCGCATCTCATCATTCCGGTTGCGTTGGTGAGCGCGTTACCGAATCTCGCCCCGGGCCTCGGCCCGGTTACCTTTGCAGCCGGCGGTCGCATCGTCGGTCCGCTCATTTGCTACGAGTCGGCGTTCCCTGCGCTCGCACGCGATGAGGTGCGTGTCGGTGCGAACGTGCTCGTTGCCGCGACGAACGACGCATGGTTCGCGCGCGCGCCCGGCCCATGGGAGCTCGAGCAAACCGCACGGCTTGTTGCGATTGAAACGGGAACGCCGATGGTTTTAGCGGGCACGGTCGGACCCTCGGGCGTGATCGACGCCGACGGACGCTGGGCGGGGAGGTTGCCGGTGCGCGCATCGGCGCAGGCGCTCTTTTCGCTGCCGCGCGCGCATCCGACGCCGTATGACGACCTCGGCGATGCGCCGGCGCTAATCGCGCTCGTGCTGCTCGGATTGCTCGCGGCGTTCGCCCCTCGATACGGGCGCTGACGCGTCCTACTCGGGGTGACATTGGCCCCTCGATACGGGCGCTGACGCGCCCTACTCGGGGTGACATTGGCGTTACAGCGTGACCGTGGTGCCGCGCGTTGCGACCTGCGCGCTCCACTTGATCTCTTGGCGCACCTCGGCGGCGAGCGCGGCCGCCGATGCCGCTTCGCCGTGCACGGCGTAGAAACGCGGGCTGCCGGTGCAGGTGTGTAGCCAGCGCACCAACGCGGTGCGGTCGGCGTGCGCGCTAAAACCCTTGAGCGCGACGATCGCCGCGCGCACGGGGATCGCATCGCCATAGATGCGGATGGTCTTCGCCCCGTGCTCCAACAAATTCCCGAGTGTGCCGACGCTCTGATAACCGCAGAGAACGATCGTCGCGCGCGGATCGGCGAGATGATTGTGGAGGTGATGCAGAATCCGCCCACCGCTCGCCATGCCGCTCGCCGAGATCACGACGTAATTCCCCGGCATTGCATTGAGCGCTTTCGATTCATCGGTCGTGCGATGTTCGGTGAAGTGGTGAATGCCGAACGGGGTGCTCGGGCTATCGCCTGCAACGGCGCGATGTTCGCCGCCGAAGCGTTCGAAGATCGCATCGACCTTTTCGGCCATTGGGCTATCGAGATGGATCGCCAGGTTGGCGATCGCAGGATCTTGTTGCTGTAGGCGCGCGATCGCGTAGAGAATATCTTGCGTGCGTTCGACGGCGAAGGCCGGAATCACGATCGCGCCGCCGCGGGCGATTCCCGCACGCAACGCATCGCCGAGCGCGCTGATGCTCTCTGCAGGGTGATCGCGATCGCCGTAGGTCGATTCGCAGCAGATGATATCCGCCTCGCCGATCGGCGACGGGTCGGCGAGCAACGGGCGATCGTAGCGCCCGAGATCGCCGGAGAAGACGACCTGCTTTCCCTCGATCGTGAGATGCACGAACGCCGAGCCCAAAATGTGCCCGGCGTTGCTGTAGCGCGCGTTGCAGATTCCGGCGACCGAAAACACGCGCTCGTACTCCACCGTTTCGATTTTTCGCAGCGTGCGCGCGACGTCGCGATCGTCGTAGAAGGGTGGAGGCGCGTGCGGACGTTCGTGCCCGTGCCCGCGTTCGGCGAGCTCTTGTTGGAGATGCGCTGCATCTTCAAGGACGATCTCCGCGATTGCCGCAGTCGCCGGCGTGCAGTAGATCGGCCCGTCGAATCCGTCTTTGACGAGTTTCGGCAGGTAGCCGGTGTGGTCGAGATGCCCGTGCGTGATG
>JAJYFM010000137.1 GCA_021790895.1 bacterium
AGTCGCGGCTACTCCAGTACGGCGCCGGCGGCAACGAGCGCTTCGCGTGCCGTGGCCGAAAATACGATGTCGCGGAAACGCAGGCCGCTCGGAAGCGACTTGCCGGCCTTGACCGCGCCGAGCACCTTCACGCCGTCGCGAAGATCGCTCAGAATGCCGCGCGCCTTCAGCGTCTCGGGCGAGACCTCGACGGCGACATCCCATTCGGCGAGCCGATGGAGATTGACCACGGCGAAACTCGAGCGGAAGTGCCCGATATCGCGCGCCTTCTGTGAGTATCCACGACGATGCGGCAAGCGACGCGCCCACGGCGTCTGCCCGCCTTCGAAGGCCGGACCCTTACCGCCGCCCGAGCGAACCGTCTGTCCTTTACCGCCTTCGCCGCCGGTCTTCACCATGCCCGAACCGTGTCCACGGCCGATGCGCACGCGTTTGGGTCGGCTTCCCTTCGCCGGAGCGAGCGAGCCGAGTTTCATCTGTGCGACGCGCTCTTTCGGCGCCGCTGCCTTCTTCTTGGTAGCCATTATGCCGCAAAAATCTCCTTGACGCTCTTCCCGCGCAATGCAGCGGTCTTCTCCGCCGTCTTGAGCGAGCGTAATGCATCGACGGTCGCCATCACCACGTTGATCGGATTGGTCGTTCCCAAGCACTTGGTAAGAATATCGTGGATACCCGCGAGCTCGAGCACCGCGCGCATCGAGCCGCCGGCGATAACGCCGGTTCCCGGAGCGGCGGGTTTGAGCATGACGCGCGCGGCGCCGATCTGATAGGTCACTTCGTGAGGAATCGTCTGCTCGACCATCGGAACGGTGATGAGATTCTTCTTCGCGCGCTCGACCGCTTTGCGAATCGCTTCGGGAACTTCGCCGGCTTTACCGGTGGCATAGCCGACCTTTCCCTTGCGATCGCCGACGACGACGAGGGCACTGAAACTGAAGCGTTTGCCGCCCTTGACGACCTTCGCCACGCGGTTGACGCGGACGACCGTCTCTTCAAAACCGCCGTTATCGCGGTCGCGCGGATTGTTACGATAGTTCATCGATTAAAACTCCAGACCGGCTTCGCGCGCTGCCTGCGCGAGTGCCGCAACGCGACCATGATATTGGTAACCGCCGCGGTCGAAGACGACCGCTTCGATGCCTGCCGCCTTGGCTTTGGCGGCGATCGAAGATCCGACCCGCGTTGCCGCGTCGATATTCGTCGTCGACTCCAGACCCTCGGCAAGCGATTTCTCGCGCGTCGAGGAGGCGACGAGGGTATGCCCCTTCGCGTCGTCGACGATGACCGCGTAGATGTGGTGCAGGGTGCGGCGCACCATCAGGCGCGGCCGTTCGGCCGACCCCGAGACGCGTTTACGCAGACGCACGTGGCGCGCGCGGCGTGAATCGTTTTTGGAATTACGCGCCATTATTTCTTCCCTGCCTTCCCGGCCTTACCGAGTTTCTTCTTGATGCGCTCGCCTTCATAACGAACGCCCTTGCCCTTATAGGGCTCCGGCGGACGGAGGCCGCGGATTTCAGCCGCTACCTGACCGACCTTCTGCTTGTCGATTCCGTCGACGTGCACTTTGTTCTGCCCCTCGACCGATAGCGTGATGCCGGCGGGAGCGGCGTAGACGACCGGATGCGAATAGCCCAGCGTCAGGTTCAGATTCTCGCCTGCTTTTGCAGCGCGGTAACCGACGCCCTGAATCTCGAGGCTCTTCCGAAAGCCCTTGCTGACGCCCTCGATCATGTTGGCGATGAGCGTACGGGTAAGTCCATGGGCGCTGCGATGCGGCTTCGCGTCGCCTTTGCGCTCCACGAGAACGCGGCCGTCTTCCAGCTTCACGCTCACCACATCGGAGAGGATGTGTTGCTGCAACTCACCCTTCGGGCCTTTCACGAAAACCTCGCGTTCGCCGAGTTTCACTTCGACGCCGGAGGGAACGTTGACCGGTAATTTTCCAATTCGCGACATGCTATTCGTTCCTACTTACCAGACGTACGCCAGGACTTCGCCGCCGACTCCGAGCTTTTTGGCCCGTTTGCCGGACATGATGCCCCGCGACGTGGAGATAATGACAATGCCGAGTCCGCCGAGAACTCGTGGAATCTCGCCCTTGCCGGTATAGACGCGCAAGCCGGGGCGCGAGATGCGACGCAACCCGGTGATGACTTTTTCTTTCTCGGGGCCGTAGCGCAGCTTGATGCGCAACGTTCCCTGAGGGCCGTCGCTCAAACGCTCGACGCCGTCGATAAAGCCTTCTTCTTTCAGGATCTCCGCGATCGCCGCTTTTACGCGCGAAGCGGGTACATCGACTGCCGGATGGTTGGCCGTATTGGCATTACGAATGCGCGTGAGAAGATCGGCGACAGGATCGGTTGTTACTGACATATTACGTTCCTTCCCCTACCACGAAGCCTTCGTTACGCCCGGAACGACGCCACGGTGTGCGAGTTCGCGGAAGCAAATGCGGCATAATGCAAACTTGCGAAGGAAGCCGCGAGGGCGCCCGCAGAGTTTGCACCGGTTATGTGCGCGCACCGAGAATTTCGATTTGCGTTCCGATTTGACGATCATCGAGGTCTTCGCCATTAGTTGCGTCCCTTCTGGATCGGCAATCCCATCGCGGTGAGGAAAGCGTTCGCTTCCTCATCGTTCTTTGCAGTCGTCACGATGGTGATATCCATGCCGCGCATTTTGTCGACTTTATCGAAGTTGATTTCCGGGAAAACGATTTGTTCTTTCAGGCCGAGGTTGTAATTACCGCGACCATCGAACGATTTTGCCGGCAGACCACGAAAATCGCGGATGCGCGGCAACACGATATTAAAGAGCTTATCGAGGAACACATACATGCGTTCGCCGCGAAGCGTCACCTTGGCGCCGACATTCATGCCTTCGCGCAATTTGAAGGCTGCAATCGATTTTTTCGCTTTGGTGATGACGGGTTTCTGCCCGGCGATCGCAACCATCTCAGCGACGGCAACATCCAACGCTTT
>JAJYFM010000138.1 GCA_021790895.1 bacterium
CGTCGACCGCGCATTTCTTCCCAAATCGTTTGCTTAAACCGACGATCTCCAGCACGTGCGCGCTCTACCCGTTCCGTTTCAGCATCGTGACGATCTCGGCGAGCACGCGCTCCACATCGGGGGTCGCGGGCTGCGCGGTCCCCGCGCCTTCATGTCCGCCGCCGCCATATTGGGAGAGCAAATCGCCAACGCTCGTCTTACAGGTGCGGTTGAGAATCGAATGCCCGACTTGAATCGACGCGTAGCTACCGTCGTGTCCATCGGCGACGCGCACCGAGACGTTCGCGTCGGGGAAGAGCGTGTAGACGAGGAAGCGATTGCCGCTGGGGGGATGTTTTTCGCCGCGCATATCGGTGATCACGACGTTGCCGTCGAGCCGACTCTTCGCTTCGAGCAACGCCTTGAACGCGCTCTCTTCAGCGCGCAGACGATCCACGTGCACGCTCACCTCCGGATCGGCGAGCACTTGCTCCACCGGCATCGATTTTGCCAGCTCCATCAAATGTTTGAAATAGCTTTTAAATGCGCCGAGCCCGGTGCGCGGATCGAGCGTGTAGCCGACGAGAATCCACCCTTTCGGGTCGACGATATCGTCGCGCGTCAACTTCGCCGCATCGAGCCGATCGGTCGCTTCGAGCAGATCGCCGTAGCGTTGAAATTTCGGCGACGAATAATAATTCGCGATCACGCGCGCAGCACTCGGCGCGATATCGTATGCGCCCTTCACCGTGCTGCTGAAGGCCTGCTCTTCTTGGCTGAGGTGATGGTCGAACCACATGCCCGCGCGCGCATCGTACGGAAGGTTCGCAAGAATATCGTTGCCGTCGATCGCGACGCGCCCGTCTTGGACGTCTTTGGGGTGCGCGAAATCGATCGCGTCGATGCTCTCGACTTCCTGAAGCAGAATCGCGCAGGTGAGGCCATCGAGATCGGCTCGGGTCATCAGTCGCATCGTTCTATCCCTTCCCCTAGAAAACAAACGCGCGCGCCGCTCTGGCGAGCATCGCCGCCGCGTACTTGCGCGTTCCGTCGTAGCAGCCCTCCAGCAAGGGGCGGCTTTAGCCGCGCAACCCCAACCCCACCATCATCTGAAATCCGACGCCGAGGGCGCGCTCGTCGATATCGTAGCGCGGGCTATGCTGCGGTTCGTGGCCGAGCTCGGGGCCGCGCACGCCGACGAGAAAATACGCACCGGGGCGGCATTCGTGCACGAACGCCATATCCTCGCCCCAGAGCCCGACCTGGTGCGGATCGGTCGCCGCGTCCTCGCCGAGCACGCGCGTCGCCACATCGCGCACCACGTCGTTGGTCGCCGCATCGTTCACCGTCATCGGATAGCCGAGGCGATAATCGAAGCGATACTCCAACCGCATCGCCGAACAGAGCCCGGCGATAATGCGCTCCATGCGCGCGGGCATCGAGGCGCGCACCGCCGGATCGAGCGTACGCACCGTTCCCAGCAGCGTCGCCGATTCGGGAATCACGTTGAAGGTCGTCCCCGATTCAAATTTTCCGATCGTCACCACGACCGGGTCGCTCGCGGCGATCTCGCGACTCACGATCGTCTGCAACGCACCGACGAGTTGCGCCGCGCCGACGATGGGATCGACGGTGTTCTCGGGCATAGCGCCGTGCCCGCCCTTGCCGGTCACTTGCAACGAAAAGCGATCCGAGGACGCGAAGAACGCGCCGTCGCGGATGCCGACCTTGCCGACCTCGAGCCCGGAGTAGAGATGGAGCGAGAAGACGCGATCGACGTGCGGATTCTCGAGCATCCCCTCCTCGATCATCGCTTTCGCGCCGGCAAGCCCTTCCTCGGCGGGCTGAAAACAGAAGACCACCGTTCCGGGAACCTCGTCGCGACGCGCCGCGAGCGCTCGCGCGGCGGCGAGCAAAATCGCGACGTGCCCGTCGTGGCCGCAGGCGTGCATCGCGCCGGGGCGTTGCGAGCGATAGGGAACCTCGGCGACTTCATCCATCGGCAGCGCGTCCATATCCGCGCGCAGCATCGTGACCGGCCCGGGGCGCCCCCCGCGCAGCGTCGCGAGGATGCCGGTCTTCGCGACTTTCGTGCGCAGACTCGCATCATCGAAGCCGAACGATCGCAACTCGCGCTCGACGAACGCCGCGGTCTCGTACTCCTGGAACGAGAGTTCCGGGTGTGCGTGGAGGTGACGACGGTAGGCGACGAGCGCCTCCATCGGGATATCAAGACGATCTTCGGCGAGCATAGCCCCCGGGTTACGGCGCCCGCTCCTCCGGTTCCGCTCGGGGAGGTGCCGACGCGCTTAGTTCGGCATGTACTCCGCCATGAAGATGTAGTAACCCGGTACGGGAACGCAGAGGCCGATCTCTGGGAAATAGGTCGTTTGCGAGGCCGCGTCGATCGCGTCGTCGTCGAAAAGTTTCCGCCCCGACGGCCCCACGAGAACGCTACCGACCGCGCTGCCGTTCGGCGCGATTTCGACCATCACGGCGACGGAGGCAGCCGTCGCTTCGCCGGCCATGTCGTAAAAAGCCGGATACGACGGAGCAACGACATGGCGGACCTTCGCACGGCGAAACGGATGGCGACAGGTCGTCTCGCTCGCCGGCTCGGGGACAGCATGCGCCTGCACGATGGCGCCGACCCGTGGAAGGGCGTGGGAACGGTAGACCGACGGGTTCAAGCGCTTGACGCGGCTCAAGCGATTCAACTCTCTCTCAACCGCGGTGAGCGCGCGCGTCTTTTTTTTGTGCTTTGGCGCGGTCGTGTACCGTATCCACATCGGCGGACACGGCACCTGAAGGCTTGCATCGGCGTCTCCGACTCTCGATACCCAAACATAGGTCGGCTGGCCGGCAGCGGGCGGGAGTTCAAAAAACTGCGCGGGCGAATGCACCTCGAAACGCTTGAACCGCGCCTGTTCAGTGAGATAGGTTCCGTCGTCTTCCAGCATCGGCACGATCGG
>JAJYFM010000053.1 GCA_021790895.1 bacterium
CGACGCACCGCGATACCGGCGAGACGCGCCGCTTCTTCGTTTCCGCCGAGCGCTAAAATCGAACGCCCGAAACGCGTCTTCTCCAACAAAAGCGCACAGATGATGACGACCGCCGCCATCCAGAGGACGGGAATCGGCAGCGCAGGCAGATGGAGCTTCGCCGAGAGGCCGCCGAGAAACGTGCCGATGCCGATGCTGTTGAAGGCATTCGAATTTAACGGCACCGGGCGACCGTGCGAGATAATATACGAGAGCCCGAGCGCAACCTGCATCATCGCCAAGGTCGTAATGAACGGCGGAAGATTGAGCCGCACGACCGGCAACGCGTTCACGTATCCCGCACCGGCGCCAAGCGCAATGCCGGCAAGTAAAACCACGATGACGAGCGCGAAACCGGTGAGGTGGAGCGAATTTGCGAGCAGCGCCATGACGACGCCCGTGAGCGAGACGAGCGACCCGATCGAAAGATCGATGCCGGCGGTGAGAATCGTAAAAGTCTCTCCAACGCCGAGAATGCAGTTGTAGGTAATCTGCCGCAGAACGCGCACGATATTGCTGGGTTCGAGAAACGAACCATGCGCGGCGATATTCACCCCGATCACCAGCAACAACAAGACGACGATTGTTCCGATAAGCCGAATGCGCGGGTTCATGCCGCCGCTCCGCTCGCCGCTGCGATGACGTTGGTCGGCGTCGCCTCGTCTCGGGCGAAGGTCGCGACGATCCCGCCCTGTCGAACGACGTAGATGCGATGACTCATTCCCAAGAGTTCGGGAAGTTCGCTGCTTACCATGACGATCGCCACTCCTTGTCGTGCGAGCCCTACCATGAGTTCGTAAATTTCCGCTTTTGCCGCAACATCGATGCCGCGCGTCGGTTCGTCGAGCAAGAGTACGCGCGGCTCGCCGAGGAGCCATTTTGCCAGCACGACCTTTTGCTGCGTTCCCCCCGAAAGATTGGCGACGAGTTGCGCCGTATTCGGGGTACGAATGCGCAGCCGTTCGACCATCGATTCGGTCGCGCGCTGCTCTGCATCGCTATCCAACCATCCCAAAACGCGCGCAAATCGATCGAGGTGCGCGAGCGTCGTATTCGCCAGCACGCTCATCCCCAACACGAGCCCCTGCGCCTTCCGATCCTCCGTCACAAAAGCGAGCCCCGCTTCGATCGCATCGTTGGGGGTGCGCGCGTGCAACGGAACGCCATCGATGCTCACCGCACCAGTCGCGCGATCCGCTCCTGCGATCGCGCGCAGAATCTCGGTGCGCCCGGCACCGACGAGTCCGCCGAGGCCGACGATCTCCCCCGCGCGCACGGAGAACGCAACGTTGCGAACGGCGGCGTCGTTGAGCCCCGCGACGGTGAGCCGCACCGGAGCATCCGCGGCGACCGCGGGTAATTCGGGGAAGCGCGCATCGACCGGTCGCCCGACCATCGCTTGCAAAATATCTTCGATTGGAAATTCAGCGACGGCACGGGTCGCGATCGTCGCTCCATCGCGCAGCACCGTTACGCGGTCGGCGACGCGCGCGAGTTCCTCCATACGATGCGAGATATAGACGATGCCGACGCCCTTGGCTTTGAGTGTCGCCACGATCTCGAAGAGTCGGTCGATCTCGCGCTCGGAGAGCGCGGCGGTCGGCTCGTCCATCACCAACAAGCGTACGTTTTTTGCCAGTGCTTTCGCGATCTCGACGAGTTGTTGAATGCCGACCGAAAGCTCCCCGACCGGGCGCGTCAGCGGAATCTCGATGCCGAACTCGGCGACGAGCGCAGCGGCCCGCTTGCGCGCCTCCCCGTCATCGAGAAAAGGGCCGCGTTGCGGCTCTTTTCCCAGCAGAATGTTCGCAACGGCATCGAACTGCGGCACGAGCGTAAACTCTTGGTAGATCATTCCGATGCCCAGACGCTCGGCATCGCGTGGCGAAGCGATATGCACGCGCTCGCCGTCGATGAAGATCTCTCCCGAATCGGCGGGCTGCGCCCCCGAGAGAATCTTCATCAAGGTCGATTTCCCCGCGCCGTTCTCGCCGACCAGCGCCAACACTTCGCCGCCGGAGACCGAGATCGAGACATCGGAGAGCGCGCGAACTCCCGGGAAGGACTTCCCGATCGAGCGCATCTCCAGCAGCGGCGCGTTCGGGATGATTACGGCGCTTTCTTCGCGTCGGCGGCGGTGTACGTTCCGACCGGCACCTTCACAACTTTCGGCGGCATCTTCCCGGCGAAATAGTTGTGGAGCGTATCGATCACCATCTTGCCGATCTGATCGGGATGTTGCACGACATCACCGTACATCTCGCCCTTGGCAATCGCGGTGCGCGCTTCGGGAGTTGCGTCGAAGCCGACGATGGCAACTTTGCCGGCCATGCCAGCGGCACGGACCGCGGTGAGCGCGCCGAGCGCAGAGTCGTCGTTGATGCCGAAGATGCCGCGCAGGTGCGGGTGCGTCTGCAGAATATCGCCGACATCGTTTGCGGCTTTATCGCGCTGCCCGCCGGAATCGACGTCGGCAACGATCTTCGCCTTTGGGCACGATTTCGCGAGATACTCTTTGAAGCCGCGGACGCGATCCTGAACGCTGGTCACCTCGGGCTCGTCGACGATAGCGACCTCGCCGACGCCGCCGATCGCTTTGCAGATCAGCTTTCCGGCTTCGACGCCGCCTTCGACGTTATCGCTTGCGATATGCGCGACGACGACGCCTTGTTTGCTCGTGCTGGCAATATCGGCGGTAAAGACCGGAATCTTCGCTCGATTCGCCTCGACAATCGCGCTGCCGATCGCCTTCGAATCGTAGGGCGTCAGGACGATGGCGTTGACGTGCTTCGAAATGAAGTCTTCGACTTGCGATTGCTGCCGCGCATTATCGCGATTCGCATCGACGACGTTGAGTGCGTAACCGAATTTTTTTGCCTCGGCTCGCATCCCGCCTTCCATCTCCTGATAGAACTGGGCTTCGCGATTCTGAATCGAGACGCCGATCGTTTTGGTCGGCGCGCTCGTCGCGCTTCCTCCCGCGGCGGTGCCGGATTTCGAAGCGCTCTGAGAGGAACATGCGGCGAGCGCAAGCACCAGAACGGCAGCCATACGACGAGCAATTTTCACAGGGTTCCCTTTCGTATCACGCAGCAGCGAGCGAGCCTTAGGATTCGCGCGCAGAAGGTTGGCGTTCGGTCTCGGTCGCGCCTTCGTCTCCGGCCCAAAGCCGGCGCATGACGACCACGAGCCCCGCAGTCGCAGCGAGGGTGACCGCGCTCCAAACGCACGCCGGCAACCAAGCGGCCTGCAGCCACGATCCGGTCGCGAAGAGCACCCCGTAGATCGCCGCGAGCCCGAGGACCCAGCCGACGAGCGCCGTCGCAGGCGAATCCTGGGAGTCGGCGAGTCCGTAGCGCTCGCGCAGATATTTCCAACCCGGCCCCGGCGGATGCACGCGCCGATAAAAGGCAACGAGCGCCGCTTCATCTTTCGGCGGAAAGAGCAGTGTGATTCCCAACCACGCAAGCGTCGTCACGCCGACGCCGATGAGGAGCGAGGTCGTCGGATCGACGGCGTACCCGAGTTTCCCGGCGATAAAAAAGGCGATCGCGATAAGGAACGAGACCACCATCGCCGCAATTTCCGATGCTGCATCGATGCGCCACCAGAACCATCGCAGTAAGTAGAGCAGGCCGGTTCCCGCGCCGATCGAGAGCAGCAAATCGAACCCTTGTCGTGCGGTGCCGAGCAAGAACGTGACGCCGACGCCGCCGAGCGCGATGAGCACCGTGACGAGCCGTCCGGCGATCACGTAATGCCGCTCGTCGCGCCCCGGGGCCATAAAGCGGCGATAGAGATCGTGGACGAGATACGACGTTCCCCAGTTGAGGTGCGTCTCAATCGTCGAGCGATAGGCGGCGAAAATACCGGCGACCATGAAGCCCGCAAAACCCGCCGGTAAAAAAATAAGCATCGCCGGGTACGCGACATCGTTGCCGAGCAGCGCCGGCTGAAGGTGCGGAAATCGCACCGCGATATCGTGCACCGTCGGATAGACGATCGTTGAAGCGAGTGCAACGATGATCCAGGGCCACGGACGCAACGCGTAGTGCATCGCTTGAAAGGCAAGCGTTCCGCCCATCGCATCGCGCTCGCTGCGAGCGGCGAGCATCCGCTGCGCGACGTAGCTCCCTCCGCCGGGCTCCGCGCCGGGATACCAGACCGACCACCATTGCACGGTAAGCGGGATGACGAAAATCGCCAGCGCCGTCTGCCAATCGTTGAAGTTCGGGAAAAACGAAAGCCAATGCGGATGCGTGGCGCGGATCTGCGCGAAGAGTCCGGAGAGCCCGCCGACATGCGGTGCCCGCAGTGCGAAGTACGCTGCGGCGATCGCCGAGCTCATGGTGATGATGAATTGAATCGTATCGGTCACCATGACGCCCCACAGCCCTGCCGTCGCCGCAAAAACAATCGGCACGCAGACGGCGATCGCGAGTGTCTCAACGTTCGTCCAGCCGAAGAGAATGCCACAAATTTTTGTTAGCGCGAGGTTGACGGTAGCGATGATAAACCAGTTGAAGAGCAGTCCGAGATAGACGGCGCGAAAGCCGCGCACCGCGCGCGCGCCGGCACCCGAATAGCGCAGTTCGTAGAACTCGAGATCGGTGAGTACGCCGCTGCGCCGCCAGAGGCGCGCGTAGAAGAATACCGTCGCGAGCCCGGTGAGCAGGAACGACCACCAGACCCAATTTCCGGCAACACCGCCTTCGCGCACGATATTCGTTACCAAATTCGGCGTGTCGGTGGAGAAGGTCGTTGCGACGAGTGAGATACCGATCAACCACCACGGTGCCTGTCGCCCGGCGGCAAAAAACTCGCTGGTATTGCGCCCGGCCCGGCGAGCGAGAACGATAGCCGGAACGAACGTCACGCCTAAGGAGAGCACGACGATCCACCAGTCGAGTGCGGTGAGATGCATGGGCGGCAGGGTACGCGCTTAGGGCGTGCGTTCCCCCGCGAGGCCGCGGCTTTCAAAGGCGAGTAGACGGGAGCGCAGCGAGCGCGGCCCTGCGCCGCGCACGCGCCCATCGGCGCCGAGAACGCGATGCGCAGGCACGAAGAGCGCGAGCGGTGCGCGCGACATCGCTGTCGCGACGGCGCGGTGCGAGAGCGGAGCTCCGAGTATCCGGGCGACCTCGCCGTACGCGAGCCGGTCGCCAAACGCGGTACCGGCGACGAATTCCCAGACGCGGCACGCGAAGGGCGGGCCGACCAACGCAAGCGGAAGATCGAAGCGCGCTAACCGACGCGCGAAATAGGCGTCGACCTGTCGTTCGATCTCACGTCCGAGTGCGTTCGAAGGCTCCGCGCCCCGACGCTTCGCGCGCACGACGAACTCGCTCTCGATCACCGCGTCGTTATCGAACGTCACTTGCAACGCCCGTCCCAGCGGCGTCGATAGGAACAGCGTGCATTCGCTCTTCACCCCGCCTTCTTAGCGGCTTTACGCCCCCATCCTATGGCGGATCGAGCGAGAGCGCTCCGCGCTAGCGCATGAGCGCGCGGCGAACGCTGCCACGATCGGCGGCGGATTTCAACGCGACCACCACAACGATGCCGCCCTTGCGAAGACCGACGCGCCAATCATCGGCCTCGGCGCCGAGTTCGAGCAGCCCGCCGATAATGCCGCCGCCGACCGCACCGAAGCTCGCCCCCGCGAGCGTCGCAACCAACGGACCGGCAACGAACGGCGCGACGGTTCCCTCGGTTGCAGCGATCAATGCCGCCGCCGACGCTGCGGCGACCACGGCGCCGATCGTCGCGCCGGTTGCGGCACCGAGCATGCCGCCGTTCTCACCGAAGCCGCCCGCGATCGCCATCGGTGAGGTATCGCTCTCGAAATTGCGGTCGACGGGAAGTTCGGCTTCGTCGCGGATCAGCGCGATGGAATCGTCATCGTAGCCGATCGCATGAAGCCGCTCGAGCGTACGATCCGCGCGCGCCCGATCGACAAAGAGTTTCGATTCGTATTGCGTGGTTTCCATCATCGTCTACCTCGTACGTAGAGTGTTATATCGTGCCGAGATTGGCCCTGCCGACGTTCGTGCTGCACCTCTTGTCAAACGTACGAGTCGTCGCAGAGGGTGAGCGATATGCTCAGCCGTGCGTTTTCGGCCGCGATGCACGGCATCGACGGTTATATCGTGGGAATCGAAGCCGACAGCTCCGCGGGAACACCGGCATTTGCGATCGTGGGTCTGCCCGATCGCGCGCTCGGTGAAGCGCGCGACCGCGTGCGCGCCGCGATCTTTAATTCCGGTTTTGCTTTTCCGGCTGGGCGTCTGCTCGTCAATCTTTCGCCGGCGGATCTCCGCAAAGAGGGTCCCGGCTTCGACCTCGCGATCGCCCTGGCACTGCTGGCGATTGACGAACAGATTCCACCCGCCGAACTGCGCGGATATATCGCGCTCGGCGAACTCGCGCTCGACGGCTCGCTGCGCCCGGTCGCCGGGATTTTACCGATGTTGCTCGGCGCGAAGAGTGCAGGGTTCACCAGTTTTCTAATTCCGCAGGCGAATCTCGACGAAGCCTCGCTCGTCGACGGCATCGAGCTCTACGCGCTTGATTCACTCGGCGCGGCGGTGGCAACGATCGGCGGCAACGGGCAGCGCTGGCGCAAACGCACGGCGGCACCGGCGTTACAAGAGAACGAGGGCGCTGCGCACGGCGACCTCGCCGACGTGCGCGGACAACTCGCATCGAAGCGCGCGCTGGAGATCGCGGCGGCGGGCGGACACAATCTGCTCTTCGTCGGTCCTCCCGGTTGCGGCAAGACGATGCTCGCGCGTCGTTTACCCGGTATCCTCCCGCCGATGACGCTCGGCGAAGCGCTCGACGTAACGAAGATCTACAGCGTCGCCGGTGCGCTCGGAAACGAGCGCGGCATCGTTCGCGTCCGTCCGTTCCGTTTTCCGCATCACACCATCAGTCACGCGGCCCTTGTCGGCGGCGGAAGCAATGCGCGCCCCGGCGAGATCTCGCTTGCGCACAACGGCGTGCTCTTTCTCGACGAGCTTCCCGAGTTCTCGCGGATGACGCTCGAAGTGCTGCGCCAACCGCTCGAGGAAGGCGTCGTCACAATCGCGCGGGCGGCGGGGAGTTTCTGCTATCCGGCGCGCTTCCAACTCGTTGCATCGATGAATCCGTGTCCGTGCGGCTTTCGCGGCGTTCGCAACGCAGAGTGCCGCTGCGACGATGCCGCGGTCGCGCGCTACGCCAACAAACTCTCCGGCCCGCTGCTCGACCGCATCGATCTCCAAATCGAGATCGCACGCGTTCCCTTCGACGATATGGTCCGCCGCGACGCCGCGGAATCCTCAGCGACGGTTCGCGCGCGCGTGCTCGCGGCGCGCGCTCGACAGGAGCAACGGCTCGCGCACCTCGGGCTCAGCGCCAACGCCGATATCCCCGGCGCCGCGGTGCGCTCGCTCTGCGTGCTCGACGGCACCGCGCTCAAATTACTCGAACGCGCCAGCGCCAAGCGGCAGTTTTCGGCGCGTGCGGTCGACCGAATCGCCCGCGTCGCCCGCACGATCGCCGACCTCGCCGCCAGCGATCGCATCGCCGCCGAGCACATCGCCGAGGCGATCGGCTACCGCAGCCTCGAGCGCCTAGCGAGTGCGGGGTAGCCCGTGCGCAGCGACGCTCGCCGACGGGAACCTTTGACGGGAGGCTCCCGTTGTGCCAAAGTAGGGAAGAACGTGAGAAGCGAGGACCGGTTCCGGACGGCGACATCGACGAGCGTAGGCATTCGCGTGCTTGCGCTTGCGGCTTTTGGGTTGCTCGGCGCGGTCGGCGCGCACGCTCTCGTCTTCGGAAACGGGCATCGACTCGGCGGTACCCTGCACGGCCAGCTCCTCGAACTGCTCTTCGGTGCAGCGGCACTCACCGCGCTCGTCGTCTTCGCGAAATCGCTCTCCGGCGGCCGCCTGTGCGCCGACGGCGGAGCGTTGGCGACGGCGCTGAGTTCCGCGCTGCCATCGCTGCGCGCAACGATCATCACCTCGTGCGGCTGGTTCGCAGCAATCGAGTCCTGCGAACGCGCCCATGCGATGCCGATCCTCGCAATCGTTCCCGCAATCGTCGCCGTCTGCGCACTGCTAACCGGCAGCGCCCATCTCGCAGTACGCGCGCTGCGAGCGGCGCGCCTCTTCTTCGCGTCGCTCCAACCGACCGCACTCTCTTCGACGCCGCACGTACGCCGCCGCATTCAACCGCGGCTGCATGCGCGCTCGATCGCGCAGCGCCGTCACCTCTTCTCTCGACCACCTCCCGTCACGGCCTAACGTCGCGCGCCTACACGCGCGGCGAGAAGCCCCTTCGTATCCTCATTTTCTGACGGGAGTTTTTTCATGTCGTCATTCCGACGTTTTTATGCGTGCGCAGCGCTTGCGCTCCTCTGCATCGCGTATCCAAGTATCGTTTCCGCTTCGACCACCGGCGAAATCCGTGGCACGGTCACCGCACACGGCAAGCGCATTGCCGGTGCCCATGTCATGCTCATGGGAGAGGGCCGGCACTTTATGGCCGTCACCGGCGCAAATGGTGCCTTCACAATCTTTCGCGTTCCTTTCGGTCACTATCACTTGATGGCCATGCGCGTCGGGCTAGGCACGCAGATGCGCGAGATCGATCTCCATAGCGGCGAAGTGCTCCGCCTACAGATCGCTTTGCGCAACCTCGCAACGATCGTCGTCACCAAAGTGATCGCGAACCAGAGCGCGTCGGGCACCCCGGTTGCGTCAACGACGATCGATCGCGCGCAGATCAAGACCTTGCCTACGAATAACAGCTTGAATAGTATCGTGCAAACGGTGCCCGGTATCGTTGCTTTTTCGTATAACGAACCGGTCGCGCACGGCTTCCACGGTCTCACCTACGAAATCGACGGCGTCCCGCTTCCGCAGGGAACATCGTCGAATTTCTCGGAGATCATCGACCCGAAAAATGTCTCCTCCGTCGAGGTGCTGACCGGGGCGATGCCCGCCGAATACGGCGGCAGTCGCATCGGCGCCGTCGTCAATATCGTCACGAAACGCTTGCTCGATCTTCCTCCCGGCCTGCACACGCGGCTCAGCGGAGGTATCGGCAATCAAGGGATGGGCATGGCCTCGCTCGACGAGACTGCGCGTTTCGGCAAAACCGACGTCTTCTTCAGCACCAACAACCAACGCACCGATCGCGGTATCGATACCCCCACGTACACGCCGATACACGACCAAAGCTCGCTCGCCGATCAATTCTTCCGCATGGTCGAACATCCCGATGCACGCACCTCGCTTGCGTTCACGTTTTCAAACCAACTCGCACAGTTTCAGATTCCAATCAACACCAATCCGAACAATCCCAGCGATCCCATCGTAAGCGTTCCGGGAACCGATGACGTGCAGCGCGAGTACGACCGTTTCGTCAACGTCGCTTTCTCGCGGTACACCAAAAAAGGGAACGGGTATCTGCAGATCGTCCCGTGGTTTCGATCATCGCGCGTCGTTTACGCCGGCGACCTCGCAAACGATGTGCTTGGAACGCAGCCCAATCCCAACGGCCCCGGCAGCATCAGCAATGTTGGGCTCGATCAGGATCGTTCGGTTTCCTACGTCGGGCTGCGCATCGCCAATCTCGTCACCTCACGCCATCATGCGATCAAATACGGGCTCGATATTCAGCGCGCGAGTTTTCAAGGCAGCCAGACCTTTGCGCAATTAGGAGTACCGAATGTGAGCACCACGCAGGCCCAAGCCGGCTCGCAGACCGGACTCTACATCGAGGACACGTGGCAGCCGAGCAAGCCCCTCTCGTTCGACTACGGCGTTCGTTGGGATACCTCGCATGGATACGTCTCCGGAATGCAGATCAGCCCGCGCGTCGGCCTCAACTACGCAGTCGACTCCAAGAATATTCTGCACGCCTATTACGGTCGTTTTTACGCCGCTCCACAGTTGGAGGACACCCGCGCGGCATGCGTCGTTCTTCAAGGCTGCACGACCACCCCAAGCTATAGCCTGAAACCGGAGTTCGACAGCTACTACGAAGCGGGCTTTCGCCACATTTTTAATCCTCGGCTCACGGGCTCGATCGATTGTTGGTTTCGCGACGTTGCCAACGTCCTCGACACCACGCAACTCCTCAATACACCGCTCTTCGCCGTCTATAACAACACCGTCGGCCAGGCAGAAGGCATCGATATTCATCTCGCCGGTCACGACCTGCGCAACGTCAACTCGTGGTTCCTCTCCAGTACCATCTCACAATCGCTCGCCGGCGGAATCTCCGGATCGACGTTTCTCTTCCCGCCAAATCAACCCACCTACCCGTTACAGCTCGAAGATCACTCGCAGACCGTATCGGCGAACGGAGCATTCACGCATCGTTTCGGCAGCACCCTGCAGAACTTCGCGACATTGCAGACGGTGTACGGCACCGGGTTCCCCGTGCAGTTCCAAAACGGCAGCGGGCTACTTCCGACGCACCTCACTTTCAACTTCGGTATCGGACAAGAGTTGCCGACCGGACACGGGAATCATCTCACCGCCACCGTCGAGATCGACAATCTGCTCAACCACCAGTACATCATCAAGATGGCGAATGGATTCAACACCACGCAGATCGCAAACGGCCGCACGATTCTGTTCAAACTCTCGGAGACGATCTAGCGACCGAATCTGCGTGGCGGTAGCGCTGTCATCCCGAGTAGCGCTCTCTCGGTCATCCCGAGTAGCGCTCTCTCTGTCATCCCGAGTAGCGGCCGAGGGCCGCGTATCGAGGGATGAAAATCGAACTAACCATGCAGCGGCGCCTCGATACGCCGCTGCGCGACTACTCGGCGTGACAATTCGCGCCTCAATACGCCGCTGCGCGGCTACTCGGCGTGACAACGCGCAGCGCGAAAGCGCCTGCGATGCACCCGACGAGCGATTAAGCGAGCGGCGAGGACCCTGACATTGCTTGTCCGAGCCGCGAGCGTCTAGCGAGGAGCGGTGCGCCGAGGCGCGGTAAGCGCTGCGCCTGATATGTTGGGATTGGCCGGGAAATCCGGCGGCTTCGCCTCGAATCTGGGGTGAAGTCCCTGTCGGCCACGCCGAAGGCGCCTCGGGCCTCGAGCCCGTTATCGAGATTGGCGACCGACAG
>JAJYFM010000139.1 GCA_021790895.1 bacterium
TCGTCTCCGTTCTCGCGCTGGCACTCGCCGTCGGCGCCTCGATCGATCGAGCGATGCAACTCGCGAACTACGCCGCCGGAGCGGTCGTCGAGAAACTCGGCACGGCCACGGCGAGCGCGCAAGAGATATTGGAGTTACTCGAACATGCCGATGGATGATTTTTTGTTCGGGCGCGTGCTCGAAATGCATGAGGCGCTTGCCTTTCGTCACATGCTCGGAGCGCGCAAGAAGCGCGTCGTGTTCACCAACGGCTGTTTCGACATTCTCCACGTAGGGCACGTCGAATATCTCGCATGGGCGCGAGCGCAAGGCGATGCACTCATCGTCGGCCTGAACGGTGATGCTTCCGTACGCGATTTGAAAGGCGCCCCACGTCCTTTCGTCACGTTCGACGAACGCGCACGTCTGCTCTGTGCGTTACGTAGCGTCGACGTCGTGATCGGCTTCGCGGAGCGGACCCCGGAGGCGCTGCTCGAACAACTCCGCCCCGATATTCACGTTAAGAGCGCCCAATATCGCATCGACGAGCTTCCTGAAGCGCGAATCGTTACCGCCTACGGTGGCGAAGTTCGCCTCGCCCCGCATCGCGAGGGTTCGAGCACGACCGATATCGTCGAACGCGTTCGCGCGCACGCTCCGTCGAAGGAGTAGCGTTGCGCCTCGCGCTGACGGTGAATGGCCCGGGTGAGACCGCGGGTTGGGCGCGTCCGCTTGCAAGCGCGCTCTATCGGCTCGCACCCGGCATCGAGATCTATGCGTTTCTCGTTCCCGACGATTTCGCGACCGGTTATGAAGCGCCGATGCTGCGCGCGCTCTTTCCACAAGCGCATGTATTCGAGCCGACGCAGTATCTTGCGTTTGCGCTCGGCCGCTCGTTGGAAGCCCTGCCCGAGCGCGTGGACGGCGTCCTCTATCTCGGCGGCGACCTCATGCATGCGGCGCGCGTGCAATCGCGCCTTCATGGAATGGCCTTTACGTACAAGTTTTCGCGCACGCGATATGCGCGAAAGCTCGCGCGCGCATTTGCCGTCGACACGGCAAACGTCGAACAGCTCGAGGGCTGGGGCGTTCCACCGGAACGCATCGAACTGGTGGGCAATCTCGCCATCGACGGTGCGATCGAGCAGGCGAAGGAGCGACTTCCCGCCTGGTTCGAAAGCGATGGGATCGTCGTTTTGCCCGGCTCGCGTTCCTATGAAGTCGAACATATGATTCCGTTTTTTTTTACTGCAGCGCTGCAAATGCGTGCGGAGCGCCCGTCGCTGCCGATCGCTTTTGGAATTTCACCGTTCACCTCGCTCGACGCCGTGCAAAAGGCCGTTGAGGCAGGTGGCGACCCGCGAGTGTGGTCGAAAAAAGGGCGCCTCATCCGCGAAGGCGAGCGCGCATGGATTGCCGATGCGAGCGGCGAGCGGCGATTCCCGATCGTTCGCGAGAGCCTCGCAGCTGCCGCGGCGAGCGGGCTCGCGCTGACGCTTCCCGGGACGAAGTGCATCGAACTTGCAGCGCTCGGCGTGCCGACGATCGCCGTTACGCCGCTCAATGCTGCAGAACTGATCGCCATTAACGGACCGCTTACCTACCTCAATCGCATTCCGTGGCTCGGAGCCGCGCTGAAACGCGCGGTTGCGGTGAGGATTTCGAAGCGCTTTCGCTTCCACACGCAACCGAACATCGATGCCGACGAGGAGCTCGTACGCGAGTTGCATGGAACGCTGACGCCGGGCCGTGTTGCTCGCGTCGCACTTGCAACCTACGACGATCGGACATGGCGAGCGCGCGTCGCGCTGCAGATGAAGGCGCTCTACTCCGGCCATGCGGGTGCCGCGCAGCGTTTGGCGGAATCCCTTGTCGCCATGCTTCGGGAGAAAGAATAACCGTGCGGCTCTCGGTAGTCATCGCGACGAAGGATCGCGTGGACTATCTCGAGCGCGCGCTTGCTTCGCTTGCAGAGCAGGAAGCCGCGCCGAGTTTTGAAGCGATCGTTGTCGACAACGCCTCGACCGACGGGACGCGTGCGCTCGTCGAGAGCATGGCCGCGAAGAGCAGCTTTCCGATTCGCTATCTTTTTGAGGCGGAGCCGAACCGGGGAAAAGCGCGCAATCGAGGGGTGGCTGTCGCGCAGGGCTTCATCGTACTGTTCTGCGACGACGATGTCGTTTTACCGCCGGGTTTTCTTGCCGCGCACGAAGCCGCGCACGATGCTCCGGGTCTCGTCGTGAACGGGGCAATCGTGAATGTCCCCGACTACGAACATCGCCCAAAGCCGTCGTTGGCCCACTACTCAGGGGCATTTCTGTGCACGTGTAACGTCTCGATTCCCAAGGCGGCGATCGATGCAGTGGGTGGGTTCGACGAATCGTTTCGTCTCTACGGCTGGGAAGATACCGAGCTCGGCGTCCGCTTACGCGAGAGCGGCCTGCACCGGCGCTTTTCCTGGGATGCATTTCTCTGGCACATCAAAAAGCCGAGCGACGAAACCCTCGAAGTACTCGCGCGAAAATCAGTTGAGAAGGCGCGCATGGCGCGGCGTTTTCTGGAAAAGAGCCCCTCATCGCGCGTCAAAGCTGCGACCGGCGCACACCGTGTGAATATGTTGCGCGCGAAATACTTACTTCCCGATTCGCTGCTCGCTTTTTTCGCTGGAGTTGCAAGCGACGAACGGGCGAACTCGACGATGCGTTCGATCGCGAAAGCCCAATTTCTCGACGGAATTTACGCACGCGAGTTATTTCGCACTCCGGAAAAATGAACCGCGCACTTCTCTATTGCGCCGGCGGCGGTATCGGCGACTCGTTGGTCGCTACGGTCGTGGCGCAGGCGCTTCGCGCGCAATATGATAGCGTCGATGCACTCACTCTACCCGGACATCGTGCAACGCT
>JAJYFM010000140.1 GCA_021790895.1 bacterium
TCTGCGGTTCGTAGGCGATCAATTCCATGAGTTCGTTGCGATAGACGATGCGCCCCGGCGTCGCGGCGAGGTTGACGCCGAGTTTGAAATTGCTCGTATCGACCTGGCGCGGCATGCCTTTGTTGTTCTGCAAATCGTCCATGTAGTTGGCGAGACCCTGCTGCAACGACTGGCCGCCGGTCTCCATCGCGGTTTTAATGACGTTAGGATTCATCCACGGCACGTTGCTTGGGGCATACATATCGATGAGCATCTGCATCGCAAAACGCGCCTTGCGTTTGGTCATCTCAGGGAGACGCGATCCTTCGATGAGTTGCATCGAAGCGCGCGATTGCGAGAGGTACTCTTCGAGCGTTCCGGCGAGCATCGGATTTTCGCGCCAGGCGGGGTCGGCAAAGCGCTTATCGCCGTCGTTCGGCGTCGCCACCGCATCGACGTTCTCGCCGCTCATGCGTCGCAGCATATTCATGCCGATGCTCTGCTGCGTCATCGCCAGCGTCGTCATCCAGGTCGTCATGCGCATCGGGTCGGCCATCGCGTCGGCGATCACCGCACGGAGCGCGTCGCCGAGCGACGCGGGGTCGAGCCCGCTCATGTCGAGCGCGTACTGAAATTCTTCAACCGGAATCGAGCCGATCACATGAACATCCCCCCGTTGATATTGAAGGTTGCGCCGGTAATAAATGCGCTCTTTTCATCGATGAGAAAACGTACCGTACGCGCGATCTCCGTCGGGTCGCCCATGCGTCCGATCGGCGTCTGCGCGGTTGCAGCGGCGATCGCCGCTTCGGGCATTGCGGCAACCATCTCGGTCTTGATGAAGCCCGGAGCGATTGCATTGCAGGTGATGCCGCGTCCGGCCATCTCCAGCGCGACGGTCTTTGTCAGGCCGAGCAGCCCTGCTTTCGCCGCAGCATAATTCGCCTGACCGACATTTCCGGTGAGTCCGATGACCGAACTAATATTGACGATACGTCCGTAGCCTTGCGAGAGCATCTGTTCGATGACGGCTTTGGTCATATAAAACGGTCCCGAGAGATTGATCTGCAGAACCTTGTGCCAATCCTCGACGCTGAGTTTACGCAGCGTTTTATCGGCGGTAATGCCGGCGTTGTTGATGAGGAAATCGATGCGCCCGTGTTTGGCGATCACATCGTTGACCGCTGCGACGCAGCGCTCGTATTCACCGACGTTGCTCTCATAGAAGACGACGCGCTCCGCGCTACCGTTGAGCGTGCCGCGTAATTCTTGCGCGCGTGGTTCGTCGGAAGGAAGGCCGAGAATCGCGACGGTCGCGCCATCGTCGGCGAGGATCTTCGTCATCGCCGCGCCCAGGCCGCGGGCGCCCCCGGTAACGATGCCGACCCGGCCGAGAAGCGAGGTGAGTGCCGCTCTGCTCGCGGCAGTTGGGAGGGGCGTATCACTCATACGCTAGGCTTACCTAGCGATGCAGTGGCCTCCTTTGCAGCGGATCGAGATGCCTCTTGACGCTCGGAAAGTGTCGTGCTATCGTACTAGTGAACTAGTATAACAGCACGAGCGCGAAAGCGCTGGAAAGGACGCGATGCCGGTCATTTTTACCGTCGATCCCCGTAGCGGCATCCCGATCTACCTACAGATCGTCGAGCAGGTAAAACGCTCGGTTGCCCTCGGGCTGCTCGCCCCCGGCGAACAATTGCCGACCGTCAAACAGCTCGCCCTCGATCTCACCGTCAACCCGAACACCGTCGCGCGCGCCTATCGCGACCTCGAGCATGAGGCCGTCATCGAGACCGCTTCGGGGCGCGGCTCCTTCGTCCGCGCGAACGGCAGCGCCGGTGCGGCGAGTATTGCCGCCGGGCGCGATGTCGCGCGCGGCGAGATCGATAGCGCGGTGCGAACCGCAAAATCGCTCGGCCTCAATCGCGACGCCGCTACCGACCTCTTTCAAAACGCCCTCGACCGCTGGCTTCCGGAGGAACCATGAACGCTCTCTCTATCGCCGGACTTCGCAAGAATTACGGCAACCTCGCTGCCGTCGACGGCATCGACCTCGAAATCCCTCAAGGTTGCGTCTTCGGACTGCTCGGCCCCAACGGCGCCGGCAAGAGCACGACCTTTAAATGCGCGCTCGGCTTGATTCGTGCTTCTGCGGGGCGCGTGCTCTTCGCCGGAGCACCCTTCTCGCCCGCAGTGCTCGAACGCGTCGCGTACGTTCCCGAACGCAGCGTGCTCTACGATTGGATGAGCGTCGGCGAGCATATCGGCTACATGCAGCATTCGTTTGCGGGCTTCGACCCGGCGCGAGCGCGCGAACTGCTCGCGCAACTCGGCGTCGGCAGCGAAAAAACGAAGGTGCGAGCACTCTCCAAAGGGATGCGCACCGCAACTGCCGTCGCACTGGCCTTCGCCCGTCGCGTCGATCTGCTCGTGCTCGACGAACCGACGAGCGGGCTCGATCCGGTCAATCAGCGCAGCGTACTGAATCTCATCATCAACGAAGCTGCGCAAGGCACGACGGTCGTCTTTTCGTCGCATCAAATCGGGCAAGTCGAACGCGCCGCCGAACGCATTGCGGTGATGCAGAGTGGGCGCATCGTCCTCGAAGGCGTCGTCGACGATCTCAAGGCGGGTCGCAAGATCGTCGAAGGCATCTTACCCAGCGATGACTTCTCGGTAAACGGTCTCGCCGGCGATGCACGTATCGGGCGAATCGAACGCAACGGCCGCATCTTGCGGGCCTTCGTTATCGAAGAGCCCGACGAGGTTGCGACGCGGATGAACGCGCTCGGCGCACAGGGGCTGCGCGTCGTCGATCTGAGTCTCGAAGATATTTTCTTGGATGCCGTGGCCCCGAAAGCTGCAACGGCATCGGTTGTGGAGGAACGCTAATCGT
>JAJYFM010000141.1 GCA_021790895.1 bacterium
CCCTCGATACGGCTGCTGCGCAGCCTACTCGGGCTGACACTGTTGGGCCCCTCGATACGCGCTTCGCGCTACTCGGGGTGACAAAATACGGCTGCTGCGCAGCCTACTCGGGGGGACAGGGGCGCGCCGCTAATTCGGGTAGAGGAGATACTTCGCGCGGAGTTTCATAAAACGCGCGAGTGCCGGTTGCCAGGAATCGATAATCTCGCGCGCGCTCTCGCCGCGCTCGAGCCCGATCCGCACCGCGTCGGTGCCCCAATCGTTATCCATCCCGCGCGCGTTGATGCGGAGGTGCGGCATCAAACGATGCCCCGCAACAAGCAGATCGACCGCCGTTTCGACGCTGCGGAAGTGATGCGGGTGCGTGACGTAGAGTTCGACGCCCTTGAGTTCGCGGCCGCGCCAGAAACCGAAGAACGGCGACCAGGCCGCCGGGCGGAAATAGACCCCCGGCAGATGCGCTGCATTCATTGCGCTCGCGTACGCATACGCAGGCATGCCGAGATAACCGGCATAGAAGAACGGTTTCGCGGTGCCGACGCCGTTGTTGATACCGCCGTTATCGATGAGCCCGGTGCAGGGGTAGACGAGCGTCGTCTGCCACGTGGGAATATTCGGCGAGCTCTCCACCCAACGCAGTCCCGTTTGGTTCCACAGCATCGATCGCCGCCAACCGATCATTTTGACGACGCGGAGATGCGCGTGAATGCCGAAGGCGTTATTGAACATCTCGGCGAGTTCGCCGATCGTCATGCCGTGGCGCATCGCAATCGGATAGAGCCCGATGAACGAACGGAAGCGTGGATCGAGAACCGGGCCCTCGACGATCTCGCCGCCGATCGGGTTCGGACGATCGAGCACCCAGATGCTCTTGTGGTAGCGGGCCGCCGCTCGCATCACCTCGGCCATCGTCGAAATATAGGTATAGGCGCGATCGCCGACATCTTGAATGTCGAAGAGCAGAACGTCGACGCCGCGCAACATCGCTGCGGTCGGCATGCGCTGGGGCCCATAGAGGCTATAGACGGGAAGCCCGGTGCGCGGATCGCGATACGACGAAACGAACTTGCCGGCGAGTTGATCGCCGCGAAGTCCATGCTCCGGCGAATAGATCGCCTTGATACAGATATGCGGATTTTTGCGAATCGCATCGACGATGTTGACGAGTTGCGATGTCACCCCGGTCTGGTTGGTGACGACGCCGACGCAACGTCCGTGAAGATCGTGCCAAGTAGAACGCAGAAAAACTTCGTCGCCGAGCACAACTTTGGCGCGCGGTATCGCGCCGAAGCCGGTGACCGAGATGAAAAGCGCGAGCGCTGCGGCGGTTCGTCGAAGAATCATGCGATGAATGCGGCGTTCGCGTCGTCGGGCAAGATGCCTGCGCCGCGCCCGCGCGCGAAAAGTTCTTCAACAGCGAGCATTCCGTCGGCACCGACATCGATGCTGTAATCGTTGACGTAGAGCCCGATATGCGCGCGCATCACCGACTCATCCATCTCGAAGGCGTGCTCGCGCACGTACGGCATAATCGCCGCTTCGTCGTGTCGAGCGAACGCCAGGCTGCTGCGAACCGCAGCATCGATTGCTAGCGCGCGCTCGTGACCGAGATCGCGCCGCGCGAGAATCGCGCCGAGTGGAATCGGCCGCCCGGTCGTCTCTTCCCACCACGATCCGAGATCGCGCAACGCGTGCAAACCGGCGTTCTGGTAGGTGAATCGCGACTCGTGAATGATGAGCCCCGCGTCGACCTCACCCTTTGCGACGGCATCGACGATCGCATCGAAACGCATGATGCGCGTGCGCGGACGATGCCCGAGTGCGAGTTGCATCAGCAAAAAAGCGGTCGTGCGTTCGCCGGGGATCGCGACGAGCGGGTCGTCGAGTTCGGCCCAACTTTTCAGCCGGTCGGGGCGAGCAACCACCAGCGGACCGCATCCGCGTCCGAGCGCTCCCCCTGATCGCAGCAATCGATAATCGCGCATCAAGTACGGGATCGCGCCGTAGCTCACTTTCGTGAGCGGGTAGCGCGCCTGCGCCGCAGCGTCGTTGAGTTCGTCGATATCGAGCAGGACGACGTTGACGCGCGGTGCCTCGGCGAGCAACCCGTTGGTGAGCGCGGCGAAGATATAGGTATCGTTCGGACAGGGCGAGTAGGCGAGATTGATGATATCGTTCACGTCGGCTCCACGGCGGCGAAGAGGCGGTGCATTGCATCGGCGAGTGCGATGAAGGCGGCATCGAGTTTCCACTGCTCGGCGGCGCGCGGGCCGACGAGGTTCGAAATACCGCGCAATTCGAGCGCGCGAACGCGGGCGATCTGCGCTGCGCGCAGCACGGCGAAGCCCTCCATACTCTCGATCTCCGCTCCTAACGCCGAGAGGCGATCGCAGGTGCTTGCCTCCGTCGTCACGCGCGCGACGGTGACGCCGGTTCGTTGCGGAATTCCGCTTGCCGCAAGCATCTCCACCAACGACGGATCGCTCTGCGCGCGCGGATAGAGGCGGTCGCCCGGAGGAAGGCGCAGCGATTCACCGTTCTCGCGGTCGAGTTCGATGAAGTCGTCGGCGACGACGCAGCTCTCGCCGATCGCCGCGCGCCCTTCGAACGCGCCGGCGATGCCGATATTGAGCACGAGATCGTAACGCTCGCCGGCGAGTGCGGCGGCGGTTCTCGCCGCAGCTTCGACCGGGCCGACGCCGCAGAGCAGCGTCTGGACGCTCTCCGGGAGCGCGATGCGCGCGCGTTCAAAATTGGTGGCGCAGATGGCGAGTACGCGCACGCTACGGAATCCCGATGAACTTATGCGTCTGCAGCGAGAGACGGAAGCGCTGCGGATGCGCGCGCGCGTAGGCGACCGCGATCTCGATATTG
>JAJYFM010000054.1 GCA_021790895.1 bacterium
TGCGGGTATGATGTAATGGTAGCCTGCGACCTTCCCAAGGTTGATGCGTGGGTTCGATTCCCACTACCCGCTCCAATCCGGCGACGTAGCCAAGTGGTAAGGCAGGGCTCTGCAAAAGCCCCATTCGGCAGTTCAAATCTGCCCGTCGCCTCCAAATCTCGCTCGCGATGCGCATAGTCGTCATCGGAGCCGGCGGTATCGGGGGCTTTCTCGCCTCCGCGCTCGCGCGTTGCGGGCTCGACGTTGCCGTGTTGGCACGTGGTCCGCACGCCGAAGCGATCGCGCGATCCGGGCTTGAAGTGCGCGGCGACTTGGGCACCTATACGGTGCCGCTCCGCGTTATCGCCGATCTCGACGAACTCGCCACCTTCGACCTCGCGTTGCTCTGCGTCAAGGGGCATCAACTCGCCGCGCTCCACGGAGCGCTGGCGCATCTTGCACGGAGTGCTGCGTGCGTGGTGACGTTGCAGAACGGCATCCCGTTTTGGTTCGCGCGCCGACCTCCGCTCGATAGCGTCGATCCCGGGGCTGCGATCGGCTCGCTCTTCGATGACCGATCCACGATCGGCGGCGTCGTTCACGTCTCCGGGCATATCGATCGCCCCGGTTCGGCCGTGCAGAGCGGTGGAGTGCGTTATGTCCTCGCGCCGATCGCGCCGGGCGGAGCCGCCGAGCGGCTCATCGATCCGCTTGTGCAAGCGATGGAGCGCGCCGGATTAGCGCCGGAGCGCAGTGCCGATATTCGCGGCGTGCTGTGGGCGAAACTGGCGAACAACGTCGGTCTCAACGCGGTCAGTGCGTTGACGCGGCTCTCGATTGCGCCGATGCTCGCGTACGCACCGACGCGCGATCTCGTCGCTCGGGCGATCGGGGAAACGCTCGCGGTCGGCCGCGCGCTCGGCGTCATCGGCGAGGTCGATATCGAACAGCGCATGGCGTATGCAGCGCGACTGAGCGACGTTCGCACCTCCATGCTGCAGGATGTCCTGGCCGAACGTCCACTGGAGATCGAGCCGATTCTCGGGGCGACCGTCGAACTCGGCGCGCGTGTATCGACGGCGACACCGACGGTCGCGGCGCTGCTCGCGCTGCTGCGTGGACTGCAGGCGAGTTTCGCGCGATGAGCGTGCTTCCGCGCATCATTCCGTGCCTCGATATTCGCGACGGCCGCGTGGTGAAAGGCATCCATTTCGAAGGGCTGCGCGATGCGGGCGACCCCGTCGAACTCGCCCGTCGCTACGAACGTGAAGGCGCCGACGAACTCGTTTTTCTCGACATCGCGGCGACGGAAGAAGGGCGAAGCGCATCGCTCGATATGCTGCGTCGCATCGGCGCCGAACTGCGGATCCCGTTCGCCGTCGGCGGCGGGATCGAGAGCCTCGAGAGCGCGCGCCTGCTCCTGCGCGCCGGTTGCGATAAAGTCTCGCTGAACTCAGCGGCGGTTCACACGCCCGCGCTCATCGAGGCGATCGCCGCGAATTTCGGCAGCCAATCGCTCGTCGTCGCCATCGACGTGCGCCGCGATCCCTCGGGTCGCTTCGCCGTCTACATCGACGGTGGGCACACGCGCAGCGAGCGCGAAGCGGTCGAATGGGCCCGCGAGGCACAGGCGCGGGGCGCAGGCGAGCTTCTGGTGACCAGCATGGATCGCGATGGAACGCGTGCCGGTTTCGATATCGAACTGACGGCGGCGATCCGCGGCGCGGTGAATATTCCGGTCATCGCTTCCGGAGGCGCGGGGCGCGTCGAGGATTTTGCGGCGCTCTTCGATGCCGGTGCCGCCGACGCGGCGTTGGGGGCCTCGATCTTTCACGACGGAACGCTCGCCATTCCGCGCCTCAAGCAAGAACTCCGCGAGCGAGGCATAATGCTGCGACCGTGGCGACCGACGGATTAAACTGGGACGAACGCGGGTTGATGCCCGTGGTCATCTGCGACGCGCGCAGCGGCGAGTTGTTGACCCTCGCATGGGCGAACCGGATCGCGCTCGACGAAACGCTCGCGACGCGAAGCACCGTGCTCTACAGTCGCTCTCGCGCTTCGCTCTGGCGCAAAGGCGAGCAATCGGGGAATCGGCAGCACGTCGTCGCGGTTACGACCGACTGCGATCGCGATGCGCTCTGCTACTACGTTCTCCCGCAAGGGCCGGCGTGCCACACCGGCGCCGCGAGTTGCTTCCATCAGCCGTTGCTTGCGCCGGATGCCCCGGCCGGCGACCTTCGCCGTGCCGTCGAGCATCTACGGGCGACGATCGCGCAGCGGCGCACCGCCGATCCGGAGCATTCGTACGTTGCGCGGCTGTTGCGTGAGGGCGTCGATCGCATCGGCAAGAAAATCGGCGAAGAAGCGACCGAGGTGGTGATCGCGGCCAAGAACACCGACGACAACGAACTGATCTGGGAGTCCGCCGATCTGATCTTCCATTTGCTCGTCTTACTCGAAGCGCGTGGAATCGATCCCGATGCAGTGGGGAGGCATTTATTACAACGCGCGAAGCAGTGACGCTGCGCGATCTCGCCGGTATCGGGCCGAAGCGCGCGCTTGCGTTTGCGGCATTGGAGATCGAGACGCCGCGCGATCTGCTCGAGCATTTTCCCTTTCGATACGACGATCTTCGCGAGGCGACCCCCGCCGTTGCACTCGGCGCACGCGGCGGTGAAGAGAATGCCGTCGGCACGGTGATCGCGGTACGCGAGCGGCGGGCGCGTACGATCGAGATCGTGGAGGTCGACCTCCGCGATGAGAGCGGTGTTTTTTGCGCGAAATGGATCGGCCGCAATCGCTACGCAATCGGGCGTTTCAAGGTCGGAATGCGCCTCTTCGTCCGCGGGCGCGTCGAACGCTCGCTCAGCGGCCCGGTTATCAGCGTCGGCACCTATCGTATGCTCGGCCCCGACGAACGCTATCGCGGCGCGCTCGTGCCGATCTATCATGCCGTCCGCGAACTCAACAGCAAAACGATCGCCGCAGCGATCGCGCGGAACTTTCCTCGCCTCCTTGAGGAAGCACCGCCCGATCCCATTCCTCCCGCAGCGTTGAAGGCAACCGGTTACGATGCGCTGGAGATTGCCTATCGCAGCATTCACGCGCCCGAGAGCCTGGAGCAGGCAGAACGTGCGCGCGAGCGCTTCGCGTATGGGGAGTTTCTCGTTCATTCCTTCGCCTCGCTGCGTCGGCGCGCGCTGCGCGCGCTCGAGCACGGTGCCGAGGCGATGTCGGATGCGCAGGAGTGCGTCGAACGGCTCGAGGCGAATTTGCCCTTTCCTCTGACCGGAGCGCAGCGTCGCGTTATCGGCGAGATCGCGCGCGATCTGGCGGGTGCGATGCCGATGAATCGTTTGGTGCAAGGCGATGTCGGAAGCGGCAAAACGCTCGTCGCGGCGGCAGCGATGTTCGTGGCGGCGCGCAATCACGTGCAGTCGGCGCTGATGGCACCGACGGAGTTGCTGGCGCTGCAACACGCGCAGAAACTCGGCCCGTTGCTCATGCCGTTCGGTATTGCCGTCGAGCCGATTCTCGGCAGCCAGCGCACATCGGAGCGCCGAGAGGCATTGCGTCGGCTCGCGGGCGGCGAAGCGGCAGTTGCGGTCGGCACGCATGCGCTGCTTACGGAGAGCACGGAGTTCATGCGCCTCGGCTTGGTGGTGATCGACGAACAACATCGCTTCGGCGTCGAGCAACGCGCGCGCCTGCGCGCGAAGGGCGGTACGCCGCATACCCTCCACTTAACGGCGACGCCGATCCCGCGCACGCTCGCGCAAACGCTGCTTGCGGGGCTCGATATCTCCTCGATCGACGAGTTGCCTCCGGGGCGCACGCCGATCGAGACCTTCGTTTTACGCATGAGTCGACTCGACCGCGCCTATCGATTTATTCGCGAGCGCGTCGAAAAAGAGGGACGACAGGCGTACGTGGTCTGCCCGGCGATCGAGCGTGATGAGGATGACGATACGGGGTTGATCGGTGCGGTCGAAGAGGCTGCGCGCGTTGCAGCGGGGCCGTTGGCGGGGCTGCGCGTCGGGTTGCTGCACGGACGTATGAGTGCGGAGCTCAAGGATCGGACGATGCGGCGTTTTTCGGCAGGCGAGATCGATGTGTTGGTCGCGACGACCGTCGTCGAGGTCGGCGTCGACGTCCCCAATGCCGTGGTCATGCTCGTCCTCGACGCGCACCGTTACGGGCTCGCGCAACTCCATCAGTTGCGCGGGCGTGTCGGCCGCGGAGGCGCCGCCTCCTATTGCCTGCTCGTCCATCCCGACGAGGCTCCGCAGAGCGCGCGCCTCGATTTCCTCCTCGAGAGCACCGACGGCTTTGCAATCGCCGAACGGGATCTCGAACTGCGCGGCGGCGGCCAACTCGGGGGGCTGCTCCAGTCGGGTCGCAGCGGCATGCGCTACGGCGATCCGATCGTCGACCGTCCGCTCTTCCTCGCCGCCGCCGCTGCGGCGCGGGAGATTTTCGAACGCGATCCCGAACTCCGGGATCCCACGAGTGCCGGCCTTCGTTCGGCACTGCTCGCCGAACAAAATCTCCGCGATCTGCAACTTTCTTCGTAACGAACAAGTAAAGTACACATCGCCCTCTAAAACTGAAGGAGTCCTCCTATCGTGCGATTCACTCGCCCGCTCGTCGCGTTCGCGGCGGCGCTCGCCCTGGGGTTCGCCCTCGTGGGTCAAGCGCGCGCCGATTCGAACGTCACGCGTACTACACTCTCCAACGGTCTTCAAGTCGTGGTCGTGCGCGATACGCTCGCACCCGTCGTGACGACGATGATGAACTACCGCGTCGGTTCGAATGAAGAGCCGCTCGACGGCCTCGCTCACGCGACCGAACACATGATGTTCCGCGGCAGCAAAACGATTTCGGCCAATCAACTGACGGAAATCATCGGCCTCACCGGCGGCGATTTCGATGCCGACACGCAAGCTGAAATGACGCAATACTTCTTTACCGTTCCATCGCAATATCTCGATGTGGCGCTGCGCCTTGAAGCGTCGCGCGCCCAAGGGTTGCTTATGGCGCAAAACGAGTGGAACCAAGAACGCGGTGCAATCGAGCAAGAAGTTACCCAGGATAACAGCAACGCGATTTCGCGCATGCTGATGAAAATTCAAAAAGCGGTCTACGTCGGTACCCCCTACGGGAACAATACCTTGGGAACGATTAAAACGTTCTCGACGCAGATCAATCACAAGCAACTGATCGATTTTTATCGCACGTGGTATCACCCGAATAACGCGATCTTCGTGATCGTCGGTGACGTCGACCCGCACACGACCATCGCGATGGTGAAAAAACTCTTCGGTTCGATTCCGGCGGCAAAGTTGCCGGCGCGCCCGAAGGTCGCGCCGAAGCCGATGAAGGCTCAGGTCATCGCCGAGACCAGCGATCAACCCTACACGCTGGTCGCGCAAGCGTTTCGCTTTCCGGGCTACGCAAGCAAAGAGTACGCCGCGTCGGTCATCGCCTCCGACGTGCTCAACTCACAACGCGGGGGGCTCTACGCACTCGTCGCAAATGGGAAAGCGCTTTTCACCGGCTTCCAGAGCGACAACCATCCGAAACTCTCGGGCGGGTTTCTCTTTGCAGCGGTAGCTCCGACGACGAAACCGCAGACGATCGCCGCCGAAATGAAAGCGGTCATCGAAGGTTATAAAAAGAACGGCGTCCCCGCAGCGTTGGTGCGCGCCTCGATTCGTCGCGAAGTCGCGCAGGCGTCGTTCCAATACAATAATATCGCCAACCTCGCATTCGCGTGGTCGACGGCGCTGACGGTGCAGGGTCTCCGTTCTCCCAACCAAATGATCGCCGCCTATAAACACGTGACGACCGCCGAGGTCAATCAGGTCATTCGGCGCTATCTCCTCTATAAAACCTCGATCCTTGCCTACGCCGTCCCGAGCAACTCCGGGAAAATTTCGATGGGAACAGGCCCGGCGGCAAAAGAAAATAATTCTGTCCCGCCGACGAAGCACGAAGCGCTTCCGTCGTGGGCGAATGATATTCTGGCGCACCTGAAGGTTCCGCGCGAGACGGTGCACCCGACGAGCTTTACGCTCGCGAACGGACTTCGCGTTATCGTCGTGCCGAGCAAACTCAGCAAGACGGTCGTCGTTCGTGGTTCGATCGATAATAATCCGGTACTCCAGGATCCGAAGGGACAGTCGGGTATTGGAGGCGTGCTGGCAACCCTGATGGGCTACGGCAGCACGACCTACGATCGGCTTTCGTATCAGGCGCAGCTCGATAAAATTGCTGCGAACGTCAGCGTCGGAACGAATTTCTCGCTCGACGTCCTCTCCGATCACGTCGCGCGCGGCATGCAACTGCTTGCCGATGAAGAGTTGCATCCGGCACTTCCGGCGGCGATCTTCCCCGTGGTTCGGCAACAGGCGCTCGGAGCAATTCTCGGTGCCGAAAATGCTCCCGGAACGCTCGCTACCGAGCAACTGCAGAAATTGCTCTACCCGGCAGGCGATCCGACGCAGCGCCATGCAACACCGGCTTCGATCCGGGGGCTCACGCTCGCCGATCTTCGCAGCTACTATCAAGCGGCCTATCGCCCCGATCTCACGACGATCGCGATCGTCGGCGATATCACCCCGCTTCGTGCGAAGATTCTCGTCGAGCGCTATTTTGGGGCCTGGAAAGCGGTCGGTGCAAAACCAAATACCAGCCTCGCAGCACAACCCAATAATCCTCCGGCATCTGCAGTCGTACCGGCAACGGGGCGCGTGCAGTCGTCGACGATCCTCGCACAGACGATGGATTTCGCTCGCTCGAACCCCGCGTACGCGGCGCTCCAGCTCGCGAATACCGTGTTGACCGGCGGATTCTATAGCTCGATGCTCTACCACGATCTGCGTGAGATCCATGGTTGGGTCTACTACGTCGGATCGCAATTTAACATCGAGAAACATCGTTCGGTCTTCACGATCAGCTACGGGTCGAACCCGCAGAATATCGTTCCCGCGCAGCAACAGATCGTTACCGATATCGAACAGTTACAGCAGCATCCGCTCGGCGCGCATCGCTTATTGCGTGCGAAAGCGCTCTTGCTGGGGCTGATTCCGGTGCGGCAGCAATCGTACGGTGGGGTCGCCGATCTCTTGCTCGGATACGCGCAAGAAGGCTTACCGCTCGACGAAAACATCATCGAAGCACGCCAAGAGCTCGCGACGACGCCGGCACAGGTGCAGGCGGCGGTTGCGAAGTGGCTGCGTCCGAAGGATTTCGTTCGCGTGGTCACCGGGCCCGGTCCGCGCTAGGCGCAGACGGCCCTTCGGTTCCCTCGAGGCCCTCGCGTCGGATTGACGCGGGGGCCTCTCTCGTGCCGCGCTCCGCGGCGAACCGGTCGAGGTGCCGTCCTCCGCGCGGCGAACGAGCGCCTCTATGAAGCTTCGCTTTGAGGGCGTGGCGTTCGACCTCGACCATACCTTGTTGGTCGATAATCGCCTCGAACGCGTTGCCCTGATCGACCTGATCGTGCGGATCGACGCCGGCGTTGCGCCGTTGCACGTCTCGCTCGAGCGAGCGGGGACGATCGCCGACGAGGAGCTGGCGCGCTATCGCAGCGAGGGTGTCGATCTCGAAACGGTGCTGCGTCGATACGTCGAGCGCTGCGGCGGTGAGGGCGGTGAGGGATGGGCGCCGTGGTTCCGCCAACGCTGCCTCGATCTCGTCCCGCGCTTGGTCGTGCCGATGCCCGCAGCCCGACGTTTGCTCTCCGCACTCGCGCAGAGCGATCTCCGCGTCGCCGCGCTCTCCAACGGGGCCGCCGGGCTCCAGGAGCGCAAAGCGGCGCAGATCGGTTTCTTTTACCCCGTTCTTGCCAGCGAGCGGATCGGGCTACGCAAACCCGAACGGGGCGCCTTCGATCTCCTCGCCGCGCGCATGGGCCTCCAAGCAGAGCGGATCCTCTACGTGGGTGACGATCCGTACACCGATATCGCGGGCGCGCTCGGTGCCGGCTTTGCCGCCCTCTGGCTCGACGGCGGAAGCAAGCCCTATCCCGCCGATCTCGCTGCGCCGACGGCGACGATTCGTTCGCTCGACGAGTTGCTACCGCTCCTGATCGAGAGGACGGTATGATCGTCGTTCGCGATGTGGAACCTCTGCAGTCCCTCCATCCGTAAGAGAGCACGATGCCGAAAATTACCGGCGGCGCCCTGAACAGCCGCAAACTCAAATCCCCGAAGGGCCCCAACGTGCGCCCGACGCCGGGTCGTGTCAAGGAATCGCTCTTTTCGATTCTCGCTCCCCGCATGGCGGAGGCAGCGTTCCTCGATCTTTTCGCGGGAACCGGCGCGATCGGTTTTGAGGCCGCCTCGCGCGGAGCGGGGCGCGTCGTCAGCGTCGAGGGGCACCGCGAGACCGCGTTGGCCATCGAAGCGGCAGCGGAGAACTTTGGTCTGAGCGAGCCCGCCTATGCGCTCGTTGCCGCGCCGGCCGAGCGCGCGCTCTATCGGATCGCGGGCCCCTTCGATATCGTCTACATGGATCCGCCGTATGCCGATCCCGTCCCGCTGCAGGCATTCCGCTTGCTGATCGAGCGTGGGCTCCTCGCGCCGGGCGCGCTCGTGATCTACGAGCATAGCGCGAAGCGAATTTTGCCGACGATACCGGGGTATCGCGGGGTGCGAGAAGAAGTCTACGGCGATGTCGCTCTCGCGTTTTTCGAACCCGACAACGGTTAGGAGTTTGTCTGACGTCGACGCATTCCCGTCTCCGGGCCGGCTTCTGTCGCCGAGGCTCGTCCTCGCGTGACCCGCGCAATCTATCCGGGCTCGTTTGATCCGCCGACCAACGGGCACCTCGACGTCATCGAACGAGCGTCGCATGTCTTCGCCGAGTTGCTCGTCGCCGTCGTCGTCAATCCGCAAAAACGAAACCCGATGTTCACGCTCGACGAGCGCGAGCGTATGCTCCGCGAATCCGTCGCGCACATGAAGAACGTTCGCGTTTGCCATTTTCGCGGATTGCTCGCCGATTACGTGCGCGCCGAAAAGGTCGACGTCATCGTCAAAGGGCTGCGTGTTGTCTCGGATTTTGAGAGCGAGATGGCGACCGCACTCATGAATCGAACGCTCTCCGATGTCGACACGCTATTTTTGATGTCCGATCAACGGTTTTCATTCGTGAGTTCGAGTATCGTCAAAGAAGTGTTCTTTCTCGGAGGGGATGTTCGTGGGTTGGTCCCCGACCCCGTGCTGCGCATGATGTCCACCAAACGCAACGAACGCTCGCATCGAAACGGAGGGTAATAATGTCGGTTGAACGTGTTCTCGAGAAGCTCCACGCCTACGTTCACGAAGGCCTGTGGTTGCCGGCCGGTTATCGGGTTCTCTCAGCCGAGCGGATCGACGAATTCGTCGATAAGATTCGCGATTCGTTGCCGAACGAAATCGGCCGAGCGAAGGTCATCGCTCGCGACGGCGATCTTTTCGTGCGCGATGCCCAAGAACGGGCCGAGGCGATGCTCGCCGAGGCCTCGGCGAAGCACGACGAGCTCCTCGACGAGCACGAGATCGTTCGCCGCGCGCGCGCGACTGCGGAGGCGGTGTTACGCGATGCCCAAGAGCGCGCCAAAAAGGTTCGTGAGGGTGCCGATCACTACGCCGAGCAGATGCTCGCCGAGCTCGAAGGGCGTCTCGGAGGCGCGCTCGCCTCGGTGCGCAAGGGGCGCGACGCACTCGCCGGGCGCATTCCCCAGCCGAGCGCCACGCCGGCCGCGGGGAGCGATCCGCTCGCCGATGCGGCGGCAAAAAATAAGCGCCTGGCTTTCGATGCACAGGCGCCTGAGGAGGCCGAAGCGGTCGAGGTGCTCTCCTAGACCGGCGGCGCTTGAACGTTCTGCGCGAACGCTTCTAAGCGCGCCCGATCGATCGCTTTCACGCGCCCGCGGTCCAATTCGACCGCGTGCGCGTTTTTCAATCTGAGCAACGCGCGCGCCGCCATATCGCGGACCGTTCCCGCAGCTGCAGCGATCTGCGCTTGCGAGAGATTCTCGACGCCGGGAAGGCCGCGCGTCATGCCGACCGAGGTGCGCGCGTAGCCCAACAAAAACTTCGATACGCGTTGCAACACGTGCGCGAATGCGAGATCGGCGATCGTGTCGATCGAACGACGACGCGCCTGCGATGAGCCGATGAGGAAGCCGAGTGCGAGTTCGGCATCGTTGCGGCAGGCGTGAATGACGGCCTCGCTGGGAATGGTGACGATCGTTGCATCGGTGAGCGCTTCGGCGCGCGTGGTTGCACCGCCGCCGTCAAAGGTTCCGCTCTCGTTGAGCGTGTCGTGCGTGAGCCGTTCGCCGATGGTATGTGTTTTGCCGTCGGGCGAGAGCAGCGTGTAGATCACTTTCCCGCTTTTGACGATGCCGAGATATGGCCAGAGCTCGCCTTCATCGAAGATCGTATCGCCGGATTTAAAAGAGCGCTCGCTTAACTGGCCGGCGAGCTCTTTCACCGTCGAGGCTTTTGCATCGCTAAACTGCGAGACATGCTGGAGAAAGGCTTCGCCGTCGGCATGTTCGTCGATCCGTTCGAGGCGCAGCGTCCAACGATTGCCGCCAAGGTTGCGGGCGTCCCACGAGAAGCGCCCCGGGCGCAGTTGCGTGAGCTCGTTGCGTAAGGCGCGCGGGTCGCCCTCTTCGCGGATCTCCAGGATGTTTCCGAGCTGAAGTTTGTCGAAGCTTTCGAGGATTTGGTCGGTCTTCGTCGCAGCGGAGAGCGAGCGGGCATCGAGCGTAAAGGCAGCAGGTCTATTGATCGGCATAACGCGCGCTGATTATGGATCGAGGAGGAATGGGCCTGCCGGAGCGGGGCTCCCGAGGGAAGAAGTGGGGAAGTATGAAGAGTAGCCTTACAGACCAGGATATCGTTATCGTTGCCGGCGCCCGTACGCCGTTCGGCAACTTTGGGGGCGCCCTTTCGGCGCTGACCGCAACCGACCTCGGGGTCGCCGCCGCCGCCGGCGCGATCCTTCGCA
>JAJYFM010000142.1 GCA_021790895.1 bacterium
TACAACGCCGCCATGGAGGCGATACTGTCGCCCTCGCGCATTTTCATGACGCGGACGCCTTGGGTGGCGCGGGAGAGAACGGAGATCGAGGAGACAGATGTGCGTATCACCTGCCCTTTCTTCGAGACGACGACGATCTCGTCGCCGTCGGCCTCGCCCGTAACGACCTTCGCGCCGATGATCTCGCCCGTCTTCGACGTGACATCCGCCGTCTTGATACCCGAGCCGCCGCGGCCCTGCACCTTATATTCGCTCATCTTGGTGCGCTTGCCGTAGCCCTTCGCCATTATGACCAAGAGCGCAGCGTCTTTCGCTTTCTCCACCGGCACGACCTCGGCCGAGACGATACGGTCGCCTTTCTTGACCGTCATACCCTTCACGCCGCCGGCGGTGCGACCCATCTCGCGCGCTTCTTCGACGTCGAAGCGGATCGACTGCCCCTTCGCAGTCACCAGGGAAACGGTGTCGCCCTCCGACGCGTGGTTTGCGGACACTAGCTTGTCGCCTGTCTTCAGATTGATCGCGATGATGCCCGAGCGGCGCACATCGGCGAAACTCTTGGCCGCAACGCGCTTGACCACGCCCTGCTCCGTGACGAACACCACCGAGGCCGCATCGAGCGCGGCGCCTTTCGGCACCGGCAGTATCGACGTGACTTTTTCATCGCCCGCGAGCGAGAGGAAGTTCATGATGCTCTTGCCCTTCGTCGCGCGGCGACCCTCGGGGAGCTCGTACATCTTCAGCTGATACGCCTTGCCGAAATCGGTGAAGAATAGGAGGTCCGAGTGCGCCGATGCGACGAGGAAATGTGTCACGATGTCTTCTTCCTTCGTCGCGATATCGACGACGCCCACGCCCCCGCGCTTCTGGCTCTTGTATTCGTCTGGATTCGTGCGCTTCACATATCCTCCCTGCGTGAGGAGCAGCATCGAGTCTTCGTCTGGGACGAGATCTTCTACGGAGATATTCTTGACGCCGCCTTTCACGATGCGCGTACGGCGCTCGTCGCCGTATTTATCGCCAAGCTCGATAAGCTCCTTCTTCACCACCGCGAGTATCTTCTTCGGCGACGAGAGGATGTCCTGCAATTTCTTGATGAGCGTCTGCACTTCGGAGAGCTCGTCTTCGAGCTTCTTGCGCTCGAGACCTGCAAGCTTTGAGAGACGCATCTCGAGGATGGCGGTCGCCTGAAGCACGGAAAAACCGAACTTCTTCTGAAGTGCTGCACTCGCCGTCGGTATGTCTGGCGATTTCTTGATGATAGCGATGACTTCGTCGATGTGGTCGAGCGCCTTCACGAGCCCGAGGAGTATGTGCTCCCGCGCGAGTGCCTGCTTCAGGTCGTACTCTGTGCGACGCTTCACGACCTCCTGGCGGTGCCCTATGAAATTGCTGAGTATGCCCTGGAGCGAGAGCATCTCCGGCACGCCGTCCACGAGCGCGAGCATGTTGTAGTGGAAGACTGTCTCGAGCTCGGTGTGCTTGTAGATGGCGTTCAATACCGCCTGCGGGTGCGCCGTGCCTTTCAGCTCGACGACGACGCGCACGTCCGGCATCCCGCGCTCGTCTCCTGCGGATTCGTCGCGCAGGTCGCGGATGCCCTCGATCTTCTTCTCCTGCACCAGCTCGGCGATGCGGACGATGAGCTCCGCCTTGTTCACGCGATACGGTATCGAGGTGATGACGATGCGCGTATCCTTCTTACCGTCTTCGATTATCTCTGCTTCTCCGCGCACGACGACCGGGCCTTTGCCGGTACCATACGCGTGGGCGATATCCGCCTGATTGAACGCGACGCCGCCTAGCGGGAAATCCGGCCCCTTCACGAACGCGAGCAGGTCTTCCGTCGTCGCGTCCGGATTCTCAATGAGATGCACGGTCGCGTCGACGACCTCGCGGAGGTTGTGCGGAGGGATGTTCGTCGCCATGCCCACAGCGATGCCGAGCGTGCCGTTCAAGAGCAGGTTCGGGAGCGCAGACGGGAGCACGCTCGGCTCCTCGCGAGTCGCGTCGTAGTTCGGATTCCAGGCGACAGTCTCCTTCTCTAGGTCGGCGAGAAGCGACTCGGCGACGCGAGACATCTTCGCCTCCGTGTAGCGCATGGCCGCCGGCGAGTCGCCGTCTATCGAGCCGAAGTTGCCCTGGCCCAGCACGAGCGGGTACCGGTGCGAGAACGTCTGCGCCATCTTCGCCATCGAGTCGTACACGGCGATGTCGCCGTGCGGATGATACTTGCCGAGCACTTCGCCGACCACGGTCGCGCTCTTGCGGAACTTCGCGCCGGGGACGAGGCCCATGTCTTTCATCGCGTAGAGGATGCGGCGATGCACCGGCTTCAAGCCGTCGCGCACGTCCGGCAGGGCGCGCCCAGTGATGACTGTCATCGCGTAGTCGATATACGACTGCCGCATCTCGGCGACGATCGGCTGCTCGATTATGTTCGCTGCGACCGGAGCCGCATCGTTGTTCTGCTCTTCTTTCTTGCCGCGTGCCATGATGAAAATCTAAATATTTAAAGATATAAAAATTAAAACGGGATGGTCGTCTGGTCGGGCTGGCTCGGTGCGGACGACGACGCGGATGTGTCCACTATCTCGATGCTTGCCGGACCGGCAGTACCGCCCTGTGTCGCGGCGGCCGCGCCAGCGAGCCCGGTGCCAGACGGCCCGGCTGACCCGTCTGCGCTCGTCGTCGCCACGCCGACCTGCGCGGCCGCCATGCTCGTGGCGAAATTGTTCCCCTGGATGGCGAACGTCCCTTCCGAAAGGTTCACCGCGAACCACCCGGCGGCCAGCAGGCCGCTCGCCGCCAG
>JAJYFM010000143.1 GCA_021790895.1 bacterium
CCGCTCGCCTTGAGCCGGAGTACCGCGGCGGTCGTCTTCGCCATCTGCATCAACGCCAGCATACCCTCTTCCATCCGCGCTCCACCAGAGGCGGTAAAGATCATGCACGGCAGCCGGCGCTCGGTCGCCGCTTCAATGAGGCGCGTCAGGCGCTCGCCGACCACCGAGCCCATCGTACCACCACGAAAATGAAAATCCATCACACCGAGGGCAACCTCGTGCCCACCGATCTTTCCAAAGCCGCAGAGCACGGCCTCATCCATGCCGCTCTTCTCGGCATCGGCGGCGAGTTTCTGCGGATAGCTCTTCTTGTCGGTCCAGGCAAGCGGATCGGCCGGCAGAACGCCGCGCGCGATCTCTTCGAAGTCGCCGTCGACGAGCGAGAGCACGCGGTCGTGCGCCCGCATGCGAAAATGATGCGAGCAGCGCGCGCAGACATCGAGATTCGCCGAAAGATCGGGGCGATAGAGCACTTCGCCGCAACTCGGACACTTCACCCACTGCGCCGCGTCGTCACGAACTTTGTCGCGATTGCGCCCGCCGCGCAGCCAATCCGCCATCGGCATCCTCTACGCTTTCACGCCCATCAGGCGGCGCCGGTAGAGCCGGGTCAACTGCTTGATGTAATTTAAAATCTCGCTTTGATTGAGCTTCGACTCGCCGACGATACGATCGGTAAAGACGTAGGGAAGCTCCAACGCTCGCCCATAGTGGGCCTTTGCAATCACCTCGAGACCGATCTTGAAACCAATCGGATCGAGTTCGACCCCATCGAGTGCCTCACGCTTCACCAGGAAGAAACCGCTCGTTACATCGGCAATCGGCGTCAACGGACGCGCGAGAAGGCAGGCGACCCGCGAGGTAAAGATCCGCTTCGCCGGCCAGTTGGCGATGCCGCCGCCGGAAACGTAGCGGCTCCCGACCGCGAGCCCGTACTCGCCCGATGCGAGCGCCTCCACCATCTTGGGGATGATGCGGATGTCGTGGCTGAAGTCGGCATCCATCGCTCCCAGCGCCTGCGATTCCGGACGCGCGAACTTCCAGCCGTCGATGACCCCGCTGGAGAGCCCCATCTTTCCCGGCCGGTGCAGACAGCGCACGGGGAGCTCGGCGGCGAGCCGATCGACGATGTCGCCGGTGCCGTCGGGCGAGTTGTCGTCGACCACCACGATCTCACCATCGAGGGCGGCGGCACGAAAAACGTCGACGGCTCCCCGAAGGAGCCGTTCGATGCCACCGGCTTCGTTATAGGTCGGGACCACGATGGTAAAGGGTAGGGCGCTCATATATCCTGCAATGCTACGACGTCGAGCGCAATTGTTCCGCCCCATCCGAGCGCCGCGAGCGGCTGCGTTTACGAGCATACATCGCGGCATCGGCCTGTTCGATTAAACGCGCCGTATCGGTAGCATCGTTCGGGAAGAGCGCGACACCGACGCTGGCGCCGATCGAGATCGCGCGATCGCGCACCTGAACCGGGGTTTCGAGGGCCTCGGCGATCCGCAACTCGAGCCGTTCGATCGAGAGATCGGTGGCGTCACTCTGGATGACGGCGAACTCATCGCCACCGATGCGCGCGATGGTATCGGAGGCGCGCACGACCCCATCGAACCTGCGCGCGACCTCCAACAGCACTTCGTCGCCGACGCCGTGCCCGAACGCATCGTTGACTTCTTTGAAACCGTCGAGATCGATATAGAACAAGGCGACCTGCGCGTTCGAGCGCGTCGCCCGCGTGATTTCGCGACGCAACGACTCGGCAAAATTGCTGCGATTCGGGAGCGAGGTGAGCGGGTCGTAAAAAGCGAGTTCGCCCATCCGCTTTACTTGAAGGTCGCGCTCCATCGCCGAGCCGAGCAGAGCGGCAAGCAAGCGCATAAAATCGCGATCGGCATCATCGAAGCGCATCGCGCCGTCGCGCGCGCGCCGCGACTCAAAGGAAACCGTTCCATAGGGAACGCCTTCGACCCAGATCGTTGCAAGCAAGACGCTGCGCCAACCCTGCCAGTCGGTCGCCGGGTCGAGCCGCCAATTCCCGCCCTGCGTGTCGTCGATCGCCAGCACGACATCGGTGCCGAATGCTTCGCGGCTAAAGGTGCGGCCGAAAGCGATCTCCATCCCCACCGGAATATCGGTCGCGCCGACGCAGCGCTCGACAACGACTGCGTCGCCCTTCACGTGCGTAACGAAACAAGCATCGGCCCCGAGCGATTCGATACCGAAGTGCATCACGCGCTCGATCTGCGCGTCGAACTCCAACCCCGAGGCCGCCGCAAGCGCGAGGAGTTCGCGCATACGCTCGCTGCGCATACGCTCGCGATGCGCGAGATCGCGCATCTCCGAGACGTCTTCGAGCGAGACATAGGCGCCCTCGATCGAGCGGTCGACGAGAATCGGCGAGAAGGAACAACGCATCGACGCGCTCTCACCGTTGATGCGAACGACGTTTAACTCGACCTGCGGATGCTCGCCCAGCATCACGCGCGCTAAGGCCGTGCGAAGCGCCGTAATATCGCCCGGTACGACATCTTCTTCAAAGAGTCGAAAACCAATCGCGCGCGAAGCGCCGCTGAAGCGATCGAAGGCGGCGTTGACGCGACGATAGCGCCCCTGTGCATCGAGTTCGAGCAACGGCGTCGCGTGGCCGTCGAAGAGCGAATCGAAGCGCTGTTCGACCTGCGCGCTTCTTGCCTCGAGCGGAACGATGTGCCGCAGATCGCGCGCCGTTGCGAGCACCGCAATCGGCTCTCCGTTTTCGTGAATCGGCGAGATCGTCGCGAGCACATCGAGCCGACCACCGTGCGC
>JAJYFM010000144.1 GCA_021790895.1 bacterium
AGCGACCCCGTTCTTCCGAGAGAGGTAGAAGCGCAACTGCGCGAATAAGCGAGAGATGATCGATCGAGATGAGGGTGTGCTCGCACACATACGGGGATCGCACGAACGCTACCTCGACGAGCTCAAAGCGCTCATCGCTATTCCGTCGGTCTCAGCGAACCCTCAGCATCGTAGCGACATGGAGCGCTGCGCGCGGTTCCTCGTCGAGCGGATGAGCGAGATCGGTTTACGGTCGGAGTTATTGCCGACCGAGGGAGCACCGTTCGCCTACGGTCGCTACGGCAACGACCCCAGCAAGCCGACCGTCCTGATCTACGGCCACTACGATGTCCAACCCGCCGAGCCGTTCGACCTCTGGCGCTCGCCGCCGTTCGAAGGAACCGTTCGCGACGGGAATATCTACGGGCGTGGATCGGTCGACGATAAGGGACAGGTGCTGATGCATCTGGCCGCGCTCGAAGCGCATCTTCGCGTGCGCGGCGATCTGCCGATTAATATCATCGTTCTCGTCGAAGGCGAGGAAGAGATCGGCTCACCGAGTTTCGAACGTGCGCTCGCGCGCCATCACGACCTCTTTCAGGCGGATCTTGCGATTATCTCTGATACCGCCGTCTATGCCGACGATACTCCTGCCCTCACGACCTCGGTGCGCGGGCTCGTGCACTGGGACGTACGCGTTACCGGTCCGAGCGAGGATTTGCATTCGGGGTATTTCGGCGGTATCGTGCGCAATCCGATCGAAGCGTTGGCGATGTTAATTGCCTCGCTCAAAGACGAGCAGGCGCGCGTGCTCGTTCCGCGATTCTACGAAGGGGCGCCCTCGATCGACGAAGCGCTCGAAATCGAGATCCGCAAACTTGCATACGATGAAGCCGCGTCGGCAGCCGAACTCGGCGTGCCGCAACTGTGGGGCGAGCGCGGAGTTCACCCGCTCGCGCGCATGTGGTATCGCCCGACATTGGAATGCAACGGCATTTGGGGCGGTTATCAGGGGCCGGGGCATAAAACCGTCATTCCGTCGTTCGCCTGCGCGAAGCTCTCGGCGCGTCTCGTCGGTGCGCAAGATCCGCTCGTCGTCCGTGATGCGGTCAAGCGCTATTTGCTCGCTCACGCGCCCGCCGGCGTGCGCGTCGAGGTAGAAGATGAGGGAACCGCACGCGCGGTCTTGATCGGTCGCGATCATCCGGCGGTCGCAGCTGCCTCGAAAGCGATGCGGCGCGGATTCGGGAAAGATCCGGTCTTTATCGGTACCGGCGGATCGATCACCCCGGTAGGAAGTTTCGATCGGATCTATGGCTTACCGCAAGTCTTGATCGGGGTCGGCCTTCCCGACGATCGTATTCATGCACCGAACGAAAAGTTCTCGCTCAAACAATTCTTCGGTGGAATCGAAACGATGGCGATGCTCTACGACGAACTCGCCGAGAGTCTCCCGGCGCGAGAACGATCGGCGCGCTAACACCGCTCCGTGTCGGTATCGATGTCGGCGGGACATTTACCGACGCCGTAGCGATCGACCCGCAGGAGCGGGCCATCGTCGCTCGCGTGAAGGTTCCGACGACGCATACGGCGGCCGACGGCGTTGCGAGCGGGATTCGCGACAGCATCGAACGATTGCTTGAGAGCGGTGTTGATGCCGCGCGCGTTGCGTTCGTCGCGCACTCGACCACACAGGCCACCAATGCGCTGCTCGAGGGCGACCTCGCACGCGTTGGGATACTCGGCCTTATCGATGGCTCCGGGGCACTCGCTCGCATGCAGATGCATCTTCCGTCGCTCGCGGCGGGCGATCGCGTATTTGCAACCGCGGTCGCCTTCGCCGATGCGCGCGACGAACGAGCGCAGCGCGAACGCATCGCGTATTTGCAGCGCGAGCGTGGTGTCGAAGCGATCGCCGTCACGCGTGCTTTCGGCGTCGACCGTCGTGCCGGCGAACGACGCGCCGCGGTGATCGCCGGTGAATGCGCGCTTCCGGCAACGACCGGCAGCGACGCGAGTTCGCTCTACGGGTTGCGTGCGCGTACCCGCACGGCGGCCTTCAACGCCGCCTTACTGCCGCGGATGCTGCGCGCGGCGCGAAGTACGGCCGATGCGGTCGTGGCGGCGGGGATTCGCGCCCCGTTGATGGTGATGCGTAGCGACGGCGGCGTGATGGCGATCGACGAAATCGAACGACGCCCGCTCGCGACCCTGCTCTCGGGGCCCTCTGCGGGTATCGCCGGCGCGCTGCTGCACGAAAATGTCACCGATGCGATCTTCATCGAGGTCGGTGGAACCAGCTCCGATTGCTCGGTGATTCGCAACGGGCGGGCGCAGATGCGCCCCGGCCGCATCGGTACGCATCGCGTCTTACTGCAAACGCTCGACGTGCGAACGTTGGGTATCGCGGGCGGCAGTCTGGTGCGCATGAACGGCGCGCAGGTTGCGGAGGTCGGTCCACGCAGCGCGCATATCGCCGGCTACCGGTATGCGGCCTTCTGCAGCCCGGAGGATCTGCGCGGAGCCGCTCTCGCTGAGGGCGAGATTCTCGCGCTGCATACGCCGCACGGCAGCGATATCGCATTGACGCCGAGCTGTGCGGCAAACGTTCTCGGCGAGATTCCCGAGGGCGCGTTCGGGCGCGGGAACGCAGAGGCGCTGCGCATCGCCTTTGCACTCGCAGCCGCGGCGCACGGCATGCAGCCCGAACGGCTCGCGCAAGCGATTCTCGACCGCACCGTCGAGCGGCTTGCTCCGACGGTGCGCGCATTGATTGCGGAGTACGCTCTCGACCCCCAACTGCTCGAACTTGTCG
>JAJYFM010000015.1 GCA_021790895.1 bacterium
CGAATGGGGCTTTTGCAGAGCCCTGCCTTACCACTTGGCTACGTCGCCGGATTGGAGCGGGTAGTGGGAATCGAACCCACGCATCAACCTTGGGAAGGTCGCAGGCTACCATTACATCATACCCGCACGTACACGGCGCGCGATGTTCTGTGCTGCCTTCCACGCGTCCTATCAACGCCTGCTCCCCCGAAAATGGTTGCCGCTCCATCGAGGAGGGACTCCTCTGTTCCAGAATGGGCGCCTTCGTGGAGTGGATCTACGGCATTCCGACGTGGGCCTTTGCAATCTCGGCGATCGCGGTCGCCTGCTTCCTCGCGGCGCTCGGACTCGCGCTCTTCCAGCGCGTCACCGCACGGGGAAATATCACCCATAACGATGTCGCCGGGCCGATTGTGGCGACGATCGGAACGATCCTCGCCGTCATTCTCTCGTTCATGGTGGTCACCGTCTGGCAAGGCTTCGACCAGTCCGCCGCGACGGTTCAAAACGAAGCTGCAGCGCTCGGCAACCTCTATCATCTCTGCGAGACCTTACCGAAGAGTTTTGCGACGCCGTTGAGGCGCGACATCGTGCTCTACGTACGAGCGGTCGTCTATCGCGAATGGCCGGAGATGCAACGTGGTTCGTCCAGCGATTTGGCGCGCACGCGCGCGCATGCGATTCTCGACCAAGTCGCGCGTTTTCATCCCACCGATACTCGCCAGGCCGCTCTTCTCGCGTCGATGCTCGACCTCACGAACCAATTCCTCGACCAACGGCGCATTCGTCTCTTTGAAAATCAGGAGAGCATTCCGCCGGTCCTTTGGGGGATGATGCTCTTCATCGCGTGCATCACCGTCGGCGGCACCTATCTCTTCCGCGTTCAGAATAAGCGGGCACACTACGCGATGACGATGCTGCTGGCCGCGACGATCGTCGCCACGATGGTCGTTATCGCCGAACTCGATCTGCCCTTCCGCGGCGATATCCACATCGCTCCGACAGCCTTCATTCGCACGCGCCTCGTCGCAAACTCCCAGCTCTAAACGACGGCGTCGCCGTCGGCGCGTTAGATGACGTTGATCGCCCGCGAAACGACGAGCGCGATCGTCACGAACGAGATCGATGCCTCGACGAGCATCAACATCTTCGCCGCCCGCGTGATCGGCATGGTGTCGGTCGGGCTGAAGGCGAGTGCATTGGTGAACGCGACGTAGAGATAATCGAGAAAGAGCGGCTTCCACGACGGATCGACGCAGCGAACGCGCCGCGCATCGACCATCATTTGCGGGAAGAGAAAGCCGGCTAGAAGATCGGCAGAGGCGTTGCGCGCCTGACTGCGCTGCCATGGGCCGCCGCCGTCGACCTCCCAGAACCACAGCGCGTAGACCAAAACGTTCGTCGTCCAGATCTCTGCACCCGAGAGCAGCAACCGTTGCCCCGTAATACCGGGCGTGTTCTTTGCGTGATGTGAAAAAGCGTCGAGCAAGAGCAAAAGCACCGACAGAACGTTGAAGAGATTGAGGAGAACGATCGATACGATCGAGGCGACGCGATGGAGACGCGTCTCGTCATCCCGATCGGGCGCGAAGATCGAGAGCGGTACCAGCACGGCCAGAACGACGATCGGAGCGAACCAGGCCGGTCCGAAAACCAACCGTTGCGGCAATAAAACATAGAGCACCAATGCCCCAATCGCCGCGAGGGAGGCGTGCCAGCGCGGTTCGTCGACCGCCTCGACGTGCGGACGTTTTTTCTGCGCCGCGGGACTCAATCGCTCCATCGATACGGAGGATTCAAAGGGGCGCGGGAAAACCCCGCCGCATTGAAACCGGGGTCGTCCTCGATGAGGTTTTCGTGCGATGCATGAGAAAGGAAACGAACATGGGATCGATGATTGAATTTCCGCGCCCCGACGGCGCGAAGGCGCCGGGGTACCTTGCCGAGCCCGCGAGCCCGAAGGCGGCTCCCGGCGTCGTCATGCTCGAAGAGTGGTGGGGGGTGAACGACCAGATTATCACCACCGCCGAGCGCATGGCCGCCGCCGGATTTCGCGTGTTGATTCCCGACCTCTACCGTGGGCGCGTCGCGGCGACCGGCGACGAAGCGAACCATCTGATGCAGGGGCTCGATTTCACCGATGCGGCGCTACAAGATGCGCGCGGCGCGGCGCAATATCTCGCGGCAAACGGACAGAAGGTCGGCGTGATCGGCTTCTGTATGGGGGGTGCCTTAACGCTGCTTGCCGCGATGCACGTCCCCGAATTCTCCGCCGCGGTTCCGTTCTACGGATTTCCGCCCGAAGAGGCAGGCGACCCCGGCACGATCGCGATTCCGCTGCAAGGGCACTGGGGTTTGCACGACGAGTTCTTTCCGATCGCACGCGTCGATGCGATCGAGGCGCGCCTCCGCGAGAAGCGCGTTCCCTACGAGTTCTATCGCTACGACGCGAAGCACGCATTTTCCAATCCCGGGGGAATCGGCAATTACAACCAAGCGGCGGCTGAACTCGCATGGGAGCGCAGCATTGAATTTCTTCACCGCACGCTTGCCGGATAACCGGCGGAGTTAGTGTTGGTAGAGTTTCCCGGCGTCGACCGGAATCGAACGCAGCGCACCCGCCTGCAAATGCCACTTTTTTAAGAGCCGATCGTAGGTTCCATCGGCGACCATCGCGCGCAGCGCCGCAACGATCGCCGTTCGCAGAGCCACATTGCCTTTGCGGACGGCGATTCCATACGGAATCTGATTGAACGGGCGGCCGGCGACCACGAGCTTCCCGTTTCCGACCGTTCGTGCAAGATAGCTGACGATCGGAAAATCGGCGATATGAATCGCAACGCGTCCGGCGAGCAACGCCTGCGCGCCCTGCTCGTCGCCGGGAACCGAGACGACGTGAATGCCGCCGAGCCCTAACGCACGGCAGCGCGCCGATTGTTCTTTGAGCGCGCTAAACTGAAAGGTGCCGACCTCCGCACTCGCCCGAAGTCCGCAAAAGCCGGCTAGCGTGAAGACGCTATGCGGATTCCCCGCGCGGACCATGATCGCGGTGCCGGAGAGAAAGTAATCGACGAAATCGGCGATCTTCTCGCGAACCGGGAGATCGAACATCGACGAGATTGTAAAATCGACTTTGCCCGCCGCAACAGACTGCAACAACGAACTGAACGGCATGTTCACAAACTGAACCGGCCGTCCGAGACGCTTGGCGATCGCCCGCGCGATGTCGGCATCGAAACCATGCACGCGACCGCCCGGGTGTCGATAGAATTCAAGTGGAGGATGCGAGATGTCGGTCCCGATACGAAGCGGTTGCGCGGCAGAGGCCGTTCCCGCTTGCGCAAGCCCAAGCATCGCGAGAAGGGTGAAGGCTGCAGCGATTCGTTTCATCATCGTTCTCTCAATCAATGTTGGTAGAGCGTCCCGGCGTTCATCGGCGTCGAGCGGAGCGCCCCTTGTCCGAGCCCCCACTTCTTGAGCAAGCGATCGTAGGTTCCGTCGGCGATCAACGACTGAAGCGCTGATTGAACGGATTGGAGTAATGCGACGTTCTTTTTCGCCACGGCGATACCGTAGGGAACGACATCGAATTGACGCCCGGCGACGGCATACCCCTTCCCGCCTGCGAGCGTGCGCGCGAGATAGGCGACGACGGGATAATCGGTGACGTGCACGTCGCTCTTCCCGGTGAGGAGCAATTTGAGCGCCTTATCATCGGTCACGCGCTGTTGCAAGCCGATCGGAGCGAGCCCGACACCCTTGCAGGCGACCGATTGCGCTTGCAGCGCCTCCGCCTGCGAGGTCGCGAGTTGCACGTCGACCGGCAAGCCGCAGAGTGCGGCGAGCGAGAAAATATGATAGCGATTCCCAGCCGGAACGAGCATGCCGCTCCCCGCCAAAAAGTAGTCGATGAAACTGACCTGCCGCTCCCGAGCGCGCGTGTCGGAGATCGCTGAGATCGCGAGATCGATGTTCCCGTCGGCGACGTCGCCGAGCAGCGAATCGAAACTCTGATTGACGATCGTCACCGGTCGCCCGAGTTGCGCCCCGAGCGCCCGGGCAAGATCCATATCGAATCCGCGCGGTTTCGGATCTCCCTTGGTGAAAAACTCGAGAGGGGCATACGAGATATCCGAACCTATGCGCAACGTCGCCCCGGCGGCAGCCGCGGGGCTGCGGAACGCGAAAAACGCCGCAGCCAGTACGCAGAGTACTGCCAAGCAGCGCGCGAGCTTCAAGTCGGTCATGGCGCCTCGCTTTCTTGTGCGGTCGACAACGCCCTGCGCCGGATCGGCCGATTCCCAGCCCGAACTCGAACGAAAAAGCACCGAACGAATCGATGCCTTTTAGCGTATAGTCCACATGGTGGGCGGTAGAAGGATTGAACTTCTGACCTCTTCCGTGTCAAGGAAGCGCTCTCCCACTGAGCTAACCGCCCGAAAGGCCCAACGCAGGATAGCAGATGCGCCACACCCCGTCAAAGCCCCTGCGGGCGAATCGAGCATCGCTCTTCATGAATCACACCGCCCGATGAGTGCACTACGCCAGCGGGTCGCCGAGGCGGCCCGGCGGATGTCCACGCTGCTCGTCGAGGATATTACGCTCGAGGCCGTCTTCGCGAGCCTCGCCGACCTCTTAGCGACCTTCGTTGAAGCAACGGAGGTCGTGGCGATCCTCCGCGAAGGATCGAGCTGGTTGCGCCTGACGTGGGTCGAGGGAGCACTGCGGCGGAGCGTCCTCGCACGGCTCTCTCCCGCCGAGCCGTTGGCAAGCGTCGTCCGCGACGGTATCGCGCGCGAAACGCACGAGCCGGCGGCAATGGCGATGCCGCTGCGAATCGGCGACGAGGCGGTCGGCGGCTTTGCGGTACGCAGCGGCGCGCTGCGTTCCTACGATGAGGCGGATGCGGCGGTGATCGAGAGCCTCGGGCCGTACGTCGCCGTTGCGCTGCGCCAACGCATGCTCCGCGAACAGATCGACCGCGAGCGCTTCCGCGCCGACCACGACCCGTTGACGAGCTTGCCGAACCGCGCGGCATTCGCCGGCGCGCTCACCCGTGCGCTCGCTCGCGTCCGCCGCAGCGGCGACCGGCTTGCGGTGCTCTTCATCGACCTCGACGCATTCAAAGCGATCAACGACCGCTTCGGGCACGAGGCCGGGGATGCCGTACTACGCGGTGCGGCGCGCCGCCTCTTACGACGGCTTCGCGCCGGCGATAGTGTCGCGCGTCTCGGCGGCGATGAATTCGCGACGGTCCTTCGCGGAGTCGGGAGCGAGGAAGATGCGCGCGCGCTCGCCGAGGATCTGCGCGGCGCGCTCGAACGTCCGATTACTTGGCACGGAAACCGACTGCGCGTCGGCGCGAGCATCGGCTGGGCGATCGCTCCGCGCGACGGTAGCGAGATCGCCGCGTTGCTGCGACGCTCCGACCATCGCATGTATCGCGATAAACGCGCGCGCCGAGAACGCCTCTCCCGTTTGTTAGTGAAATAGAATCTGCGGGCCGCTCTCGAACTTCGCAATCGCGGCTCGCCAACTCTCGGGAACGACGATGCTCTTCTGGGCCTCGAAATCGAAGGCGACGACGGCCGTCGTTCCGTGCGCGGCACGATGGGAGAACGTCTCGCTCCAGACCTCGTAACAGAAATCCCACGACTTCGTTCCCATCCGCGAAACCTTACAGCCGACCGCGATCTTCTCACGGTAGGCGAGTTGTTTTTCGTACGTGAACGAGATGTTCGCTTGAATCATGCCGTGATTTCCGTCGATCGCTTCACCCATGACGCGCGCAAAATACTCCGCGCGCATCATCTCCGCCCAGCGAATATAGGCGACGTTGTTGACGTGGTGAAGCATATCGATATCCGCAAACGGAACCGAGAAGCGTGAAACCAAGGGAAATCCTTCGAGCATGAGCGTTACTTCGACATCGAGGCCGCATTTGCCCCGATAAATGTGCCGGAGAGGCGCTAGACAAACGGTATCGCGATAGGATACCATCCGAAATCGTCTAACGGTCCCCGGACGCCGGGTATCGTGGGCGCGTAGCTCAGTGGGAGAGCATCCGCTTCACACGCGGGGGGTCGTTGGTTCAATCCCAACCGTGCCCACCATCCCCTGGCGCTGTAGCTCAGTTGGTTAGAGCGCCGCCCTGTCACGGCGGAGGTCGTGGGTTCGAGCCCCATCAGCGTCGCCATCGTCCATGCGGGTACAACGCGTCGTCGCTGTACCCGCATCCATGCCAAGGTAGCTCAGTCGGTAGAGCACGCGCCTGAAAAGTGCGGTGTCGCCGGTTCGATTCCGGCCCTTGGCACCACGAACATCGAAAGGGAGCCGGCATCACTGCCGGCTCCCTTCGTTTGGAGAAGGTCTCGCCGTCGCCTAGAGGGCGTTGGCGAGCGCCCATCCCTTCGGTGCACCGATACCGGTGACCAGATCGTACCCGGTGCCTGCAGTGTAGGCGCCGTTGCTTCCCGTCGTGACGTCGGTGAAGTCGGTATATCCGGTCGAGGTAAAGATGCTGTAGAGCGTCGGGTTGATGAAGCCCAGCGAGCTTCCATGCAACTGAACCGCTTCAGCCATCAGGGCAACAAACTCCGGTGACGACCACGAGGTGCCGTCAACTTGCATTTGGCTGCCGTTGGCATAGACCATCACGCCCACGCCGGGGAGTGAGACATCGGGATCGTTCCGGCCGGTGCTGACCATATTCGCGACACCCTGCTGGTAGCTCGGGAGTGCGAAGATCGTCGAGACGCCGCCGCCGGAGAGGAAGCCGTTGCTCGAGTCGCTGCCGGCGGTGATGCTGGCGAGCGCGCCGGTGGAGGTGTCGGTGAAGTTCACCGCGCCGACTGCCGTAAAGTACGGATCGGTCGCCGGCGAGCTGACGCCCGGCGGGTTATTTCCGGTTCCGCATTCATCGCTGCCCGAGTCACCGGAGGAGGCAACGAAGGTCATGCCCTTCGCGGCGGCCTGTTCGGCGATCGTATTGGTCGTGTTGGTGAATGCGGTATCGGAGGTTTCGCAACCACCGAACGACGAGTTGACGACGCTGGCTTTGCCGTCGGAGACGGTCTGGTTGTAGCCGGCTTCGATACTCTGCGAACTCAGGTCAGGGAAGTTGTAGACGATGATGTTCGCACCCGGCGCGAGGCCGGAGATCGTTTCGACATCGAGCGCGGTCTCGGTGTAATCCGAGCTCGACGCATTTCCGCCGCCGTTGACGGCTTCATTGGTGATCGTTCCGGTCTGCGTGACGCCTGCTGCGCTGAGGTAGCCGGCGACATCGCTGGAATTGATCGGGGTATCGATTTCGACGGCGACCGTGACGCCGGCGCCGTTGCAGCCGTGCTGCACCGGGTAATCGAAGGCTTCGGCAACGCCGGAGGCGAGCCAACCGTTCGAGCCGCTGACGGGTCCGTTATCCGGGCTGCCCGAGCAGGTACCACCGGGGGCCGGGGTTGAGGTCGGCACCGGGGTCGGCGAGTTCGTCGGCGTCGGGGTCGGCGAATTCGTCGGCGTCGGGGTCGGCGAGTTCGTCGGAACCGGGGTCGGCGATGCGGTCGGAACCGGGGTCGGCGACGCGGTCGGAACCGGCGTCGGCGATGCGGTCGGAACCGGCGTCGGCGATGCGGTCGGAACCGGCGACGGCGACGGGGTCGGCGAGCTGCCGTTGGTCAGCGACACATCGTCGAGATAGACGTAGTTGTAATCGCTGAACGATCCGCTACCGTAGATACCGACAAACACGATGACCTGTTGGCCGGCGTATGCACCGATGTTATAGCTCCGTTGCACGTAGCCGTTGGTGTTTCCGTTTTCGGTATAGAGATTGGTCAGGAAGTTGCCGTTCGCATCGAAGAGATCGGCTTCTTGATCGGCCCAGTACGTGCTGGTCTCGCTCGTGCCTTCGTCGACGTAGAAGCTGAGTTGTCCGTTGGTCGGAACGGTGACCTGTTGGCAGACGCCGTCGAGGCCGTACTCTTCGCCAAGATTGTTGGCGAGATTTCCGGTGAGGGCATCGTACGAACCGCTATGCGGGTTCGAGGAATCGATCGTCGCATAGCCGTTTCCGCAGGGGAACCACGGAGAGAATGACCCGGTCTCAAAGCCGGGATTCCCGATGACGTTCGAAGTTGCAAACGGGGTTGCGTATTTCGCGAGCATCGCTCCGCGCGCTTTCATCTGCGGCGAGAGCGTGATGCGGCGCGTTGCCTGCTGGGCAGGGACGTGCGGCACGCCCGGAAGCGTCGTCGAAGCGATCAACGACGAGAGCGTTTGCGAGCTACGAACGTGCGCTCCGGTATGAGCGACGATGATGTTGCTTGCCGTCACGGCATGCACCAACGACGAAATCGCAGCGGGAACAACCGCCGGTTTCACGTTGACGTAACGCGCACCGAATTTACCCTGATTCACCAGGTGGATCTGGGTGTTGAAATAGCTCTCAACCTTCGCCGCAGGGGCGGAGGCTTCGATGAGGGTGCGATTGGAATACTCTTTCGTAATCGTGAAGCCCGCACGCTGCAGTGCAAAGACGACGCTCTGCTCCTGTTGGGCGGTCGGTGCGTAATACGAATTAAATTCCTCGGTCGTGAGGAAGTGGTGATACATCGGCGAGCTCGGATTGGCTTGCTGAGCGACGAGTTGATCGAGTTGCGCCTGATGATTGTAGTTGAGCGTCAACGTAACGCTGACGGGCGTCGTCTGTGGCGCGGTACCCATGTCGGTATAGGCGAGGGTGCCGGAGGTCGACGGAACGCTGCTGATCGGGCCTTGGGCGGGCGACGATCCGGTGCTATGCGTGGGCGAGCCGGTCGGTAAAATTCCTCCACCGGAATTGCCGCCGCCGCACGCCGAAAGCACCATGCCTGCGATCAGACACGATGCTACGAGTCGGAGGGATGTTTGCATTCTTCTCCTTGGTCGTACGGATTCGTACGAAGTAGTTGCAACAGATGCCCCGGCCCACGCGAGCGAGCCCCGGGCACCCCGGCATTCTACGTTAAGTACGGGTTAAGTTATAAGGAGCCAAAGCAAATGAGGGGATGATGCCTCTAAGTGCATTTTGTCACTCCCATGCGGAGGGCGACCCGGTTCGATGAAGGAGCGGTGAGAAAGGGATCTGCCGCGCGACCCTCTTCACCGACGGAGCGTTTCGGAGATATCGATCGCAGCAACGCCAACGAATCGGAGGATCCCATGAAACGCAGATCCCAACTTTTTGCCCTCGCGAGTCTCCTCGCGCTTCTCGCCCCGCTGACTGCCCAGGCCGACTGGGAGCGCGGAGCACGGCGCGAGCACGTCGTGGTCGCGCGCGTCGGCGCATTCTGGCCCTATCACCTCCGGTTAGAGGACGGCCGGACCCTCGAACTTCATCGCGGCACGATCATCAACCCCACCGGCATGACGCCGCGCTGGGGGATGCTCCTGCGCATTTGGGGGCACCGCGGGGAGGATGGGGCATTCGTCGCCGACCGGATCGACCTCATCCGCCGAGGGCACCGCGGCGGGGAGGATGACGGAGGGCGCTAGACGCCCTACGCGGTGAACGCGACCAGCGCGTTCGCCGGCTTGTCGGAGGTCCAGAAACGCGTACCATCGTGCGCAAGCGAGACGCTACGGAACGGCAAATGCGCGAGCGTTTCGATGGTACGCTCTTCAAGCGAGGTGACGCGCACGAAGGTATTCGTCGCGTCATCGAGATTTCGCGCGAGCAAGTAGAGCGTTCCCTCGACGAAGCAACAGCCGACCGTCGCTCGTGCGAAACCGGCAAGCACGTCGGAGAAATCCATCGTCGCCTGGACCGCGCCTGCGGCATCGAGCGCGAGCAGGCGTCGACGAACCGCTTGGCTGAGCCAGAGATGCCGCCCGTCGAACGCGAGTTGCGAGCCGGTGAGATCGGGGCAAGCGATACGGTCGTGCTCTTTGACGCCGTGACCGGGCACGAAGCGCCGCAAGTAACGATCGTCGTCCACGCCTTCACTGCAGACGAATCGCAGTTCATCACCGAGAGCGATCGCGCCGATCGGTTTGCCGGGTGCCTGCGACTCATCGAGAATTCGGTCGTCGTTCGGCGAAACGGCATAGAGGCGGCTTGTCTGCATCGAGCTCACCCAGAGGCGTTCGCCGTCGGCTGCAAGCGCTTGCGGTTGGGGCGCCGGAGCGGGCAAACGGACGATCTCACGAATCATTTCCATCTCGATCATCGGCGGATCTCCTTCACTCTCTTAAGCAACCTTGAGGTTCATAATCGTTATTAACGATCGACGAAAATAATCCCGCAAAAACAGGTCTTTTTTCACATGAACGACCAGGACTCGCAAGGGCAAAAGCCGCACCATAGATGGTACCGTCATTGCCGTTTTCGCTCGCGGAGGTGTCCCGTTGCGCCGTCTCGTCGCTTTCATCATCGGCTGTTCCATGTTGTGTTCGTTCGCGCCCGCAGGCGCATCGGAGCACGTCGCATCGGTACAAAAAACATCGCTCGATTCACTGCTTCGTTCGCGCGTCAAACATGTTTTTGTAATCTATCAGGAAAACCGATCGTTTGATTCCTACTTCGGAACATTTCCGGGCGCAGATAATCTCGCGTCTCCTTCGGCGCGGAAACATGGGTTTCGCCAGTACGATCCGATCGGACACCAATGGGTAACACCCTTTCGCATCACCGCCGCCGATACCGCCGATGCCGACCATTCGCGACCGGCGCTCCTCGCGAAAGCCGACGGCGGCCGCATGAATCGCTACATTGCAACCGAGGAATCCGGTCTGCTTGCGCACGGCTATACGCGTAGCAATGCCGAGCGGCTCGGTTTGCTGACGATGGCCCACGAAGATTGCGACACCATTCCGTATCTTTGGTATTACGCGCACACCTTCGCGCTCTACGATCACTTTTTTCAAGGAATGTGGGGACCTTCGACGCCGGGCAACATCGATCTCATCGCGGCACAGACCGGGGAGACGCAATGGGCGCGCCATTCATCGGAACAGGTCGCACGCAACTCGAAGGGCCCCGGAGAGCCGATCGTCGACGACGCGGAGCCGCCGTTCGGCCCGTATCCCGGTAGCCCGCCCAACCCTCGCAAGGTGCAGTACGATCAGCATTACGCGACGATCTTTCTCACGATGGCGCAGCGTCGCGCGGTCGAAGCGAAACGCGACAACCACGGCATACGCGAAGATATTGCGGCGATCGCTCGCAGCGGGCGCCCCGCTATTCCGTGGGGTTGGTATCAAGAGGGATATGCAGCCGCTACACATCCAAACGCAACGAATCTCAGCGGTGGGTATATTCCGCACCACAATGCTTTACAATATTTCGGGTATCTGCGAAAAAATCCGTATTTTTGGCGCGGCGTACACGATCTCACGGCGCTCTTTCCCGCTCTATCGCAGGGGCGGATCGGTAACCGAAGCGTCATTATTATCAAAGGCGGAAAAAAGAATCCGTTCGGCCTGAAGCCGGCCGATAAGAATCCGCGCGTACAGGCGCGATTTCGCGGCGACGACGATCACCCGGGCTACTCGGACTCACAGATCTCCGAGGCGATGGTCGCGAAAGTCGTCGATGCAATCGCGCGAAGCCGGTACTGGAAGAGCTCGGCGATCTTCATCTTCTGGGATGACTCCGAAGGCTTCTACGATCACGTGCCGCCGCCGCAGTTCGAACGCTGCTTCGACGGACATGCCTGCGGTGACGGCCCGCGCGTTCCCGCGATCCTCATCTCGCCATATGCGCGCGATCATGCCGTCGTCAGCGAGCTCTCCGATCATGCCTCGTTTGTGAAATTCCTCGGAACGCTCTTCAATCTACCGGCGCTTGCATCGCTGCCGGACGAGAAACCCTATCTGCCGCTCGGCCCCCGCGATACGAATCCGGCGCTCAGCAATCTCGTGGGCGCCTTCGATCCGCAACGCCTTGCCGGCACGAAAGCACCATTGCCGGCGAGCGCGGCGGAGATTCCCACGCAGGTCGTCGACAGTATCCCTTCGCCGTGGAGCTGTCGCAGCATCGGCATCACTCCGGTGCATATTCCCGGCGAGAATCATCCGCCGAAAGGCTTCGCACCGCTCCTCAAATACCACTAGCGAGGCGCCGCAGCGCGCGCGCTATTTCTTGAAGAAATACTTTGTGGCGCTGAGGCGACGGTGAGGACAGCCCGGCCAACAGCACGGCTGTCGTTTGCCGTTTTCGAGATCGGAGAGCAGACGCGCGATATGTTCGACGCGCGTCTGCGGCTTCTTCACGATCGTCGTCCAGCAGATCCATTCGTTGCGCTGGATCGGCGTAAGCGCGTTCCAGAGCGCAGCAATGCCGCTCCTCGCGGTGAGCGCCTCTTCCATATCGGTCGGAACCTCGTGGAGCACTCCCGGTGAAAGATTCGTCTTGACGGGCACGATTCGCATTCTCCTACCCGAGCAACGTACCGGGCCGGGCGTGCTTTTCCTTGCCGGGGCGCTCGCTTCGCGCCGCGTCCTCAAGCGTGCGAGCGGGTTCTCGAGGCCCAGTACTCCACTGCGGCGCGCGCGACGAAGTTCGTAACGAAGATGCCGATCATCAAAAGAAACGCCGCCGCATACGCGAGCTGGTGCGATTCTTTGAACGGTTCGTTGATAAAGGTCCAGACGACGTAGGTGAGATAGCCGACCGGCGAATGCGTCGGCGCGAGCGTCGGCATGTAATTCGACCAACCGGCGGTGTAGATCAGCGGAGCGGTCTCGCCTAAGGCGATACCAACGCCGATCAGCAACCCGGTCAGCGTTCCCGGAAGCGCCCACGGAAACGCGACACGAAGAAACGTCGTCAGCGGGCGCGCGCCGAGTGCGACCGAGGCTTCGACGAGATCGCGCGGAACCGCCGAAAAAGCGAGATCGGCCGCGCGATAGACGTACGGAAGCATGATGATCGCCAGCGCGAGCGAGCCGGCGACGAGCGAAAAGCCCCAACCCAGCGTCTCGACCAAGGCAACGTAGAGAAAATAGCCGACCACGATCGACGGAACGCCGAAGAGGACGTCGATCGAGAGCCGCACGACGATCCGTAACCGATCCGGCGCAAACTGGGTGACCCAGATCGCCGCGCCGATACCGATCGGCACCACCAAGAGGACGGCAAGCGTGACTAACAGCAGCGTTCCGGCGATGGCGTTGGCGAGTCCGCCGGCGATGCCTTGCGTCACCGTGAAGAAAATATCGGGGCGAATCGCAGCGATCCCGCGCACGAAGACAAACCCGAAGAGCGAAAGCAGTACCAGGAGCGCCCCAGCCAGCGAAGCGATGCAGAGCACCCACCAAAAGCGTGAGATAGCGACGTTGCGCGAAACATGAGAGACCATCAGTGCGAGCGATCCTGTCCGCGAATAGCAACGCGAGCGATCGTGTTTACGGCCAACGAGATGACGAACAATACCAGTGCGAGTTCGGCGAGCGATCGCTGCGCGACCCCGCTGGCATCGCTCACGGCTGATTCTAACTGCGACACGACGACCGCAGCGATCGTATTAATCGGCGAAAAGATGTTCTGCGGGAGAATGTTGATCGCGTTTCCGGCGACCATCAGCACCGCCATCGTCTCGCCGAGCGCACGCCCGAATGCGACGAGAATCGCGCCGACGATACCGGTCCGGACACTCGGCAATACCGCATGCGTAACGGCTTGCCACGAGGTGCTCCCCAACGCCATGCTCGCTTCGTAGACGCTCCGTGGTTGTGCGAGCAACACGTCGCGAACGGTGGCGACCATAATCGGCATCACCATGATCGCAAGCACGATTGCCGCGGAAAAAAGACCGTTCCCACTGCCGGCGTCGCCGCCGAGAAAGGGGATAAAGCCGAAATGATGTGTGATGAATGGTGCGACGCGGTTGCCGACAAACGGCACCAGAACGATCGTTCCCCACAATCCGTAGACGACCGAAGGGATGCCCGCCATGAGTTCGATCAAGGCATTGATCGGTAGACGCAAGCGTTCCGGAAGACGATAGACGATCGTCAATGCGACGCCGAGGGCGAGCGGAACGGCAAAGACCATCGCCAACAGCGCCGAGAGCAGCGTCCCCACCAAAAAGACTAAACCACCGAACTCCGCTCCGGGCTCTGCGGCGACGCCGTTATGAATCGAACTCCCCGAGCCGTACTGGTTCCCGATGTTCCAAGTGATATCGTTGAGGATACTCAACCCGTTGTAGCGGATCGCCGGCCATGTGTACCATAGTAAAAAGAGCAACATCAGCACGACCAACAGCAAGCAAATACCTGCGGCGATCGATGTGAGAACGCCGGCCAGCATTCCGCTGGCCGGCGATTGCGAGAAGGGAACCGCAGCGCGGCGCGCCCGGCTCCCCCCTACCGTCGGAGTAAGACTCGCCAACCTAGTGGATCTGCGCGATCTGCATGCGGCTCAATTTCGCAATCGATGCCGGCAGCGGGAGGAAGTGGACGGCATTGAGGAAGTGCATCTGCTGCCCGCCGTTATGGTAGAGCACCCACGAGAGAAACTTCACCAACGCCATGCGCGTCTGCGCGTTTTTCTGGTGCGGGTTCACGATTGCATATTCGTAGTTGATGATCGGGTACGAGTTCGCACCGGGAGCATAAACGAGCGAGATACGTTCGTCGCGCGGCGTCTTCGAATACATCGCCGCCGCTGCCGAGCCGATCGTCGAAGCGGTCGGAGCGAGGAAGCGTCCGGCGCGATTCTTGAGCAGCGCGAAGCCGAGGCCGGCCTTATTCGTTTCGTTGATGAAGCTCACGCCGATGTACGCGATGGAGTACGGCGTCGCTTTGCAGGCCTGCACCATGCCGGGGTTTCCGTTCGCGCCGACCGCAGTCGCAACCGAGGGCCAGCTGATCGAGGTGCCGTAGCCGGGGCCATGGCTCCACATCGGCGTGGTGAACGAAAGATACTGCGAGAAAATGAAGGTATCGCCCGAGCCGTCGGTACGGTGGATTGGAATGATCGTCCGATGCGGCAAGCGACCCGCGTAGGGGCGATTGAGCGCCTTGATCTGCGGATCGTTCCAGTATTTAATCCGGCCCGTGTAGATGCCGGCGAGAACCGGACCCGAAAGGTGCAAGTGCACGTTATTGAGCCCCGGAAGATTGTAATTGATCTGCTGGGCACTAATCGCAAGCGGAATATTGAGCATGCGGTGTCCACGCATCTGCGGATCCCCCATGTAGGCATCCGACGCGCCGATCTGCGCGACGCCGGCGATCGCCTGCGAGATGCCCGTGCCGCTGCCGGTGCTCTGCGTCGTAATTTGGACGCCGTGGTTCTTCGCTTGATACGAAAGAACCCAGATATTCATCAACGGATAGAGCAGCGACGATCCGGTCTCGAGGATCGGCGTCGCAGCCCGCGCCGCTGCGAGCGAGCCGAGTGCGAACACGGCTGCAAGAGCGACGGCGGTTAACTTACGCATGTAGTTCCCTTCATTTAACGATGATAAGTGCGGTACAACGCTCGGGTTCGCCTTCGCGCACCCTCGACGAAATCGTACAACCCGCTGGTAAACACCGGCTTATGGAACTCTTAAGAGTCATTAAGGCGGCGGCGCAAGGCCAGCCCCCCCATGGACGCCGAACCCGCAGGGATGCCCGATATCGACCAGGCGCACGAAGCGGCGCTCGCCGCCCTCCGCCATACGGCCGCGCACGTTCTTGCGTACGCGGTGCAAGATTGCTTCCCCGACGCCAAGCCGACCATCGGCCCAGCGATCGAGAACGGCTTCTATTACGATTTCGACCGCGCGACGCCGTTTACGCCCGAGGATATCGAGCGTCTCGAAACGCGCATGCGCGAGATCGTCGCCGCAAACTACCCGATGACCGGCGAACGCGTGACGCGCGAGCAAGCGATCGCCCGATTCAAGGGAAACCCTTACAAAGTCGAACTCGCCGAGGGAATTCCCGAGGGCGACCCGATCACGCTCTACACGATCGGTGAATTCACCGATCTTTGTCGCGGTGGACACGCCGAGAGCACCGGCGATCTTCACGCGCTGAAACTCACCTCGGTTGCCGGCGCCTACTGGCGCGGCGACGAGAACAACGCGATGCTGCAGCGTATCTACGGCACCGCCTGGCCGACGCAAGAGCAGCTCGAGTCGTACCTCGCACAGGTCGAGGAGGCGCAGAAGCGCGATCATCGCAAGCTCGGCGTCGAGCTCGATCTCTTCTCTATCGAAGAAGAGGCCGGCGGCGGCTTGATTTTCTGGCATCCGAAGGGAGCGACGGTGCGCGGCATCGTCGAGCAATTCATTCGCGAGGGGCTGCGCGAGCGCGGCTATCAACCGGTCGTCACCCCGCATATCGTTAGCGAACGGCTCTACGCAATATCCGGGCATCTCGACAACTACGCCCAGAATATGTTCGGCCCGCTCGAGGTCGAGGAGCAGCGCTTCCGCCTCAAGCCGATGAACTGCCCCGGACACATCCTTATCTATCGCGATAAACCACGCTCGTACCGCGAGTTACCGATTCGCTACTCCGAATTCGGTACGGTCTACCGCTACGAACGCAGCGGCGTGTTGCACGGCCTGACACGCGTGCGCGGCTTCACGCAGGACGACGCGCATCTCTTCTGCACCCCCGAGCAATTGCAATCGGAGTTCGAGCAGACGCTCGACGAAGCGTTGCGCCTCATGGATGCGTTCGGTTTCAACGACTTTCAGTACGTCCTCTCCAAGCGCGAAGCGAAGGATCGGGTCGCGACCGACGAGGTCGCCGAAGAGGCGATCCGCGCCGCCTTGGCAAGTAAAGGGGTGGCGTATGAGATCGATGACGGTGGAGGTGCGTTTTATGGACCAAAACTCGATATCAACGTGCGCGACGCGATCGGGCGCAAATGGCAGCTCGGAACGGTCCAGGTCGATTTCGTCCTCCCGCAACGCTTCGATCTTCAATATCGCGGTAGCGATGGAAACGAGCACGTGCCGGTGATGATCCACCGCGCGCTTGCCGGTTCCATGGAGCGTTTTTTTGGTATTCTTATCGAGCACTACGGCGGCGCATTCCCGACGTGGCTCGCGCCGATTCAAGCCGTCGTTGCGCCGATCTCCGAGCATCAGCTCGACTACGCGCGTTCGGTCGCTCGCTCGCTCCACGAACGGGGCTATCGCGTGCAGGTCGACGAAAGCAACGAGAAGATCGGCTATAAAATTCGCCATTGGAGGACGCAACGCGTGCCGTATATTCTCGTCGTCGGAAAACAAGAGTTTGCCGACGGCACCGTTAACGTCAACCAACGTGGTGTCGAAACGAAACGCACGATTACCCCGCAAGCCTTCGCCGAGGAACTCCGGCTCGAGATCGAGGCACGCCGCTGATGAACGCTAGAACGATCGCAGTCCCGGTCGCCGCGGCGCTCGCGCTCCTCCTCGGCGCGTGCTCGGGGAATTTTGCGAGCGGCGGCACCCAAACACCGGGATTTACCCCACAGGGGGCGCCGGTGCCGACACCCGCCGTGAACCCGAGCGCCTCGCCGGGGAAGCATCCGCTGCCGTCGCCGACGCCGCCGCCGGGCGATACGGTGAGCTACCCCATCGCGCAGGCCGCCGCTGGGCTGCGCTGCCCGCAGAGCAAGGGATTCAGTTGCGTCGTCGCCTTTAATCTCCCGACCCCGAGCCCGAGCCCCAGCGGCTCGCCTCCCTCAGGCAAATCGGCGACGCACGCCTCGCCGACGCCGAGTCCGACGCCCTCGCCGACCCCCACTCCAACGGCGAGTCCATCGCCCGCGCCGCATGCATCGGGCGCGCCGACTCCGCACGCGAGCGCAACCCCGGCGGGGGCGCAGATCACGTTGAAGATCGCCGCACTCACCAACGATGCACCGCCGATGGTCCATCCCGATACCAAGAGCGCCGGCACAGTCGCGCTCGTCGCACTGCGATTGCAAACGAGCGCCAATACGATCCTCTCCGGAGGAGCGCGAATCGATTACACGCTCCCGAAGGCACAGATCGCCGGACGCGGTTTCGCCGTGCAACTCTTCCAAGAGGTGCATCTGAAAAAGAAATCGGTCGACACCTTCATCGGCACCTACGATCGCTCGACCCTCAAGGGCACGACGTTGACGTTTTCGTTCGTCACACCGAAGCTGCTTGTGAAAAAGGGCGAGACGTGGCTCTTGGTGCTCTACGGTGACGAACGGCCGACGCAGACCGCTGCGAGCGCGAGCCCCAGTGTGAGCCCGAGCGCAAGCCCGAGCGCTTCGGCTGCACCGACATCGGCGGCATCTCCCGCGGCCTCGGGATCGCCCTAAGAGCATCGTGAGTACGCTCGCGGCGATTCGTTCGCTCGACCGACGAGCAAAAACGAGTTTTATCGCCGCGTTTCTCGGTTGGACGCTCGACGCGTTTGATTTCTTTATCGTGACCTTCATCGTCGCGAAGATTGCCGTCGATTTTCACCGCTCGATCCCCGATATCGTTCTCGCCATCACCCTCACCTTAGCGGCACGCCCGTTCGGTGCGGTGCTCTTCGGTGCGATCGGCGACGCGGTTGGACGTCGGCTGCCGTTGATGATCGATATCGCACTCTTTTCGGTGCTGGAATTTGCAACGGCATTCTCACCGAACTATACGATCTTCTTGATTCTCCGCGTCCTCTTCGGCGTAGCGATGGGCGGCGAATGGGGGCTCGGCGCCGCGTTAGCGATGGAGAGCCTCCCGACAAAGACGCGCGGTATCCTCAGCGGCCTCTTGCAAGAAGGCTACATGGTCGGCTATCTGCTCGCCGCGGTCGCCAACTTCGTCGTCTTTACCTACACGCCGTGGGGCTGGCGCGCGCTCTTCATCATCGGTGTGCTGCCCGCGCTGCTGCTCTTCTTCATCCGGCGTCACGTCGAGGAGTCGCCGGGCTGGAAAACCGCGGCGGATCGTCGCGCCGACCGCAAACAGCCCGCTGTCGCGCTTCTTCGAACGCTGCCGCTGATGCTCTATGCCGCGCTCTTTATGACGGCATTCAATTTTATGTCGCACGGCACGCAAGATCTCTACGCGACGTTTCTGCAAAAACAACACGGCTTCTCGCCGACGGTCGTCTCCTTCCTCGCGATCGTCGCCGCAATCGGCGCGATCGTGGGCGGCATCGCTTTCGGCGCGCTATCGCAGCGGATGGGGCGCCGCTTCGGCATCATCGTCGCCGCGCTCCTCGGTATCGCCGTGATTCCCCTCTGGGCGTTCTCCGGTAGCATCGCCGCGCTCGCAGCGGGTGCGTTCGCGATGCAATTTGCGGTGCAAGGAGCGTGGGGAATCGTCCCCGCGCATCTCAACGAAATATCTCCACCGCACCTCCGCGGTTCTTTTCCGGGTACGGTCTATCAGATCGGCAACCTGCTCTCAGCCGGCGCTGCGCAGATCGAAGCGACGATCGCCGCAACGTCGTTCGCACTTCCCGGAGGTGGAGCGGATTACGCGAAGGCGCTCGCGGCGATCGCGATCGTCGTTCTTGCGGCGGTGGCGTTGTTCGCCGGAATTGGCTTCTTCGTAACGCCCGAGCATCGCAACGAGGTGCTCGAGTAGCTCGCTCTACCTCGGGTCGACGAATGCTACGATCTCGTGCGCCTCGCGATGATTCGTCCAAAAGCGCGACCCGTCGAAGGCGAGCGATCGGGCGTGAAAGGGAACGACGGCGAGATCGCGCGTACGCGGCACCGTACCGCGAGCATCGATCTGCGTGATGTAATACTCGGGCTTCGTTTCGTCTTCCGTCGTCAGCAAGTAGATCGTTCCATCGAGAATCGTCTGTCCGCAGATACGTCGCGGAGCCGGAATACTGCGAATAATGTTGCCGCGCGCGTCGAGTTCGAGAACGCGACCGTTGTAAAACTGCGAAAGAAAAAGCATCTCGCCGTCATAACCAAGCTGCGAGCCGGTGAATTCCGGACACGCAATCTTCTCGTTCTCTTTAAACCCATGCCCCGGAATGAACCGGCAAATATAACGATCGTCTTCCTCGCCGAAGCCGCAGACGACGCGGAGCTCGTCGCCGACGACCGTCGCGCCCCACGGCATTCCCAACGCCTGAGCCTCTTCGTGCACGGTCCAATGCACCGGATCGATAGCATAGAGGCGTCCCGTTGTTACCGAGCCCATCCAAAGGTGGGTTCCGTCGTACGCAAGCGACTGCGGCCTTGGGGCGGGCGATGGGAGCCGACGCACTTCCTCAATCGTATTCATAGCAGGTTACTTCGTAGCACGGCCCCCTATCCCCGCAATCACCGCGCCGATCGCGTCGACAAGGCGATCGATCTCTCCCGTCGAGATGATCAACGGCGGGGCAAGGCGCAATGTATTCCCCCCGCCGGTACCGACGAGTATTCCGAGCTCGCGCAAATCTTCGGCGATGACACCGGCCTGCAAAGGCCGCCGTATCGGAACTCCCCATAAGAGCCCGCGACCGCGTGGAGCTTCCACGTATTTCGCCATCGTTTGCGCGAGGGCGATAAGTCGCGTTTCTGTATGCGCGCCGACGGCACGTACGTGGCTATCGAGATCGAGTTCATCACGAATGCGCAGGTGCGCGAGCGCCGCCGCCGCGCCGACCGGAGAGCCGCCGAATGTCGAGCCGTGATCGCCCGGTTGCAGCGCTTCCGAAAGCGTACCGTCGACGAGCATCGCTCCGATGGGGAGACCGTTGCCGAGGGCTTTCGCCATCGTAACGAGATCCGGACGAACGCCGACGCTTTGAAAGGCGAAGAGATCGCCCAAGCGTCCCATGCCGCATTGCACTTCATCAAAGATTAAAAGCGCGCCGCGCGCACTGCAGAGGCGACGCAGTTCCTGAAGAAACTCCTCGCTCGCCGGGTGGACGCCGCTCTCCCCCTGCACCGGCTCGATCAAGCAAGCGGCGGTTCGATCGTCGATCGCTGCATCGAGCGCAGCGATATCGTTGAAGGGCGCCCACGCGAAGCCTTCGGGGAGCGGCGCAAAGCCGACTTTGTACTCCGGATTTGCCGTCGCTGCAAGCGCCCCGAGTGTCCGTCCGTGAAAACCGCCGCTGAATGCGAGAATCTTCGTACGATCGTGTTCACCACGCCGATATGCCGCTTTTCGCGCGAGCTTGATCGCCGCTTCGTTCGCTTCGGTTCCGGAGTTACAAAAGAACGCGTGCGCGAAACCAGAGCGCCGCGTGAGTTCTCGCGCGAGCTCCCCTGATGGTTCGTGGTAGTACAGGTTGCTCGCGTGCACCAAGCGCCGCGCCTGCTGCGCGACGGCATCGGCGATTCCCGGATGCGCGTGCCCGAGCGCACAGACGGCGATGCCGGCGATCGCATCGAGATACCGCCGACCCTCTTCGTCGACGAGATAACAGCCATCACCGGAGACGAAGCGCACCGGCGCGCGCGCGTAGTTCGCTAAAAGCGCCGGTTCATTCACGTCCGGTAGCTCGCATTGATCCGCACGTAGTCGCGCGAGAGATCGCACCCCCACGCCGTCGCGCGATGCTCGCCGACTCCGAGGTCGAGCGTAACCACGATCTCGCGCTCCTCCAACAAGCGGTGCGCCTCAGCTTCCGAGAGCGCCTCGATACCGCCGCGCTCCACCCACGTTCGATCGTCCAGCAGCAGCGACCACTGCTGCGGGTCGAAGCCGACGCGTGCGGCACCGGCAGCCGCGACGATTCTTCCCCAATTCGGGTCTTCTCCATAGAGAGCGGTCTTCACTAAACTCGAATTGATGATCGCGCGTGCGATCGTTCGCGCCTGCGCGGCGTCGCGCGCGCCGACGACACGTACCTCGAGCCGCTTCGTCGCCCCCTCCGCATCATCGACCATCGCCAACGCGAGATCGAGCGCGACCTTTCCCAGCACCTGTTCGAAGATCGGTGGGGGCGCCATCGCGCCGCGCGGCGCGAAGAGATAGACGGCATCGTTCGTCGACATATCACCGTCGACCGAGATCATATTGAAGGTGTTCTCCGCCGCCCCCGCGAGCAAGCGTTGTATTTCGCCCTCGGCAACGGGGAAATCCGTTGCCACAAACGCAAGCATCGTCGCCATATTGGGAGCGATCATGCCCGAGCCTTTGGCGATGCCGCCGATCGTGTAGCGTTTCGATTCGTGATAGAACGCATACGCCGAAAGCTTCGGTACGCGATCGGTCGTCATGATCGCCTCGGCTGCATCATGCGCCGCCTTGAGACCTTCGTCGAGTTGCTCGACACAACGCTCGAGCCCTCGCTGTACGCGATCGAGGGGAAGCGGAACGCCGATCACACCGGTCGAGGCAACGACGACTTGCTGCGGCGCAATATCGAGCAATGCGGCGGCCTGCGCCGCCGTCGCGCGGGCGTCGCGCTCACCGCGCATACCCGTGCAGGCATTTGCACAGCCCGAATTGCAGACGACCGCGCGCACGCCCATCCCCGCAGCAAGGTGCTCGCTACTCACGATCACCGGCGCGGCCTTGACGTCGTTGGTCGTCACCACGGCAGCACAAGTCTGCTCGCGGTCGAAGGAGATCAACGCTAGATCGCGCTTGCGCCGTTTAATTCCGGCGTGAACGCCGCTGACGCGAACGCCCGAGACGCTCCCGATTCCTCCCCGCAGCGCGACGATGCGCTCTTGCTGTTCAGGCGGCGACGGTGCGATCACGAAAACCCTCCTCTTCGGGAAACCCGAGCATGATATTGATGTTCTGAAGTGCCTGCCCCGCAGCACCTTTGCCGAGATTATCGATCGCGCAGATCGCGCGAATCGTATTCCCGCAGCGATCGACGGAGATCTCCGCATCGTTCGTGCCGACGACCGCAGAGACGCTCGGCGCACAACCGCTCTCGAGTAAGCGCACGAACGGCGACCTATCGTAGGCACCGTGGAGTGCGTCGACGACGCGACGCATATCGGGCGCGCGATCGAGCACGAGATAGACGTCGGCGAGCATCCCGCGCGAGAGCGGTACGACGTGCGGCGTGAACGCGAGCGGCGCCGTGCACCCGTGCGAGGCAAGTACCCGTTCGATCTCGGGTTGATGCCGGTGTCCGGAAAGAGCATAGGCGCGAATCTCACCGTCGAGTTCGGCGAACATCGATCCAAGCGTCGGCGTCCGCCCCGCCCCCGTTATGCCGCTCTTTGCATCGATAACGACCGCGAGCGGTGAGAGGAACGCAATCAACGGCAGCAACGGAAGCAGCGAAGCCGTCGGATAACAGCCGGGATTGGCAACCAACGCAGCGTCGGCGATCGCGTCGCGGTTCCACTCGGCGAGCCCGTACGCCGCGCGTTCGTCGGAACGAAAATCCGCCGAGAGATCGACGACGCGCGCACCGCGAGCGAGAAAGGCTTCCACCGTCTCGCGCCCGGTACCGTGCGCACCGGCGGCGATCACGATATCATCGGCGGAGAGCTCGGAGGCGATACTGCCGCTATCGGAAAAGCGCAATCCGCTCCGGCGAAACGTCGGAAAACTCTCTGCAAGTGCCGTCCCGGCATGGCTTTTACTCTCGAGGATGCCGACGTGCAAGCGCGGGTGTCGATCGATCCACTCAATTGCTTGCGCGGCGGCGTATCCGGCGGCGCCCCAGACGTGAACGCGCGTCATACCGGCACCCCAAGAGCGGCGAGTTCGCTTTCGAGTTCGTCGAGCGCGCGCGCGACCGCTGCGGGCGAGGTCGAACCGACGGTCGCCTTTGCGCGAACGCCGGCGCGCGCATCGAGAGGCGCAGCGAACGTATCGGCCCCGATCTGCGCGCCGAGCGCCTGCAAATCGCTCGCATCGAACGGACGCCCCTGATCCTCAGCGACGGCAACGCGTTCCCCAACGAGCCGATGGGCGCGCCGCGCATCGATACCGCGAAGAATGAGTGCATCGGCGTGATCGGTTGCAAGTGTATAACCGAGCGTCGCCCGATTCTCCATCGCTGCACCGTCGAATGCGAGATCGGCAAAGGCGCGCTCGAATGCGGCGAGAATGGCGCTGCCGCCTTCAATTGCGGCGATCGCGCGCCGTTTACACTCCTGAAGATCGCGATGGTAGGAGAGCGCGACCGCAGCGCTCGCGCTCCACGCCGTCCGTGCATCGGCAAGCACGCTCTGCGTACCGGCGCGCACGAGTTCGAAGATATCCGGATTACGTTTTTGCGGCATTAAACTCGAACCGCTCGCCGATGCATCGCCGACCTTCGCGTAACTCAGGAGCGGAGAGGACCAGGGAATGACTTCGGCAGCGATACGCGCCGCCGGAATGCAGCCCGTCGCCCAGGCATCGGCGCAGGCAAAGAGCGCATCGCGCGTGCCGACCGCATCGAGTGCATTGCGCGTGGGGCGCGCGAAGCCGAGATAGCGCGCTGCTGCGATCCGATCGAGCGGCAGCGAACTCCCAGCCAACGCCGCAGAACCAAGCGGCATCTCCTCCATCGCTTCGCGCGCAACCGTTGCAAAACGCCGCGCAACGCGCAAAAAAGGTTCGGCGGCCGCTTGCAACCAGAACGCCAGCAAGATCGGTTGCCCGGGCTGGCCGTGTGTCGTTCCCGCCAGTACGATCTCGTCCGCGAGCGCCGCACGCGCGCGCTCGGCGATCGCTGCGGCGATTCCCCTCGCTTGCGCCGCTCCATCGCGAGCGCGCGCCGCGGCGTAGAGCACCAAGGTCGTCGCAACTTGGTCGTTGCGACTGCGACCGGCGTGCAGCCAGCCCCCTGCGCGTTCATCGATCTCGCGGACGCGCGCGTCGATCGCTCCATGAATATCCTCGAAGCCTTCCTCCATCGCCCATCCCGCAAACGATCCATCACCGATCTCCGCGACGATGCGATCGAGCGCGCGGTCGAGCGCCGCAGCGATATCGCCGGTGATAATCGCACCGCCGAGTAAGGCGCGAACGTGCGCGCGCGAGGTTTCGATATCGAATGCCGCGAGCAACAGATCGTCTTCCAACGAGGATCCGAATGCAATCAGCGCGGGGTCGGGGGCGCTACGAAAACGCCCACCCCACTGCAGCGATCCCTGACTCACGGCGCGGCGACCGCAGCAACCTGCGCCAACCGATCGAACGGCAGCCCGGCCAAATGAATGAATCCGTCGGCAGCACGATGGTCGAAACGATCTCCGGCTCCGTAGGTGGCGAGTCCTTCGTCGTAGAGTGCGAACGGCGAACGAACGCCGACAACCGTTGCGCACCCCTGGAAGAGTCGCAGGCGCACCTCCCCCGAGAGCCGCTGACTCGTCACGCCGTTGAATGCATCGAAGGCGGTGCGCAACGGCGAGTACCAGAGCCCGTCGTAGACGAGCTCGGCGTATTTGCGATCGATGCCGGCCTTGAAGCGCAGTTCGTCGCGCGTGAGGACGAGCCGCTCGAGCGCTTCGCGCGCGGCGAGCAGCAGCGTTGCCGCAGGCGCTTCATAGAGCTCGCGCGACTTCAAGCCAATCACGCGATCTTCGATGAGATCGATGCGACCGATGCCGTGCTCGCCGCCGAGGATGTTGAGTTTCGCGAGGAGCGCCGGGCCCACGCTGTCTTCGACGCGCGGAACGCCGGCTGTAAAATGCACGACGATCTCGCTCGGTGCGCTCGGGCGCTGTTGCGGCGATGCCGTCCAACCGAAGGCATCCTCCGGCGGCGCGACCCACGGATCTTCGAGAACGCCGGCTTCGATCGAGCGCCCCCAGAGATTCGCATCGATCGAATAGGGCTTCGCCGCGCTCTGCGCGATCGGAATATCGTGTTGCGCGGCGAAGGCGATTGCATCGGGACGCGAGAGCGGGCTTTCGCGAAGCGGAGCGCGCACCTGCAGGCTCGGGTCGAGTGCGCGGACGCCGAACTCGATGCGAACTTGATCGTTTCCCTTTCCGGTGCAACCATGCGCGACCGCGTCGGCGCCGCAGCTCCGCGCGGTTTCGACCAACAGCGCGGCGATCAGCGGGCGCGAGAGCGCCGCGCTAAGCGGGTAGCACCCTTCGTAGCGAACGTTCGCCGCAAACGCCGGCAGCACGAATTCATCGTAAAAACGCTGCCGCACGTCGATCGCGACGGCATCACGCGCTCCCAGCGCCAGCGCTTTCGCGGAGATCGCGGCGATCGCCGCGGCAGCGGCCTCACCGGTCGCGCCGTCGCTCTCACCGAGATCGGCGGTCAGCGCGATAACATCGTTTCCTTCGAGTAAGAGACGTTTCAGAAGAACGGAGGTATCGAGCCCTCCCGAATAGGCGAGAACGATCGTACTCATGCTTCTCCTCCAATTCCAAGATCGCGAAAACGTTGAACGACCATCGATGTTTTTTTCGCATCGCGAACGATGACGAGAATCGTATCGTCGCCCCCGATCGTGCCCAAAATCTCCGGCCATCCGGCATCATCGATCGCCGAAGCGACCATCATCGCGCTTCCCGGCGGCGTTTTGAGCACGATGAGGTTCGCACTCCCTTCAACCGAAAGCACGAGTTCGGCGACGACGCGATGGAGGCGACTGGCGTACTGAACGGTCGCATTCGGAAGCACGTACTTGAAGAGCGCTTCATCCCCGCGCTCGCCCTTGACCGGCACCTTCGCCAGCCCGAGCTCTTTGATATCGCGCGAAACCGTCGCTTGAACGGCGTCGTATCCTTGCTCGGCGAGAAGCGCAACAAGCTCTTCTTGCGAGTGGATCGGTCGCGTTGCGACCAAGGTGAGAATCGCGCGTTGGCGACGTTCTTTCATATCGAGGTTCCTTTTCCATCGGTGATGAGGGCAACGAGCAGCGCTCGTTGCGCGTGGAGACGATTCTCCGCTTGGTCGAAAACAAGGCTGCGCGCTCCATCGATCACTCCAGCCTCGACTTCTTGCCCGCGATGCGCCGGCAAACAATGCATGAAGACCGCATGCGGGGCAGTGAACGAAAATGCACGTTCGGTGACGGCGTATGGTAGCAGCATCGCGGCGTTGCGTTCGTGGAGGTGCTCTTCGCCCATCGATGTCCACACATCGGTGTAGACGACGTCGGCGCCGCGAAGCGCGCGCACCGGATCGGTAAAGGCGCGGACGCGACCACCCGCACGTGCTCCGAGTTTTGCGAGTTGTTGTAACGTTGCTTCGCGCGGACGATGACTGAGCGGCGAGGCAAAACGCATCGAGCCGCCGAGCATGACGACCGCTTGCGCGAGCGAGGTCGCGACGTTATTGCGTGCATCGCCAAGATAGACGACGCGCAGTCCCTCTAACGAGCCGAAGTGCTCCTCCATCGTCAGCACATCGGCGAACGCCTGACATGGGTGCGCGAGCGCGGAGAGCCCGTTGATGACCGGAACGCCGGCGGCGGCGGCAAAGCGTTCGAGCGGCTCGTGTTCGTGCGTGCGAATGACGACCGCGTCGACGTAGCGCGAGAGCACGCGCGCCGCATCCTCGGGCGTCTCGCGCGTGCCTACGAGCATCTCGCCGCCGGTGGCAAAGAGCGCCTGACCGCCGAGCGAGGTGATCGCGACTTCAAACGACACGCGCGTGCGGAGGCTCGGCTTCTCGAAGAGCAGCGCAAGCGTTCGGCCTCGCAGCAGCGGGCGCGCTACGAGCGAAGGAGCGCTCTTCAACTCGCGCGCCAAGCGAAGGAGGGCGCGCAGTTCCGCAGGATGGAAATCGGCGAGGTCGAGGAAGTGGCGCCCCTGCAATTGTTCGTGGGGGGCTAGCGGTGCGGCGATCATTATGTGTATTATTATGCACACTATGAATAGTTATGCAATAGCCTCGGGGCTCGCGGTCGTAAAATACGGCGGCAGCACCCGCCCGGGTGCGGCTGCGGAAGATCCCCTGCTCGACGAGATCGCCGCCCTCTACGCCGCCGGCGAGCGCGTCGTCCTCGTCCACGGCGGCGGCCCCGAGATCGATGGCGCGCTCCGCGAGCGGGGGATCGAGGGCGAGCGTTTCGACGGCCTCCGCGCGACCGACGAACGCAGCCTCGCCGTCATCGAGATGGTGCTCTGCGCGACGATCAATAAGCGTATCGTCCGCGCGCTGCAGGATCGCGGGGTGTCGGCGGTCGGCATCTCCGGGCAGGACGGCGGGACGCTGCGCGCTCGCCGCAGCAAGCGATTCGAGGGTCGGCTCGGCGCGGTCGGCGAGCACGTTCTCTGCGAGCCACAACTCCTTGCGGCGATCCTCGCGATGCCCGCGATTCCGGTTCTCGCTCCGCTTGCGCTCGAGCATGGCGCGACGGGTGCTCTCAACGTCAACGCCGACGAAGCGGCGGCGGCAGTCGCTGCGGCATTCCCGGCGAGCGCGCTCTTCTTCGTCACCGATATCGCACGCGTCCGATCGGTTGCGCACGATCCGCGTAGCGGCATCGATCGCTTGAGCGTTCCGGCGGCACACGCGTTTCTCGAGAGCGAGCAATGCCGCGACGGCATGCGCCCCAAACTGCGCGCCGCGATCGCGGCGTGCGAGGGTGGAGCGGCGGCGGCCTATATATGCCTTGCCGGCCCGGACGCGCTTCGCAACGCACGCGACCGCAACGATGCGACGATCGTCGCGTAAGCGGAGCCGGGGCCCGAGAGCGCTAACCTCACCCTCATGCTGCTGCTGGGAATCGAGAGCTCCTGTGACGACACCGCCGTCGCGATCGTGCGCGATGGCCGCGACGTACTCGCAAATGTCTCGACGAATCAGGATGAGTTCCATCGCGCCTATGGCGGAATCGTTCCCGAGATCGCAAGCCGCGCGCACCTTGCATTGCTCTCCGCGGCAGTCGAGCACACGCTCGAACGCGCGCAGTTGACGCTCGCCGACTGCGACGGCATCGCGGTGACCTACGGCCCCGGGCTGATCGGCAGTCTTCTCGTCGGCGTCGCGACCGCAAAAGCGCTCGCATTCGCCGCACGGCGCCCGCTCTACGCCGTCAATCATCTCCACGGACATCTCTTCGCACCCTTTCTCGCGCGCGATGCCGCACCGCCCTATCCATTTCTCGCGCTCTTGGTCTCCGGCGGACATACGCAACTCGTCGCCGTCGACGGCCCGTTGCAACTGCAGGTGTTGGGAAAGACGCGCGACGACGCCGCCGGCGAGGCATTCGATAAAACCGCTCGCCTGCTCGGGCTCGGATTCCCCGGAGGGCCGGCGCTCGATGCACTCGCCCGCGACGGCGACGCGCGCGCGATTGCGTTTCCTCGCTATCGCCCCGAGGGCGACGCGCTCGATTTTTCATTCTCGGGTCTGAAAACCTCGGTGCGCTATTTTCTCGAGCGCCCCGAAAACGCGCGCGTTCGCCGCGAAGATGTCGCGGCAAGCTTTCAATCGGCGGTCGTCGACGTACTCGTCGCGCGGGTCGATGCGGCGTTCTCTCGCGGAAATTTCCGCGCCGTCGCGCTCTCCGGCGGCGTCGCCGCAAACTCACAATTACAGCAGCGACTACGCGCGTGGGCGGAGCGCAACGGCGTCGAGCTCTTCATCCCACCGCGTGCCTATTGCACCGATAACGCCGCGATGATCGCCGCCGCCGCCGAGGCACAGGGCGACGCGGTGCGCGTCGATCCGCTCGCGCTCGCCGCCGATCCCAACCTCCCGTTCGAGCGCATCGGGAGCGCCGCATGATCGCCCGCTACGAGCTCCGTTGCAGTGAATGCGGAGCCCTCGCGCAACGCCACGATCTTCCCTGTGCGATATGCGGCGAGCTGCTCGAATTTGCGCTGCAGAACGATGCGCGCGATCCGGCGCTCGCGCGCGCATATATCGCGATGGTCTCGCAACGTCGCGCGAGCAATGACCCGCTCGACCGGAGCGGCATTTGGCGCTGGCGCGAGTTGTTGCCGTCGATTCCCGTCGATGCGGTCGTGACGCTCGCCGAGGGAAATCTACCGCTCTACGACGTGTCCGCAATCGCTAAGCGCGAGGGGATTGCAGCGCTCGCGTTTTTGCACCTGGGGATGAATCCGACCGGATCGTTCAAAGACCTTGGAATGACGGTCGCCATTTCGGCGGCGCATGCTGCGGGAGCCCGCCGCGCGATCTGCGCGAGCACCGGCAACACCGCATCCTCGATGGCTGCCTACGCGGCGCGCGCCGGGATGGAGGCCTATGCGATGGTCCCGCGCGGAAAGATCTCCGGCGCAAAACTTGCGCAGATGCGCGATTACGGCGTACGCGTCGTCGAAGTCGAGGGATCGTTCGACGATGCGCTCGCCGCACTCACTGCACGAGCGGACGGCGAAGCGGCGGTCGTCAACTCGATCAACCCCTATCGGCTCGAAGGGCAAAAATGCACGGCGTTCGCACTGCTCGAGGCACGATCGTGGAGGGTACCCGATTGGGTGGTCGTTCCCGGCGGCAATCTCGGAAACTCCAGTGCGATCGGCAAGGGTTTTCGCGAAGCGCTCGCGCTCGGAATGATCGAGCGTCTGCCGCGCATTGCCGTCGTGCAGGCCGAAGGCGCTGCGCCCTTCGTGCGCCTCTATACCTCCCACACCGACCTCATCCCCATCGTTCCGCACACTGTCGCGAGCGCTATCGCCGTCGGGGCACCGAAATCGTGGCGGAAAGCACGCGCGGAGATCGACGCTTCCCACGGAGCCGTCGTCGCCGTGAGCGACGATGAGATCGACGCAGCGAAGGCGCGCATCGGTGCTGCGGGAATCGGCTGCGAGCCGGCATCGGCGGCAACGCTTGCGGGCATCACGCGGTTGCGCGCTGCCGGGAGCATCGCGACAAGCGACGATGTCGTCGCCGTGTTGACCGGACACGTGCTCAAAGATAGCGATGCGAGTCTACGGGTCGCCGACCACCGCGATGCCGGCGCGTAGCTTTCGCGCGAGCGCCCCGGCGAGTAGCGCGAATCTCGGGCCTGGATTCGATGCCGTGGCGATCGCGCTCTCGGCGAAGATGAGCGCAACCGTCGCGCCTGCACGTCGCTTTTCGTTGCATTTTTCGCCGGGTCGTCACGCCCCGACGCACGACGGTCTGCGCGATGCGTTCGAACGGGCGATGCGCCGGATCGCTGCACTGCCCGGCGTGCGCATCGAGATCGAGAACGAGATTCCGCTCGGCGCCGGCCTCGGCTCGAGTGCAGCGGCGACGGTTCTCGCGCTGGCGATCGCACAACGCGCCGCCGGGAATCGCATCGATCGCTCGCAGATCGGCGCGCTCGCCTGCGAGATCGAAGGGCACCCCGATAACGCGCTCGCCGCGCTCTATGGCGGCACGACGATTGCCTGCGACGCGCGCACCGTTCTGCGTTTGCCTGCGCTGCGCGAGAGCATCGCGCTCTTGACCATCCCGCAACTCGATCTCTCCACCGCCGACGCGCGCGCGCTGCTCCCCAAAGCCTATTCGCGCGAAGACGCGGTCTTCTCGGTTCAACGCGCAGCGATGCTCGGCGCGGCGCTTGCTTCGGGGAATCTCGATTGCCTGCGCGCCGCGATGCACGACCGCATCCATCAGCCCTATCGCGCGGCGAAAATTCCCGGACTGCGCGCACTGCTCGCCTACGACGCACCCGGTCTGCGCGGAATCGCGCTCTCCGGCGCCGGCCCGACGGTACTGGCGTTGCTCGACACACGCGCAGATGTTCGTCGTATCGGCGCGGATCTGCGAGCGATCTTTGCCGATGCCGGAATTCCGAGCACGACGCTTCGCCTGCGGCCGAGCGCGAGCGGACTCAGCCTCCGCGATCGTTCGACGGAATAAAAAAGGACGCGCGCGCTCGTTGCGCCCGCGTCCTATCCAACCGTTGAAGTGGCGTTATGCAGTCTGGTTGACGTTGGTCCCGACGGTTTCGTCGCCGTCTTGAATACCGACAGCTGCTTCCAGCTGCGCTTCGTGTTGCGTCGCTACCAGCGACTTGACGGCGGACGGTGCCCCTGCCGAGGCGGAGGCGATCGAGGATATACTCATCCGAGTCCACGTACCTTTCCAGTGAAGCCACACCCAGCGGCATAGCCTCCTTGCGAGATTGCCGAATACCGAGTCGCCACCTTCGAAGCGAGCGTTCTATGCGCGTCACGATTTCGTTAACGGCATCGCCTCACTTGACGGATCCACGCGCATGGGGTACCATGCACGCCATGATCTCGTTCGCATCGCGAATGTCCACTTGCTGTTCCGCCAAGCGCGCGACGGCAAGGTTGCCATTTGCGATGACGTAGAGCGCTCGACGCTCAACATCGAACAAGGCGCCCCCGTCGCAGCAGCGACGGGGGCGTTTTCATATCCTCAGTCGCTTTCCTCATCTCACCAGGAGGCAGACCCATGCAAGCTTCAATCGGAATCGGAATACTCGGCTGCGGCGTCGTCGGCGGCGGCGTCGCCCAACGCGTGCTCGTCGGTGAGCCGCGCGTTCACGGCATCGCGCATACGCTCCACGCCATCGCCGTGCGCTCGCTGACAACCGCTCGCAGCGAGGGCATTCCACGCTCGTTACTGATCGATTCGGCGAACGCGCTACTCGCCGACCGTCGCATCGATCTCGTCGTCGAAACGATGGGCGGCACGACGCTCGCCGCGGAGTTCGTCGAACGCGCCCTCGAACGCGGTTGCCATGTCGTCACCGCGAACAAAGCGCTGATCGGCTCGCAGGGGCCGCGCCTTCATGCTCTTGCGGCGCGACGCGGCGTCAGCCTGCGATACGAAGCGGCCGTCGGCGGCGCACTCCCGATCCTCCGAACGATCGACGAGGCGCTCGCCGGTGACCCTATTGCGAGCTTCGTCGGCGTCCTCAACGGCACGTGCAACGCCATCCTTGGAACGATGGAGCAGGGCGCGAGCTTCGACGAAGCGCTCGCCGATGCTCAACGCGCCGGCTTCGCCGAAGCCGATCCGAGCGATGATATCGACGGTGTCGACACCGCGCATAAGCTCGCAATTCTCGTTCAGCGCGCTTTCGGCGCCGCCGCCATTACACCGCGCCTGCGTTACCGCGGTATCCGCGGCATCGACGGCGACGCGTTGCGTCGCTATTGCAAGCGCGGCTATCGCATGAAACTTCTTGCCGTTGCGCGGCGCGACGACGCGGGCATCGCCGCCGAGGTCGCACCCGCGCTCGTTCCTCGCGAGCATCCGCTCGCCGCGCTCGAAGGCGCGCAGAACGGCATCCTCGTCCATTCGCGCGATGCAGGCGAGCTCTATCTACGCGGCGTCGGAGCGGGACGGGCCGCTACCTCGAGCGCGATGCTCGGCGATATCGCCGACGTGTTGCGCAGTATCGTCGCCCGCACGCAGCGCAACGACGGGCACGAGGGCTTCACCCCGGTTCTCGATATTCGTTCGATTTTTCCCGATACGCTCGCCATCTGGAACGATGGCTTCCTCACATCTCCGGCGACGCAGCTCGATGCTGCGCACTCATCGTCGGCTTATTAAAGAAAGGACCTACTCATGTCCCTCACCACCACCGAACCCCGATCTCACGGGCTCAATACTCGCGCGCTCCACGCCGCTTTCGACGGCGACCCGACGACGAAATCGCGCGCCGTACCGATCTACCAAACCACCTCGTACCGCTTCGACGATACCGCGCATGCCGGGAGACTCTTCGGCCTCGAAGAGTTCGGCAATATCTACACCCGCATCAATAATCCCACCACCGACGTTCTGGAAAAACGTATCGCCGAACTCGAAGGCGGGGTCGGCGCACTCGCTCTCGCAAGCGGGCAATCCGCCGCGATTTACTCCATCCTCAATCTTGCTGCATCCGGCGACCATATCGTCAGCTCCGCTTCGCTCTACGGCGGCACCTACAACGCGTTTGCGCATACGCTGCGTCGCTTCGGCATCACTGCCTCACTCGTCGACTTTTCCGATCTCTCCGCAATCGAAGCGGCGATTCAACCGAATACGAAGGCAATCTATGCCGAGAGTATCGGCAACCCCCGTCTCGACGTGCTCGACATCGCCGCGGTCTCCGCGCTCGCGCATCGCTACGCGCTGCCGACGATCGTCGACAACACGCTGGCGACGCCCTACCTGCTTCGACCGATCGAACACGGCGCCGATATCGTCATTCACTCCGCGACAAAATTCATCGGTGGGCACGGCGTTGCCATCGGTGGCGTCATCGTCGACGGAGGGCGTTTCGATTGGGCCGCGAGCGCGCGCCACCCCGAGTTCAGCACCCCCGATCCGACCTACAACAACATCGACTATGCGGCGGCATTCGGTGCGGCGGCCTATATCGTGAAGGCGCGCGTCCAGTTGTTGCGCGACGTCGGCGCCGCGCTCTCGCCCTTTAATGCGTGGCTTCTGTTGCAAGGGCTCGAAACGCTCGGCGTGCGCATCGAACGGCACGTCGCCAACGCCGAAAAGGTAGCCGACTTTCTTGCCGCGCATCCACGCGTTGCCTCGGTGCGCTACCCCGGCCTCGCGAGCGATCCCGAACGCGCGCGGGCACGTCGCTACCTGCCGAAGGGTGCCGGTGCAATCGTCACGTTCCAAGTACGCGGTGGTGAGGCGGAGGCGCGCGCGACGATCGATCGTCTGCAACTCTTCACCTTACTCGCCAACGTCGGCGACGCGAAGTCGCTCGCGATCCATCCGGCGTCGACGACGCACCGACAACTGACGCCCGCGGAGCGTGCCGCGAGCGGCGTCGATGAAAGCACGATTCGGCTCTCGATCGGCATCGAAGATATCGACGATCTCATCGCCGATCTCGAGAGCGCGCTGGAATCGTGATCGAACGCACGATAGCGATCGGCGCCCTCGAACTTGACGGCGGGCAAATTTTGCCCGCCGTCGAGCAACGCGTGGCGATCGACGGCGACCCTTCGTGCGGACGCATTGTGCTCGCACTTCACGCGCTCACCGGCGATCATCGCGCCGCAGCGTGGTGGCCGGGCATCGTCGGCGAAGGCGCGCTCTTCGATCCGCGCGAGTACTGCATCGTCGGCATCAACATGCTCGGCTCGTGTTACGGTTCGACGCGCGTGCACGAGCGTATCACCATCGCCGATATCGTTCGCGCACAGCGACGCGCGCTCGAACTGATCGGCATCGATCGTGTCGAGATCGCCATCGGCGGCTCGATGGGCGGCATGCAGGCGCTTCAGTGGGCGCACGACGCGCCCGAACGTATCGGCCATGCAATCGCGATCGGTGCTCCCGATCGCACCGGCACGGTGGCGATTGCGCTCAATGCGATTCAGCGCGACGCGCTCGCGCTCGATCCCGTCGCGGGGCTCGGTTTAGCGCGCAAGATGGCAATGCTCTCGTACAAAAGCGAGGCTCTGCTCACGCGGCGCCACGGTCGCCGCCCCGACCGCAACGGTCGGCGATGTTTCGATATCGAGGGCTTTCTCGATCTCCAGGCGGCAAGGATCGTCGAACGCATCGACGCCGCGACCTATGCAACGCTCACCCACGCGATGGACTCGTTCGATCTGCACGACGCATCCTGGCCCGAAAGAACGCCGCCGCTAACCTTCGTCGGCATCTCATCGGATACGCTCTTCCCCGCCCGAGATATCCGCGAGGCGGCCGAGCGTATCGCTTGCAGTGGGATCGATGCTCGCTATATCGAGTTCCGCAGCGAGCACGGCCACGATGCCTTCCTCGCTGAAGACGCGGCGCTCGCACAACTCCTCTCGCAAACGCCCGCTATTTTACGCGAGCGCGCATTTCGTTAAACGACGCGGATGCGTTCGCGCATGAACGACCACAACCGTACCGCATCGACGGTGAGGCGATGCTCGATCGGGCGCAGCGCCGGGGCGAGATCGCTCTCGCCGAGTCCATTGCACGGCATTGGACGGCGTACGAGCACCTCGCCGCGATCGGTCTCGGCGCTCACGCGGTGCACGCTTGCACCGATCCACGCGCTCCCCGCAGCGAACGCATCGTGAATCGCATGTGCGCCGCGGAATGCCGGAATGATGCTCCCATCTGGAAGCGCGACGTCATCGGCGCGCGGATCGTGCGGAAGATAAGCGGGATGCAAATTGAGGAGTTCGGGAAAGCGCTCGACGAAGCGTCCGTCGAGGAGATGCATCCACCCGAGCAAGAGCACCCCTTCGGGTTCGAAGCGTTCGACGATCTCCGCCAGGCGCGCATCGTAGTCGGCACGCGTTTCTTCCTTGCGGTTCCAGATCGCATGCTCGACGTGGCGCACGCCCGCATCGATCGCGCGCTGCGCAGCGAGCGCATTGCGACGATTCACGATGACGGCGGCGAGATCGACGGGGAGTTCGCTGCTCGCAATCGCATCGAGCAAAGCCTGTAGATTACTGCCGTTTCCCGAGGCCATCGCGACGACGCGCGCCCGCGGTTCCCACCAACGCATCGGATCGATCCGTTCGACGACGCGCGCACCGAGCGCGCCTTCGTAGAATCGTTCGAGCGGCAACTCGCCGACGGCGGGAATGAGCGCGCGATCGTATCCGAGTTCGCGCAGGCGCTGACAGCCGATCAACGCGAGGTCGGCACCGATACCGCTTCCACGCGCCTCGGCGCTGACGCCGATCGGCCCGAAGATGCCGGTTCCCGGTTGTGCCCCTGCATTGCGTAACCATGCATAACGCAGCCCTTGCGCAGCAAGCGAGAGAAACGCCCGCCGCTGACCGTCCAGCGTGACGACGAGGTTCTTCGCTCGAAACGCCTCGCCGCTCCAACCACCGCCGAACGCCAGATCGATCCAAGCACAGAGTGCGTCGTCGCGCTCGCGCTCTTCGATGCGAAGACCCCGAGCAGCCAACCTTCCGCGCGCGGCGCCGACCGCCGCTTCATCGAACGTATCGCTCCGGAGGTCAACGACGAGGTTGGCGAGTGCCCTCAATCGGAGCTGCGCGCGGGGTGGATCGTCACCTGCGCTTCTTCTCCCGTTCGCGCTTCGACCCAACCGATCGTCTTCGCTCCGGGAACGGCGGCGACGGCACGCGCCGCATCGTCGATCGGAACGACCAGCGTGTATCCGATTCCCATGTTCAGCGTGCGGTAGCGCTCTTCGTGCGTGAGTCCACCGCGATCGACGAGAACCTGTTGAATCGCCGGCACCTGCCAACGCGATTGTTCGAGAACCGCCTTCACGCCTGGGCGCAACGTCCGCGGAAGATTCTCTAATAATCCACCTCCGGTAATATGCGCCATCACTTTTACCCTGGCAACTTTTTGAATCGCGCGCACTGCTGCGTAATACGACGGGTGCTCTGCGAGCAACGCATCGGCATACGTTGCGCCCTCGAATGGTTGCAACCATTCGCCTTGCGGAACGAGCGCGCGCGCGAGCGAATAACCGTTGGTGTGCAACCCGACGGCGGGAAGCCCGATGACGGCATCGCCCGGCTCGACATCTTGCGGATTCGGTACGGCAGAGCGATCGACGACACCGACGATCGTTCCCGCAAGATCGAAATGCCCCGGTGCGTAGAGCCCGGGCATCTCCGCAGTCTCTCCACCGAGCAGCGCACAACCGTGAGCACGGCAGGCATTCGCACAACCGCTCACCACCGCTGCAGCGATCTCGGGATCGAGTTTTCCAACGGCAAAATAATCGAGAAAAAAGAGCGGCGAGGCGTTGACCACCAAAATATCGTTCACGCAATGATTGACGAGATCGCGCCCAACGCCGTCGTATCGTTGCAACTCCGCAGCGATAAGAATTTTCGTGCCGACACCGTCGGTCGAGGCGACCAACGCGCGCGCCGTATCGCCGGGCATCGCGAAGAGTCCGCCAAAACCACCGATTGCATCGAGTTGGTCGGGGTGCTGCCAACGCCCGAGAACCTGGCGGTACTGCGCTACAGCGGCGTTTCCGGCTGCAATATCGACGCCGGCGAGCGCGTAGGCATCTTTGCTCTCACTCATCGAGGGTGCCTCGCAAGGGCATCGCGGCCCGACGACGGAAAGTTGGGTTCTATGGAAGGCGTTTTCACCTCGCCTTCTTCACCCACGGGAAAGGTTGACCATGCACGTTCTTCAATCATCTGATGCTCTCGGGT